>CAXTCO010000166.1:0-5506 GCA_964242255.1 uncultured Caulobacteraceae bacterium | reverse complement strand
CCGAAAGGGCCGTGGTTCAAGTGGAAGCGCGACCCGTTCACCGTCGACGCGGTGATGATGTACGCCCAGCGCGGCCACGGGAGGCGCTCGTCCTTCTACAGCGACTACACCTTCGGCGTGTGGAAGGACGGGGCGCTCACGCCCGTGGGCAAGGCCTACAGCGGCTTCACCGACGCGGAGTTGAAGCAGCTCGACAAGTTCGTGCGCGACCACACGGTGGAGCGCTTCGGCCCCGTGCGCTCGGTGCGCGCCGACCGGGGCTTCGGCCTGGTGCTGGAGGTGGCGTTCGAGGGGCTGCAGCGCTCCACCCGCCACAAGTCGGGTGTGGCCATGCGCTTCCCCCGCATCGCGCGCATCCGCTGGGACAAGCCCGCCGCGGAGGCCGACGGGATCGGCGCGCTGGAACAGCTGCTGGAGGCCATCGAGGCCGGGCGGGCGCCGGGCGGGCCGGCGGAGATCCCGTGGAAGGCGGGCTGACGCCTCACCGCCGCCCGAACTCCGTCGTCACCGCCAGCACCATGAAGACCGCCAGCACGAAGGGGATCTCGTTGGTCATGCGCCAGAAGCGGCCGGTGCGCGGGCTGGTCCCCGCCGCGATCTTCTTGCGCGCGCCGGCCAGGTAGCCGTGCCAGGCGAACATCAGCACCACGCCCGTCAGCTTCACGCTCATCCACGGCGCGCCCAGGAAGCCGTAGCCGCCGCGCAGGTAGGTGGCGTCGTACCAGATCAGGGCGAGGCCGAGCGCCAGGGCCGCGGCGCCTGCCGGGTTGACGATGATGCGCAGCAGCTTGCGCTCCATCTCCTGGAAGGTGACGTCCATCTGCGAGCCATGCTCGGCGCGCGTGTGGTAGGCGTAGAGGCGCGGCAGGTAGAGCAGGCCCGCCATCCAGGCGATGACCGCCAGGATGTGCAGGCCGCGCAGCCAGTCGTAGGTCGTGCCCCAGGTCCAGTGCGTCATGCGGCGGCGGCTCTTTGCGGCGCCCGCTCGGCGGGGGCGGGCCCGTCGGCCGGGCAGCGGGTCCAGCGGGCGGGGCAGATGCGGGCGCCGTCGTGGCTCTCCACGCCGCCTGCGCGGCCGAGGGCGCGCTCCACCACGGCCGCCAGGCCGCCGATGAAGTCGGGCATGACGCTGACGGTGGGCGCGCGCAGGTAGTGCGGGGCGCCCAGCCCGTGCGCCAGCTCGGCGTATTCGCGGTCGAGCTCCACCAGCGTCTCCACGTGCTCGGAGACGAAGGCGACGGGGACCAGCAGCACGCCCAGCCCCTCCGCCACCGCCTCGCGCACGGCGTCGGGCGTGGCGGGGCCGATCCACTTCAGCGGGCCGACGCGGCTCTGGTAGCAGACACGCCAGTCGAGCGGGCCGTCCCAGCGGGCCGACAGGCGGGCGGCGATGGCGGCGGCGGTCCGCTCCACCTGCCACTGGTAGGGGTCGCCGCCCTCGATCACGCGCTCGGGCAGGCCGTGGGCGCTGAAGAGGACGCGCACGCCCGCGGGTCGGCCCGCGGCCTCCCACGTCGCCTCCACGGAGCGGGCGTAGCCCTCGGCCAAGCCCTCCAGCTCGGGGAAGCAGCACACGGTGCGCACGCGGCCCGGCCCCCGGTAGCGCCGCGCCCACAGCTTCAGCGACGAGGCGGAGGTGGTGGTGGAGAACTGCGGGTAGAGGGGCAGCAGCACCACCTCGTCCGGCGCCCAGTCGGCGACGGCGCGGGCGGTCTCCTCCGTGAACGGCTTCCAGTAGCGCATGGCGATGAAGGCGCGCACCTCGTCGCCCTGCGGGCCGACGGCGGTCATCTCGGCCTCCAGGGCGCGGGCCTGCGCCTGCGTCTCGCGAAGCAGGGGCGAGGCGCCTCCCATCAGCGCGTAGTTGGCTCCGGCCTCCGCCCTGCGGCGCGACGAGATCAGGGCGGCCAGCAGCGGGCGCGCGGGCCAGGGCAGGCCGATGATCGCGGGGTCGTTGAACAGGTTGAACAGGAAGGGGCGCACCGCCTCCGGCCCGTCGGGGCCGCCGAGGTTGAACAGCACGACCGCGACCTTGCGGCGGGGTGCGCTCATGCGGCGACCTGGCCGGTCACCTGGCCGAGCACGGCCTCCACGTGCGCGATCGGCGTGTCGGGCAGGATGCCGTGGCCGAGGTTGAAGACGTAGGGCCCCGAGCCCCACTGCTCCAGGAGGCGCGTCACCCGGCGCGTCAGCGCCGGGCCGCCCGCGCGCAGGAGCAGCGGGTCGAGGGCGCCCTGCACCGCCTTGCCCGCACCGGGGCCCGCGCCGGGGCCGCCGGCCTGGATGCGCCGGCCGAGCAGGGCGGGCGTCTGGGTGTCGAGCCCCACGCCCTGGACGGGGACGTCCTCCGCGTACCGCTCCAGCAGCGCCCCCGCTCCCCGTGGGAAGCCGATCAGCGGCGTCCCGCAGCCGAGCTCGCGCAGCCGCGCCACGAGCCGGGCGTGGGGCGCGAGCACCAGGCGCTCGAACAGGTCTTCCGCCAGGCCCTCCGCCCAGCTCTCGAAGATCTGCAGCGCCTGGGCGCCCGCCTGCGCCTGGGCGGCGAGGTAGCGGGCGGTGGCCTCCGTCAGCACCGCCAGCAGGGCGTCGATCCGCTCCGGCTCGGCGTACGCCTTGGCGATCGCGCCGTCGCGCTCGCCGCCTCGGCCCTGCAGCATGTAGGTGGCCACCGTCCACGGAGCCCCGGCGAAGCCGATCAGGGCGCGGCCGGGCTCCAGCGCCTCGCGCACCCGGCGCAGGGTCTCGCACACGGGTTGAAGCTCGCCGGCCGCGCCCTCCACCCGCTCGCGCAACGCCTCCACGGGCGGCAGCGCGCCCAGGCGCGGCCCCTCGCCGGCCTCGAACCAGACCTCCTGACCCAGGGCGCGGGGGATCAGCAGGATGTCGGCGAAGACGATGGCGGCGTCGAACGGGAAGCGCCGCATCGGCTGCAGCGTCACCTCCGCCGCGGCCTGCGGGTCGAGGCAGAAGGCGACGAAGTCCGGCGCCCGCCCCCGCATCTCGCGATACTCCGGCAGGTAGCGCCCCGCCTGGCGCATGAACCACACGGGCGGCCGGTCCAGGGTCTCGCCGGCGAGCGCCCGCAGCAGGCGGGGCGCCGGCCCAGGGATGGCCGCGGCGGCGGGCGGGGCGGAGGGCGAAGGCATCCCCGCCGTTAAAGCCCGCCCGCCCCGCCCGCTCAAGCCGCCGCCACCGCCGCGCAGCCAAGCCGTCTTTCCTTCTCGATAGAGAAGACTCCTGGAGGGAACAGGAGGAGCGGTGGAGGGCGGGGACCGCCGGCGGTTCCGCTCCGGCCGCCCGGCGGATGTTCACACTTCCTTAACCTCTGTGAACGCGCGCCCCCAGCCTGTGGAGGACGTTGACGAATCCTTAACGCCGAGACGCCGGCCCGCGGCGAGGGCGGTGGACGGCGCCGCCGGCCGCGCCAGGACGTCGCACCCTGTCGATCCGCCCGTCCCCGCCGCGGATGCGCAGGCCCCCGCGCACCCCGCCCACCCACCGAGCGGGTTGGCGCGGGCGGCGCGATGCGCTTTGGTCCGTCGTCGTCCACAGCCCTCCACCGGGTCCGGGGCGCCGCCGTCCCCGAGATCCTCCCCAGCCGGCATGCCGCACCCCGCCCCTTCCGTCCCCCACCGGCTCCTGCGGGCATGAGCGCGGGCCTCGCCACCTACTTCCACGTGCACCTGGTGTCGGACTCGACGGGCGACACCCTGGCGGCCATGGCGCGGGCGGTGGCGGCGCGCTTCGACGCGGTGATCCCCATCGAGCACGCCTACCCGCTGGTGCGCTCGCCGCGGCAGATGGAGCGGGTGCTGGCCGAGGTGGAGGACGCGCCGGGCGTGGTGGTGCACACCATCGTCGACCGCGAGCTGCGCGGCCTGCTGGAGGCCGGCTGCCGCGAGCTGGACACGCCCTGCATCGCCGCCCTCGACCCCATGACCGCCGCCCTGGGCCGCTACCTGGGCGCCACCCTGACCAGCCGCGTGGGCAAGCAGCACGCCCTGGACGACGACTACTTCCACCGCATCGAGACGCTGGACTTCGCCATCGCCCACGACGACGGCCAGAGCGCGCGCGACCTGTCCAAGGCCGACGTGGTGCTGGTGGGCGTGAGCCGCACCTCCAAGACGCCCACCTGCATCTACCTGGCGCACCGCGGCGTGCGCGCGGCCAACGTGCCGCTGGCCCCCGGCGTGCCGGTCCCGCCCGGGTTGGAGACGCTCACGGGACCGCTGGTGGTGGGGCTGGTGGTGTCGCCCGAGCGGCTGGTGCAGATCCGCCGCAACCGCCTGCTGACGCTGAACGAGCGGCGTGAGACGGCCTACGTCGAGGCCGACCGGGTGCGCGAGGAGACCCTGGCGGCCCGCCGCCTGTTCGAGCGCTGCGGCTGGCCGGTGATCGACGTGTCGCGCCGATCGGTGGAGGAGACGGCCGCGGCCGTGCTGAACCTGCTCAACGCGCGCAAGGCGAGCCACGTCATGCCGTCCTCGCGCGCGCCGCGGCCGGCGTGATCGTGCTCGCCTCCACCAGCGGGGTGCGGCGCAAGCTCCTCACCGACGCCGGCGTGTCGTTCGAGGCGGTGGCGCCCGGCGTGGACGAGGCGGCGGCCAAGGCCTCGCTCCTGGCCGAGGGCGTGCGCCCGCGGGAGGTCGCGGATGCCCTGGCCGAGCTGAAGGCGGTGCGCGTCTCCGCACGCCGGCCGGAGCTCGTGGTCGGCAGCGACTCGGTGCTGGAGCTCGACGGCGAGCTGTTCGACAAGGCGGCGGACGCGTCGGAAGCGCGCGCGCACCTGCTGCGCCTGCGCGGCCGCACGCACCTGCTGCACGCGGCCGTGGTCGCGGCGCGGGGCGGCGCGCCGGTCTGGCGCGAGGTGAAGACCGCGCGGATGACCGTGCGCCCGTTCAGCGACGCCTTCCTCGACCGATACATGGCGCAGGCGGGTGAGGCGCTGACCACCTCCGTCGGAGCCTACTGGTACGAGGCCCTGGGGGTGCAGCTGTTCTCGCGCGTGGAGGGCGACCACTTCGCCGTGCTCGGCCTGCCCATGCTGGGGCTGCTCGACCTGCTGCGCCGCCACGGCGAGCTCGACCCGTGACGCGGCCGGGGCGGGGACGGGTCACGGGTGCGGCCGTCGTGGCCGGCGTCGTGGGCGCGCCGGTGCGCCACTCCCTGTCGCCGGTGATCCACAACGCCTGGATCGCCGCGGCCGGGCTGGACGCAGCCTACGTCCCCTTCCCCGTCGCGCCGGACGGTTTCAGGCGCTTCGCGGAGGGCCTGCGCGGCGGCGCGGTGCGCGGCCTCAACGTGACGCTGCCCTTCAAGGCCGCCGCCCTGGCCCTCGCCGACCGGGCGGACGCGGCGGCGCAGGCCGCCGGCGCGGCCAACGTGCTGCTGTTCGGGACGGACGGATCGGTGGAGGCGCGCAACACGGACGGCTCGGGCCTTCTCGGCGCCCTTGCGCTGCGGGCGCCCGGCTGGGAGGCGTCGGCCGGCCCCGCCTTGGTGC
>CAXTCO010000165.1:0-5518 GCA_964242255.1 uncultured Caulobacteraceae bacterium | reverse complement strand
GGCACGCGCACGGGCACCACGTTCAGGCGGTGGAACAGGTCCTCGCGGAAGCGGCCCTGGGCGATCTCCTCGCGCAGGTCCTTGCTGGTGGAGGAGACCACCCGCACGTCGACCTGCACGTCGGCGTCGCCGCCCACGCGGCGGAAGCGCTGCTCGACCAGCACGCGCAGGATGCGGCCCTGGCTCTCGCGCGGCATGTCGGCCACCTCGTCGAGGAACAGGGTGCCGCCGTGGGCGCGCTCGAACACGCCGATCTTGCGGGGGCGCCCGCCCTCCCCCTCCTCGCCGAACAGCTCGGAGTCCATGCGCTCGGGCGTGACCCCCGCGGCGCCGATGGGCACGAACTCGCCCCGCGCGCGCGGCGAGTTCTCGTGGATCAGCCGCGCCGCCAGCTCCTTGCCCGAGCCCGGCGGGCCGGCGATCAGGATGCGGCTGTTGGTGGGCGCCACGCGGGCGATCATGTTGCGCAGCTGGGCGGCGGCGGCGGAGCGGCCGACCATGCCGTCGGGCGCGATGGCCTGGGCGCGCAGGCGCTTGTTCTCCCGGCGCAGGGAGGCGGCCTCCAACGCGCGCTCGATCACCAGCAGCAGGCGGTCGGACTTGAACGGCTTCTCCAGGAAGTCGTACGCGCCGCGCTTGATCGAGCTGACGGCGGTCTCGATGGTGCCGTGCCCCGAGATCATGATCACCGGAAGGTCGGCGTCGATCTCCTTGACGGCGTCGAGCATCTCCAGGCCGTCCAGCCCGCCGCCCTGCATCCAGATGTCCTGCACCAGCAGCGACGGGCGACGGGCGCGGAAGGCGGCCAGCGCGCCGTTGGAGTCGGCGGCGGTGCGCACGGCGTAGCCCTCGTCCTCCAGGATGCCGGCCACCAGCTCGCGGATGTCGGCCTCGTCGTCGACCACCAGGATGTCAGCCGCCATGCGTCCTCACTCCGCCGCCGCCATCGCGGTCTCCTCCGCGCCCCGATCCGCGGACGCCCTCGCCGTCGAAGGCGGGAAGCGCAGCTCGACCCGCGCGCCCCGGCCGTGCACCGAATCGCCGAGCCAGAGCTCGCCGCCGTGCTCCTCCATGATGCGCTTGACGATGGCCAAGCCGAGGCCGGTCCCCTTCTCCCGCGTGGTCACGTAGGGTTCGACCAGCTGGGCGCGGTTGCGGGAGGGCAGGCCCACGCCGTTGTCCTCGACCACCACGGCGGGACCCCAGGCGCGCGCCTCCAGGGCCACGTGGATGCGGCCGGGCGGATCGGGCTCGGCCGAGACCCGTGCGTCCACCGCCTCGCCGGCGTTCTTCAGCACGTTGGTGAGGGCCTGCGCGACCATGCGGCCGTCCGCGCTGATCGGCGTGGCCGCGGGCTCGGCGAGCTCCACGGCGACGGCGGGGTAGGCGACGCGCTGGGCGAAGGCGGCCTGGCGCAGCAGCTCGGCGAGGTCTTCCCCGGCGAAGCGCGGCTCGGGCATGCGCGCGAAGGAGGAGAACTCGTCCACCATGCGGCCGATGTCGCCCACCTGGCGGATGATGGTGTCCGTGCAGCGGTCGAAGGTCTCCAGCTCCGGCTCGGCGATGGTCTTGCGGTAGCGGCGGCGCAGCCGCTCGGCGGAGAGCTGGATCGGCGTCAGCGGGTTCTTGATCTCGTGGGCGATGCGCCGCGCCACGTCGCGCCACGCGGCGCTGCGCTGGGCGGCGAGCAGGCGCGTGATGTCGTCGAAGGTCAGCACCAGCCCGGAACCCCGGCCGCCTGCGGCGCGCACGCGCAGCCTCCGCGCCTCCGCCCCCCGCGCCACATCGACGTCGGCCTCCGCCTCGCCGGTGCGCAGCGCGCGCTCCACCACCGGCCGCAGTTCGGGCGCGGCGTCCGCGAGCACGAGGCCCGGCGCGCCCGCCTCGTCCAGCTCCAGCAGGGTGGCCGCGCGGGCGTTGAGCACCGACACGCGGCCGTCGCCGTCCAGGCCCACCACGCCCGCGCTCACGCCGGAGAGCACGGCCTCGATGAAGCGGGAGCGGCTCCGGGCCTCGGCTCCGGCGGTGCGCAGCGCTTGCTGCTGGTCCTGAATGTCCGCCGTCATCCTGTTGAAGGATTTGGACAACCGGGCGATCTCCTCCGGCTGGTCCTCCTCCTCGACGCGGGCGGACAAGTCGCCGGAGGCGGCCTTGTCGGAGGCTTGCACGAGGCGGGCCACCGGCACGGCGATCTGCGCCGCCAGCGTGGCCCCCACGGACACCGCGCCGATCAGCACCAGGAGCGTCGTCGCCACGTAGGCCAGGACGAACACGGCCTGGATGCGCCCGCGCGCGGCCTCCGCGTCGCGGTAGGCGGCCACGGCGTCCGAGGAGCGGTGCAGCTGGGCCACGACTCCGGCGCCCAGCGGACGCACCACGTAGACGAAGGCGTCGGGGTAGGCCTCCAGCCTGAACACGGCGCGGGCGAGGTCGGCGGCGTCCAGGCGCAGGATGGCCTCGCGCGGGGCGGCGCGCATCATGTCGGGCGGCGGAGCGAGGTAGGCGGGGGCGCCGGGCTGCTCGGCGCGGGCGAGCACCCGGCCCTCGTGGTCGATCAGGTAGACGGCCTGCAGGTCGCGGCTGGCCAGTTCCTCGAGCAGGAGCCGGCCGAAGCCGAGACGGCTGCGCGCGAAGTACGGGGCTGCGCGGTTCAGGTCTTCCGCGATGGGCGTCAGGCTGGAGCGCGTGGCGTCCTCCTGCTGGCGCAGGTAGCTGCGGGCCACGCGGGCGGAGTCCTCCACCGCGGTGCGCACGCGCGACGAGAACCAGCTCTCCACGCCGCGCGTGACCAGCAGGCTGAAGAACAGCGCCACGATCACGGCGGGGATCACGGCGGCCGCGGCGAACAGGGTGATGAAGCGGCGGTGCAGGCGCACGCCCGCGTCGCGCGCCCGCGGCCCGAACAGCCGGCGCGCCCGCCAGCCCCCCACCGCCGCGAGGGCCGCCACCAGCAGCACGTCGAGGGCGAGCACGAGGAGCGCCGTGCGGCTGGCGCCCGAGAGGTCGCGCGCCCGGCCCCCCGCCGCGACGGAGAAGACGGTCGCCGCCGTCACCACGGCGGCGATCGCGTAAAGGGCGAGGTAGGCCGTCCGGGCGCGCCCGCGGAACAGGCGCACGTCGAGCGCATGCTCCGGGGACGCGGCGGACACGGGCGGCGCCGCGGGATGTCCGGCGAAGGTCATCGGGCTCGAGTCTGGCGCTTGTGTGCTCCGCTGGCAACAGGGCGCTGCAGCGAAGCTGCATGCGGGGCCTCGCGCCCGACCGCCACCGCACCGACAGGCGCCTCACTCCCTCGCGCGAAGTCCAAGCTCCTGCAGGCGCTTGCGAAGGGTGTTGCGGTTGAGGCCGAGCAACTCGGCGGCGCGGATCTGGTTGCCGCCGCTGGCCACCAAGGCGGTGCGCAGGAGCGGACGCTCGAGGGCCTGCACGAGGCGGTCGTGCAGGCCGGGCGGCGGCGCGCCTTCGGCGAAGGCGGCGGCGACCGCCTGCTCCAGGCGCGCGTCGACGCCGCCCTCCGCCCCAGCCCCGGAGGCGCACGCCGCGACGGGCGGGGCGGCGGGAAGTTCCGCGGCGATCATGGCGGCGGTCAGCGCCCCCGTGGCGTTCATGGCCGCCGCGCGGCGCACGACGTTGTCCAGCTCCCGCACGTTGCCGGGCCAGGGGTGCTCGCGCAAGAGGTCGAGGGCGCCGGCCGTGAACGGACGCGGCTCGCCGGGTCTCGAGGCGCGGGCGAGGGCGCCGCGGGCGAGGTCGTCCACGTCTTCCGGACGCTCGCGCAGCGGAGGCATGCGCAGCACGGCCACGGCCAGGCGGTCGTGCAGGTCGCGGCGCAGGCGGCCCTCCGCCAGCAGGCGGGCCGGATCGTCGCCGGTGGTCGCGACCACCCGCACGCGGCCGCCGTCCAGCCCGTCGAGCACGGCGGCGAGCCTCGCCTGGGCGGCCGGCTCGAGATCCGCCACTCCGGCGAGGTGGAGCACGCCTCCGGCCGCCGCGGCCGCCGCCCCGCCCGCGCCGTCCTCGCCGATCAGCTCGCGCTCCAGCCGCTCGGCGGAGAGGCCGGCCGTGCGCACGGAGACGAAGCGCGCGTCGCGCCGGGGGCCGAGCTCGTGCAGTGCGCGCGCCGCCAAACCCTTTCCGGTGCCGGGCTCCCCGGTGATCAGCACGGGCAGGTCTGTCCCGACCAGCCGTGCGATCACGCGGTAGACGGCCTGCATGGCGGCCGAGCGGCCCGTCAGGGGCGAGCGCTCGTCGCGGGCGGAGCGCGCCGGCGCGCGGGGCGCGCGGCCGGCGGGCTGCAGGGCGCGGCGCGCGGCGTCGACAAGGTCGTCGAGGTCGAACGGCTTGGGCAGGTACTCGAACGCCCCGCGTTCGGCGGCGGCCACGGCGGTCAGGAGCGTGTTCTGCGCGCTCATCACGATGATGGGCAGGCCGGGGCGGGCGCGGCGGATGCGGGGCAGCACGTCGAACACGTTCTCGTCGGGCATGACCACGTCGGTGACGATCAGGTCGCCCTCCCCGTCCTGCGCCCACTTGAGCAGGGTGCCCGCTGCGCCGGTGGCGCGCACCTCGTAGCCCGCGCGCGTGAGGGCGTGGCTCAGCACCAGGCGGATGGAGGCGTCGTCGTCGGCGACGAGCACCTTGGGCGAGGCGGGACTCATGCGGTCTCCTCGGAGAGCGGGAGGGGGGCGGCGGGCAGGCGCAGGCGGAAGACGGTGCGGCCGGGCTCGGACGTGAAGTCGAGGGCGCCGCCGTGATCGGAGGCGATCTTGGCGGCCAGCGTCAGGCCGAGGCCCTCGCCGTGCGGCTTGCCGGTGACGAAGGGATCGAACAGGCGGGCGCGCAGGGCCGGGTCGACGCCCGGCCCGTCGTCCTCCACCCGCAGCTCCAGGGGCGTGGCGCGCAGCCCCGAGCCGTCCGGCCGCGGCGTGCGGGCGCCCTGCCGCCAAGCGGTGGTCAGGGTGATCTCGCCGGGCCGGCCGGGCTGGGAAGCGGCCTCCGCGGCGTTCTTGACGAGGTTGAGCACCACCTGCACCAGCTGGTCCTCGTCGCCCTCCGCCGGCGGGAGGGAGGGGTCGTAGCGCTCGCGGAAGCGCACGGCGGGACCCGCTCCGCTCTCCACCAGCCGCCTCACCCGGTCGAGCACGGCGTGGAGGTTGACGGGGCGGCGCGCGGGCGCGCGGGCGTCGGAAAAGGCCTCCACCCTGTCGATCAGGCGGCGCACGCGCTCCGTCTCGTCCACGATCAGCTTGGCCAGGGCGCGGTCCTCCCCGCCCACGGCGGCGGCCAGGAGCTGAGCGGCCCCGCGGATGCCGGCGAGGGGGTTCTTGATCTCGTGCGCCAGCGTGCGGCCCAGGCCGGCGGCGGCGGACAGGCCTTCCGCCGTGCGGCGCGGCGCCTCGTCGTCCAGCGGGCGCAAGGTCAGGAGCACCGCCCCGCCGTCCAGGGGCGTGCCCGCGACCTCCGCGACGCGGGGGCCGCCGTCGCCGCCGGCCAGCACCACCGCGCCGTCGTGCAGGGG
>CAXTCO010000164.1:0-5531 GCA_964242255.1 uncultured Caulobacteraceae bacterium | reverse complement strand
AGGTCGTGGCTGACGATGTAGGCGAAGCGCTGGATCTCGTCGTTGGCGCGCTGCAGGTCGGCGGTGCGGTCGCGCACGGCGTCCTCCAGCCCGACGTTCAGGCTGCGCAGGGCGGCTTGGCTGCGGGTGAGCTCCTCGGCGAAGCGGCGCATCAGCACCATGACGCCCGTAGCGATGGCGGCCAGGAGGGCCGCCGTCATCACGACGGTGAGCAGCAGCCAGCGGCCGTTGGCCGCCACCGTATCGGTGCGCGACGCCAGCAGGCGCCGCTCCTCGCCCAGCATGGCCGCGATCACCGCGCGCAGCTGGGAGGTCAGCCGCAGGGTCTGGTCGTGGGTGAAGTTGTCGCGCGCCTTCTCCAGGTCGCCGTCGTGGGCGAGCTCGATGCTGGAGCGCATCTGCTGCAGCTTCTGCTCCAGGAGGTCGCTCAGGCGGGCGCTGTTGCGCGCCTGCACGGGGTTGTCGGAGGTGAACTCCGCCAAGTCCGCCGCCGCGGGGCGCAGCGCGCCGCGGGTCTCCACGTAGACGCGCCACAGGGTGTCGCGCGGGCTCAGCAGGTAGCCGCGGCGGGAGGTCTCCAGCCGCTCGATGTCGGTGGCCAGCGCGCTGATCTTCGACTCGGCCGCGTAGGTGTGCTCCACCCAGGCGTTGCTGGAGACGCCGCGCTGGTAGAGCAGCAGCGACACGGCCACCATCACCAGCAGGGAGACGGCGGCCGCGGCCAGGGCGGCGAGGATCCGGCGCCGGAAGGTGCGCTCGGCCTCGTCGACGGCGACCTGGCTCAGGGGGTCCGCCGCGGCGTCGCTCACCCGACCTTCACCCGCGGGGCCACGTCGCACACGGAGAAGTCGGCGCCCTTCTGGGCGCGCACGCGGGCGACTTCGGCGGCGAAGGTGGCGGCCGTCGGGTCCTCGCGGCTCACGACCACGCGCTCGGAGGGCGGCAGGTCGCTGGCGAGGCGCACGCGCGTCATGCGGTCCTGCGGGGCGGCGACGGGCTCGCCCGTCTTGACCGCCAGCACCACGTCCTGCCCCGCCAGCACGCGGCCGAAGGCGGTGTAGCGTTTCTCCAGAGACGGATAGGGGCCGCGCATGAAGAAGAACTGGCTGTTGGCGCTGTCCGGGTCGGCGTCGCGCGCCATGCCGAGCACGCCGGGGCAGAAGGCGCCCCAGGCGCTCACCTCGCCGTCCTTGGTCATGGCCGCCAGCGCGCTCGACTGGCCGTGCACGGGCAGCGCGCCCACGTAGCCGTCGTCGCCGCCCGCGGGCTGGGCCACGCTGGCGTAGCCGGCGGGGCCGCGGCGGAAGGTGAACTCGCCCTTCAGGTTGGGCTGGTCGGAGCCGCCCTCGCCCGTGTTCTTGGGGTCGCCCGTCTGGTCCATGAAGTCGTCGATCACGCGGAAGAAGGTCTGGCCGTCGTAGAAGTGCGCGCGCGCCAGCGCCTGCACGCGGGCCACCGTGTTGGGCGCGGCCTCCGGCGAGAGCTCGGCGATGATGCGGCCCTTGTTGGTGTCCACCACCAGCAGGCGTTCCGGGTCCACCGGCCTGTAGGCGACGCCCGGCACGGCGGCGGGACCGGGCCCGCCGGGCGCCTGCGCGCGGCCGGGGGCGCCCGCGGCGAGGAGGACGGCGGCAAGGGCGGCGGCCGGAGCGGCGGCGCAGCGGATCATGCGTGGACTCTCTCCCGGAGCCGGGCGGCCACCCCCGGCGTGACGAACGGCGCGACGTCTCCGCCCAGCTTGGCGATCTCCTTCACCAGGCGCGAAGCGATGGCCTGGTGGCGCGGGTCGGCCATCAGGAACACGGTCTCGATCTCCCGGTTCAGCTGCTGGTTCATGGCCGTCATCTGGAACTCGTACTCGAAGTCCGCGACGGCCCGCAGGCCCCGCACGATCAGCGAGGCCCCCACCTCCTCGGCGAAGTGCATGAGCAGGCCGGAGAAGGGTAGGGCCACGATCTCCGCGCGCCCCCGCAGGGAGGCGGTCTCCTCCAGCACCAGCGCGACCCGCTCCTCCACGGAGAACATCGGCCCCTTGCCGACGTTGGTCGCCACGCCGACCACCAGCCGGTCCACCAGCTTCACGGCGCGGCCGATGATGTCGAGGTGGCCGTTGGTGATGGGGTCGAAGGTGCCGGGGTAGAGGCCGACGCGGGTCATGGACGGGGCACGGCGCTCCTGGCGGTCAAGGCGCGCGCACATGACAGTATGGCCGTCCCGCCGTCCACAGGCGACGGGCGGCCGGAGCGGTCAGCGCAGGTGGCCCGCGAAGGCGGCGACGCCCGCCCCCGCCTGGACGCTCACGTTGAGGCCCGCGGTCAGCAGCACGGCCCCGGCGCGGGAGATGGCGAAGGCGAGCAGCGGCGACGCCGATCCCGCCCGTGGAGGAGGTGACGGAGGTCCAGGCGCTGCGCCCCCTGATGCCGATCATCCCGCCGCTCCCCTCGATCCCTGAAGCAGCGGGAGCCCGCCGGCGGCCAGCAGCGCGAGACCGATCGCCGCCAGCAGCAGCGCCGGCCCCCACAGCGCGCCCGCATCGTCCAGCCGCGCGCTGGCGCGGGGCTCGGCGGGGTCGTAGCGGACGCGCACCGCGCGGCCGGGCGCGTAGCCGAAGATCAGCCCGCCCTGGGGCGTCTCGACCGTCTCGCCGGCGGCGGTGGTGAAGCGCACCTGCGGATGGCTGGGGCCGGCGAGCAGGCGGGTGACCACGCCCGGCGCGCTCTGGGCGCGGGCCAGGAACCCGTGCGTCCGCCAGGCGAGCGCGGCCGCCGCCAACAGCAGCGCCGCCCCGACGAGCGCGAGGACGCCGGCGCGCAGGGCGGCCGCCGCCCCGCTCACCCGGCCTCGTCTTCGGCGTCGCCGCCCGCCTCAACGCCCGCGTCGTCGCCGGCGGCCTCCAACCGCTCCACGCTGACCACGCGCTCCGCCTTGTCCGTACGCAGCACGTACACGCCACCCGCCGCGCGCGAGCGGATCGACACGGCGTCCACGCTCGTCCGGATCAGCTGGCCTGCGTCGGTGACCAGCAGGAGCTCGTCGCCGTCCTCCACCGGGAAGCTGGCGGCGAGCTTGTCCGTCGAGCGGGTGGACCAGACGTTCAGCCCCTGCCCGCCACGCCCGGTGGTGCGGTAGTCGTAGGCCGAGGTGCGCTTGCCCATGCCGCGCTCGTTGACCGTGAGGATCAGCTGATCGGCCGCCTCCAGCTCCAGCAGGCGTTCGAGCGGCACGGCGCCCTCGGCGGCCTCGTCGACGCCCTCCTCGGCCTCGATCTCGGCGGCTTCCGCCTCCAGACCCTCCGCGTCCGCCTCCTCGCCGCGGGCGGCGCGCCCGGCGGCGGCGTGGCGCAGGTAGGCGGCGCGCTCCACGCCCGACACCTCCACGTGGCGCAGGATGGTCATGCTGATCACCTCGTCGCCTTCCGCCAGGCGGATGCCCCGCACGCCGGTGGAGTCGCGCCCGGCGAACACGCGTACGTCGCCCACCTCGAAGCGGATGGAGCGGCGGCCGGCGGTGGTCAGGAACACGTCCTGCCCCGGCGAGCACAGGCCGACGCCGACGATGTGCTGGCCCTCGTCCAGCTTCATGGCGATCTTGCCGGCGCGGTTCACGTTGGTGAAGTCGCTCAGCTTGTTTCGACGCACGCCCCCCGTGGTGGTGGCGAACATCACGTCCAGCGTCTCCCACTGCGCCTCGTCCTCCGGCAGGGGCAGGATGGAGGTGATGCGCTCGCCGTTCTCGATGGGCAGGAGGTTGTTGAAGCTGCGGCCGCGCGCGTTGGCGGCGGCGTTCGGCAGCTTCCACACCTTGAGCTTGTAGACCTTGCCCTCCGAGCTGAAGAACAGCACCGGCGCGTGGGTCGAGGCGGAGAACACGCGGGTGATCGCGTCCTCCTCCTTCATGTTCATGCCGCTCTTGCCCTTCCCGCCCCGGTGCTGGGTGCGGTAGGCGCTGAGCGGCGTGCGCTTGACGTAGCCGCCGTGGGTGACGGTGACGACCATGTCCTCACGCGGGATCAGGTCCTCGTCCTCGAACTCGGCCTCGCCCTCCACGATTTGCGTGCGGCGCGGGATCGCGAAGCGCTCGCGCACCTCCAAGAGCTCGTCGCGCACCACGGCCATGATCTTCTCGCGCGAGCCCAGGAGCTCCAGCCAGCCTTGGATGGAGCCGGACAGTTCGCCCGCCTCCTCGAAGATCTCCTCGCGGCCGAGGCCCGTCAGGCGCGACAGGGTCAGGGCCAGGATGGCGCGCGCCTGCTCGTCGGAGAGGCGCACCACGCCCCCGTCCTTCACCACCGTGCGCGGGTCCTGGATCAGGGCGATCAGCGGCAGCATGTCGGCCGCCGGCCAGTCCACCGCCGTCAGCCGCTCGCGCGCCTCCGCCGGGTTGGCCGACGAGCGTATGATGCGGATGAACTCGTCGATGTTGGCCACGGCGATGGCCAAGCCCACCAGCACGTGCCCGCGGTCGCGGGCCTTGCCGAGGTCGAACTTGGTGCGCCGCACCACGACCTCCTCGCGGAAATCGACGAAGGCGGTCAGCATGTCGCGCAGCGGCATCTGCTCCGGGCGGCCCCGGTTCAGCGCCAGAGCGTTCACGCCGAAGGAGATCTGCAGCGCCGTGTAGCGGTGCAGCTGGTTCAGCACCACGTCGGCCGAGGCGTCGCGCTTCAGCTCGATCACGACGCGCATGCCCTGGCGGGAGCTTTCGTCCCGCAGGTCGCTGACGCCTTCGATCCGCTTCTCGCGCACCAGCTCGGCGATGCGCTCGACCACGGCGGCCTTGTTCACCTGGTAGGGGATCTCGTCGAAGACGATGGCCTCGCGCCCCTGCCGCAGCTCCTCCACGTGGCTCTTGCCGCGCAGGATCACCGAGCCGCGGCCGCTCATCAGCGCCTGGCGCGAGCCGGAGCGGCCGATGATCTCGCCGCCGGTGGGGAAGTCCGGCCCGGGCACGATCTCCAGCAGGCGCTCGGTGGAGACGCCCGGGTCGTCGATCATGGCCAGGCACGCGTCGACGATCTCGCCCAGGTTGTGCGGCGGGATGTTGGTGGCCATGCCCACCGCGATGCCGCCCGAACCGTTGACCAGGAGGTTGGGGATGCGCGCCGGCAGCACCGTCGGCTCCAGCTCGCGCCCGTCGTAGTTGGGGCGGAAGTCCACCGTGTCGCGGTCGATGTCGGCCAGGAGCGCGATGGTGGCGCGCGTCATGCGGCACTCGGTGTAGCGCATGGAGGCGGGCGGATCGTTGTCCACCGAGCCGAAGTTGCCCTGCCCGTCCACCAGGGGCAGCCCCATGGAGAAGGGCTGCGCCATGCGCACCAGGGCGTCGTAGACGCTCTGGTCGCCGTGGGGGTGGAAGCGGGCGAGCACGTCGCCGACCACGCGGGCGCACTTGGAGTAGGCGCGCTCGGGCGTCATGCCGAGCTCCTGCATGGAGTACAGGATGCGGCGGTGCACGGGCTTCAGGCCGTCGCGCGCGTCCGGCAGGGCGCGGCTGACGATCACGCTCATGGCGTAGTCGAGGTAGGAGCGCTT
>CAXTCO010000163.1:0-5544 GCA_964242255.1 uncultured Caulobacteraceae bacterium | reverse complement strand
GCGCCCGGCGCTCCGCCGCGCCGGGCGTCGCGTCGCGGCCGGACAGCTGCAGGACGCTCCACGCGGTGGTCAGGACGAGCAGCGCCACGCAGGCGGCGGTGGCGGCGCCCGGCGCGCTCCCCGCTCCCGGCCCGCCTTTCGCTTCGGCGCGCGTGCGTTCACGGCCGCCCAAGCCGGTCCCTCCCCTGATCGCCTGGAATCTAGGCTGCGTCGCCCGCCCCTGTCACGGGGCGCGACGCTTGGACTCAGGGAAGGCGGCCGGTCCTCAGCCGCCCGCCAGCGCCTTGCCGGCGAGCTCGCCCACGTTCCTGGACAGCCCCGGATGCGCGGCGATGCGCCCCAACTCGGCGCGCAGGCTGTCGGCCACGGCGGGGACGTAGAGGCGCCAGGCGGAGAACGGCTCCAGCAGGCTGGCGGCCGCCATGGGATTGAGGGCGTCCAAGGCCAGGATCTCGTCGGCGACGAACCGGTGCCCGCCGCCGTCGGGCGCGTGGAAGCGGGCCGGGTTGGCGCGGGCGAAGACGCCCACGAGGGCGCGCAGGCGGTTGGGGTTCCTGCCCTCGAAGTCCGGATGGACCAGGAGGCCCATGACGCGGCCCAGCGCGCCCTCCGACGGATCCCGCGCCTGCACGGCGAACCACTTGTCGATCACCAGCGGCTCGGCGCTCCACCTGTCGTGGAAGGCGGTCAGCGCGGCGTCGAACGCCTCTCCGCCGACCTCGCAGAGGGCGTTCAGGCCGCCGATCGCGTCCGTCATGTTGGCGGCGGCTTCGAAGTGGCCGCGGGCGCGCTCGGCCGTCTCGGCGCTGCGGTCGGCCGTGAGCAGGTCGAGAACCGCGTTGCGCAGGGCGCGGCGGCCGGCCTCCGCCGCGTCGGGGCTGAACGCGCCCTGCGACTGCAGGGTGGTGTGCAGCCCGTTCAGGGTCGCGCCGAGGTGCACCGCCAGGCGGCCGCGCAGGAGCTCGCGCGCCTCGTGGATGGCGGCCGGGTCGGCGGCGGGCGTCATGGCGAGGGCGATCTCGGTCTCGGAGGGAAGCGCCAGCAGCAGCGCCTTGAAGGCGTGCGGGGCGCCGTCGTCGGCCAGGGCGCGGCCGAGGGCCTCGGCGAAACGCTCCTCGTTCACCTCGTCGGGCGCACCGGCCGCCCGCGCGATCAGGAGGCGCCGGGCGAGGCCCTGGCCCGCCTCCCAGCGGTTGAACAGGTCGGGGTCGGCGGCGAGGCGGACGTGGACGTCCTTCTCCGGCTCGTCCACCGTCATCCGCACGGGGGCGGAGAAGCCGCGCAGGGCCGAGAGCACGGGCGGCCGCTCCACGCCGCGCAGCTCCACCTCCGCCCGGGCTCCGTCGAGCGTCACCACGGCTTCTGCGACGGGAGCTCCGTCCTCGACCGCGAAGCTCTGCGGCGCGCCATGCGCGTCCAAGAGGCCGATGCGGACCGGGATCGGCAGGGCGACGGGCGACGGCGAGGCGGCGGTGGGCGCCGTGGTCTGCTCCAGCGTCAGCTTCAGCGCGCGCGTCGCGGCGTCATAGACGGCGTCCACCTCGAGGGCGGGGGTGCCGGCCTGGGCGTACCAGCGCTGGAAGGCGCAGATGTCTCGACCCGACGCTTCGGCGAAGCAGGCCCAGAAGTCCTCCATGGTGGCCGCCCGGCCGTCCTGCCGCTCGAAGTAGAGGCGCATGCCGGCCCGGAAGGCCTCGTCGCCGATCAGGGTGCGCATGACGCCGATCAGCTCGGCACCCTTCTCGTAGATCGTGGCGGTGTAGAAGTTCTCGATCTTGAGGTAGCTTTGCGGACGCACCGGGTGGGCCAGGGGGCCGGCGTCCTCGGGGAATTGGCGGGCGCGCAGGGTGCGCACCTCCTTGATCCGCTGCACCGCCGCCCCGCGCTGCGAGGCGGAGAATCCCTGGTCGCGGTAGACGGTCAGCCCCTCCTTAAGGCACAGCTGAAACCAGTCGCGGCAGGTGATGCGGTCGCCCGTCCAGTTGTGGAAGTATTCGTGGGCGACCACCGCCTCGATGCGTTCGTAGTCGTTGTCGGTCGCGGTCTCGGGGTCGGCGAGCAGGAGCGAGCTGTTGAAGATGTTCAGCCCCTTGTTCTCCATGGCGCCGAAGTTGAAGTCGCGCACGGCGACGATCATGAAAAGGTCGAGGTCGTACTCGCGGCCGTACTCCGTCTCGTCCCAGCGCATGGCGCGCTTCAGGCTGTCCATGGCGTAGGCGGCGCGGGCGCCCATGCCCGGGTCGACGTAGATGCGCAGGTCCACCGTGCGGCCGGAGGCGGTGGTGAAGCGGTCCTCCAGCACGTCCAGTTCGCCGGCCACCAGGGCGAACAGGTAGCAGGGCTTGGGGAAAGGATCGTTCCACACGGCGAAGCGGCGGCCCTGGCCCGCGTCGCCGCTCTCCACGAGGTTGCCGTTGGAGAGCAGGCGCTCGTAGCTGCGGTCGGCCTCCACGCGCACGGTGAAGACGCTGAGCACGTCCGGTCGGTCGGGCCAGTAGGTGATCTTGCGGAAGCCCTCCGCCTCGCACTGGGTGCAGAAGCGGCCTGCGGACATGTAGAGACCCTCCAGCGCCGTGTTCGCGGCGGGGTCGATCTCCACCTCCGTCTCGAGCGTGAACGCGTCCGGCGCGTCGGCGAGGGTCAGCGTCTCGGGGGTGAGGGCGTAGGCGCCGGCGTCCAGGGCGCGGCCGTCCACCGCGAGGGAGACGAGCTTCAGCCGCACGCCGTCCAGCACCATCGGGCCCTCGGCCGTGCGGCGCACGGCGAGCTTCGCCTTCACGCGCGTGGCGTTCGGGTGCAGGTCGAAGGCGAGCTCGGCCGTGTCCACCGCGAAGGGGAAGGGCCGATAGTCGGCCAAGCGGACAGGGCGGGGCTCTTCGGTGCGCATGCCCCGATGTAGCGGCCGGCCCGGCCCCGTTCCAGGCCGCCCGCGCGACCTCAGGCGGCGCGGGGCGGCGCGGGCGGGCGCATCCCGGCCGGCCTCGCGTCGGGCTCGGCGGTGATCTCACGCAGCAGCCCGGCGGCGCTCCGGGCCAGGGAGGAGATCTCCTCCGGCGCGTCGTCGGGCGACTCTTCGACGAGCATCTGAAGGGCGCGCGCCAGCTCCATCAGGCGCGGCGCGGCGCAGATCAGGCGCGCCTGCCGCTCGATGCGTTGCGGGTCGCGGTCGTACTCGGCGCCCGGGGTGCGCCAGCCGCCCCAGTCGGCCGTGTCGGTGACCACCACGGGGAAGGTGCCGGGGTGCGGGTGGTGGGAGCAGTCGCCGGGGTTCTGCCACTTGTTGCGGGCCCGCAACAGGCGCCACTCCGCGCCGGCCGCGCCCGCCTCTTCCCCGCCCTCGGCGCGCAGCTCGTGGGCTTGGAACTCGCGGCCGAGGCCGACGTCGTAGGTGATCCGCACGGGCTCGTCGAAGCCCTTGGCCCACACAGGTTCGAGCTTCTCGATCGACGCCCAGGCGCCCACCGACTCCACCCACACCCGCTGCCCGCGGTGGAACTGCGCCTTCGCCACGCCCGCCTCGCCCCTCGTCCGAGCTTCAGGAGTGACAGGTCCGGGTTGATGGGGTGTGAGCGGGCGCGGGCCGTCCCGGCCGGTGGGTCAGCGGCCGAAGGGCAGAGGCACCACTTCGGCCGAGGCGCGCCCCGTCAGCTCGCCGTAGAGGCCGAGCAGGCCGCGGAAGGTGGCGTCCCAGCCGTAGCGCTCGACGGCGCGCGCGCGGGCGGCGGCGCCCACGGCGCGGCGGTCGCGTGCGAACAGCGCCTCCACGGCCTCGGCGAGGGAGGCGGCGGTGGCGTGGGGCGCGAGCTGGCCCACGCCGTCGTCGACGATCTCCGCGATGCCGCCGCTGGCCACGCCCACCAGGGGCAGGCCGCACGCCATCGCCTCCAGCGCCACCAGGCCGAAGGGCTCCTGATGGTTGGCGTGGACGAAGGCGTCGCAGCTCGCCAGCAGGCGCGCCACGTCGCGCGGGTCGGCCACGTAGTCGAGGAAGGTGGCGTTGCTCTGCGGCCGGGCCTGGGCGCCGGCGCCGACGAGGAGCAGGCGCCACCCGTCCCCCAGCTTGGCCACCGCGTCCAGCAGCACGTCCACGTTCTTCTCGCGCGCCGGACGCCCGGCGAAGACCAGGAGGCGCGTGGACGGCTTCAGCCCCAGCTCGCGCCGCACGCGCGCCCGGTCGGCGCGGGCGGGGTGGAACAGGGCGGTGTCCACGCCCAGCGGCTGCACGCGCACGTCGGGCACGCCGGCGTAGGCCAAGCGCTCGGCGATGTGGCGCGAGGGGGCGACCACCTCGTCGAAGCGGCGGAACAGGCGCGCCCAGCGCCGGCGCACGGGCGGCTCGGCCCACTCGCCCAGGTGCAGGGCGGCCAGCGCCGCGGGATCGGAGTGGCAGAAGCCGACCACGGGCGCGCCCAGGCGCTCGCCGGCGTCCAGCGCCGCGCGGCCGGGGGCGTAGGGATCGCCCGCCTCGATCACCGTGGGACGCAGGGCGCACAGGCGGTCGGCCCAGGCCTTGGTGGAGACGGGCCAGCGGTAGCCGTCACCGAAGGGCAGGGGGGCGGCGGCCAGGGTGACGTGGCCGCGCCCGTCGTCGCGGCTGGTGTCGCCGGGCGTCACCAGGGTGTGGCGCAGGTCGGGCCGGTGCTCGGCCATCCAGGCCTGCTTGGCCAGGAGGTAGCGCTTCACCCCGCCGCTCTTGGGGGCGAACAGCATGGTGGTGTCGACGAGGTGCTCGGGCTCGGTGGCGGCCTGGAGGCTGAGGCGAGGCGCGCGGCGCGCGTCCGGAACGACCTCAAGCACCACGCCCGACCTCCACACTCAGCCACCCGCATCCGCCAACGCCGGCCGGCCGGCATGCGTTCAGCGCCAGCGATGGGTAAAGGCTGGACCGGGCGGGTCAAGCGTACGACCCGGGCGGGCGGCTCGGGCGGAAGCGGAGGCGGCGGTGCGGGCGGCGGTGGTGGGAGCGGGGATCGGCGGCCTGACCCTGGCGCTCGCCCTGGCGGCGCGGAACGGCGAGGTGGTCGTGTGCGAGCGTGCGCCCCGCCTGGACGCCGTGGGCGCGGGCGTGCAGCTCGGCCCCAACGCGGTGAAGGTGCTGGACGCCCTGGGCCTCGGCCCCGCCCTGCGCGCCGTCGCCTTCGCGCCGGAGGCGGCGGAGGTGCGCGACGCGGCGACGGGCGCCCTCCTGCTCCGCACGCCGCTGGGCGCGGAGGCGGAGCGGCGCTGGCGCGGGCCCTACCTCCAGGTGCACCGCGCCGACCTGCAGGCCGTGCTGCTGGCCGCCGTCCGGGCGGAGCCCCGCGTCGCGCTGTGGCTGGACGCGGCCGCCGTCGCCACGGTCCGGAACTTGATCATCTGTCTTGCGTGCGCGGGGGAGATCATTACGATGCTCTGGATCTCGCCCGAGCGGCTGGGGTGGATGCGCCACCACGTCCTCGAGATCGGCCTCGTGCTCCTGACGCCGCCCTTCGGGCCCGAGGCGCTCCAGAGCGCGCGCGTGCTGCGGCTGCTGCGGCTGCTCCGGCTCGTCGTCGCCGGCTCGGT
>CAXTCO010000162.1:0-5550 GCA_964242255.1 uncultured Caulobacteraceae bacterium | reverse complement strand
CCGGACGCGGCGCTCTACTGGCTGGCGCGCATGGTGGAGGGCGGGGAGGACCCGCTGTTCATCGCCCGCCGTCTCGTGCGCGCGGCGGTGGAGGACGTGGGCGCCGCCGACCCCACCGCCCTGCTGGTGGCGATCGCGGCCAAGGACACCTACGACTTCCTGGGCAGCCCGGAGGGCGAGCTGGCTCTGGCGCAGGCGTGCGTCCACCTGGCCGCCGCGCCCAAGTCGAACGCGGCCTACGCCGCCTTCAAGGCGGCCCGGCGGGCGGCCAAGGAGACCGGCTCGCTCATGCCCCCCGCCCACATCCGCAGCGCCCCGACGAAGCTGATGCGCAGCCTCGGCTACGGCGAGGGCTACGCCTACGACCCCGACACGGCGGAGGGCTTCTCGGGCGCCGACTACTGGCCGGAGGGCATGGAGCCCCGCCGCTTCTACGACCCGCGCGGCGAGGGCGCCGAGGCGCGCGTGCGCGAGCGGCTGGAGCGCTGGGCGGCGATGCGGGAGGCCAAGCGTGAAGGCTGAGCGCGCGCGCCGCGCTCCGCCCCCCGTCGTCCTCACGCCCGAGGAGGTCGCCTACGCGCGCTCGCTGGTGATCTGGCAGGACAGCTTCGTCATGGCGCTGAACAAGCCGCCCGGCCTGTCCGTGCAGGCGGGCAGGGGAGCGTTCCGCACCCTGGACGACCTGCTCCACGCCTTCGCCCGCTCCAACGGCAAGCGGCCGCAGCTGGTGCATCGGCTGGACCGCGACACCTCCGGCGTGATCCTGGCGGCCAAGACGCAGCCCGCCGCCTCCGCCCTCGGCAAGGCGCTGATGGCCCGCAGCGTGGACAAGACCTACCTCGCCCTGGTCGGCGGCGGCGCGCCCGAGCCGGCGTCGGGCGTCGTGGACGTTCCGCTCCGCCGCGAGGAGATCGGGCGCGAGGCCTACACGCGCACGGTCGCCGCGGGGGCGCCGGCGGGCGAGGGCGACGCCGCGCTCACCCGCTTCCGCACGCTGGCCGCCACGGACGCCGCCGCCCTGGTGGAGGCGCGGCCGGAGACGGGGCGCATGCACCAGATCCGCGTCCACATGGCCCACCTCGGCCGCCCGCTGCTGGGCGACGTGCGCTACGGCGGCGCCCTGACGGCGGGCGGAACGGCGGTCCCGCGGCTGATGCTGCACGCGGCCGCCATCGCGTTCCCCCACCCGGACGGCGGCCGCCGTCGCGTCGAGGCGCCCCCGCCGGACGACCTGCGCGGCTTGGCCGCGGCGCTCGGCCTCGACGGCCCGCTGCGCTGAATCCCTTGCAGCCGGCGCGCGGCTGTGGCGTTCAGCCGGCCATGAGCGAGCGCCTCACCACTCACGACGTCCTGGCCGAGTTCCGCGCCGCGGGGGCGTTGCGCGAGGGGCACTTCGTGCTGTCCTCCGGCCTGCACAGCCCGGTGTTCCTGCAGAAGAACCTCGTGTTCCAGCACGCCGACCGCACCGAGCGCCTGTGCCGCGCCCTGGCCGGGCTGATCCGCGACCGCGCGGGCGAGGTGGACGCGGTGGTCTCCCCCGCCGTGGGCGGCATCATCCCGGGCTACGAGACGGCGCGCCACCTGCGCGTCCCCTCCCTCTACGTGGAGCGCGAGGGCGGCGCCTTCCGCCTGCGCCGCGGCTTCCACCTGGAGCCCGGCGCGCGCGTGGCCATGGTGGAGGACATCGTCACCACCGGCCTGTCCTCCCGCGAGTGCATCGCCGCCATCCGCGAGACGGGGGCCGAGGTGGTCTGCGCCGCCTGCCTCGTCGACCGCTCGGGCGGCCGGGCCGACGTGGGCGTCCCGCTGGTGGCGCTGGCGACGCTGGACGTGCCGGCCTATCCCGCCGACGCCCTGCCGCCGGAGCTGGCGGCCACGCCCGTCACCGACCCCGGCAGCCGGAGGCTGACGGCGTGAGCGACACCGCCGTGCGCGGCCGGTCGGAGCACTGCGGGCCCGACGTGCGCCTGCGCCTGGGCGTCAACATCGACCACGTGGCCACCATCAGGAACGCCCGCGGCGGCGCCCACCCCGAGCCGGTGCGCGCGGCGGAGCTGGCGCTGGACGCGGGCGCGGACGGGATCACCGCGCACCTGCGCGAGGACCGCCGCCACATCAGCGACGAGGACATCGCGCGCCTCTCCGACCTGTGCCGCCACCGGGGCAAGCCGCTGAACCTGGAGATGGCCGTCACCGAAGAGATGGTGGCCGTCGCCCTGCGCCACCGCCCCCACGCCGTCTGCCTCGTGCCCGAGCGGCGCGAGGAGCGCACCACGGAGGGCGGCCTGGACGTGCGCGGCGGGCACAACTCCATCGCCCCCGCCGTGCGCCGCCTGCGCGAGGAGGGCGGCGCCCGCGTGTCGCTGTTCATCCAGGCCGACCCGCGGCAGGTGGAGGCCTCGGCCGTCATCGGTGCGCAGGTGGTGGAGCTGCACACGGGCGCCTACTGCGACGCCCTGCGCGACGGCGACCCCTCCGCCGAACGCCGCCTGCTGGCGCTGCAGGACGCCGCCTTCGACGCCTGCCACCGGGGGCTGGAGGTGCACGCCGGCCACGGGATCGACTACGCCAGCGTGGCGCCCGTGGCCGCCATCGGCGAGGTGCGCGAGCTCAACATCGGCCACTTCCTGATCGGCGAGGCGGTGTCCGTCGGCTTGCCGCACGCCATCGCCCGCATGCGCGCGCTGATGGACGCCGCGCGGCCGGCGGTCGCCGCGGCGTGAGCGCCGGCCGGTGATCCTCGGGCCATGATCATCGGGATCGGCTCCGACCTCTGCCGCGTGGACCGCATCGCCGAGACGCTGGAGCGCCACGGCGAGCGGTTCACCCACCGCATCTTCACCGAAGGCGAGCGCGCCAAGGCCGCGCGCCGCAACGACCCGGCCCCCACCTACGCCCGCCGCTTCGCCGCCAAGGAGGCCTGCGCCAAGGCCCTGGGCGTGGGGATCTCAGGCCTCGCCTGGACCGACATCGAGGTCGCCAACGACGCCCACGGCAAGCCGACCCTGGCGCTCGCCGGCGGCGCGGCGGCGCGCCTGGCGGCCCTCACGCCGCCCGGCCGCACGCCGCACCTGCACCTCAGCCTTACGGACGACCCCCCCTACGCCCTGGCCTTCGTGGTGATCGAAGCCCTGGCCGTCTGAGCGGCGCTCCGGCGCGACGACTTGCCCCCCTCGCGGCGGGCCATTATGCCGCCCACCTCCGCGGACACGCTGCAGCGACCCTGCGCGCCGCCAGCCCGAGCCTCCATGTCCGTGACCACCTCGACCGAGCCCGCCGCCGCCGAGCCGCAGGGCGCCGCGAAAGGCAAGAGCGGCGCCGGCGAGCTGTGGGAGCTGGGCAAGACGGTCGTCTACGCGCTGCTGATCGCCTTCGTGCTGCGGGTGGTGCTGTTCCAGCCCTTCACCATCCCCTCGGCGTCGATGGAGCCGAACCTCTACGAGGGCGACTACATCATCGTCTCCAAGTTCGCCTACGGCTGGAGCAAATACTCCCTGTCGCTGCCGTTCGACACGCCGCTGCCCGGCGGGCGCATCCTGCAGCGCGGCCCGGCGCGGGGCGACATCGTGGTGTTCAAGCTGCCGCGCGACGACAACACGGACTACATCAAGCGCCTCGTCGGCCTGCCCGGCGACCGGGTCCAGGTGCGCGGCGGCGAGGTCTACCTGAACGGCGCCAAGCTGGCCCGCACGGCGGACGGCGTCGGCCCGACCGACTGCCCCTCCGGCTTCGGGGAAGCCCAGCCCGCGCCTCGCTACCGCGAAACCTTCCCCGGCGGGCGCACGCATGAGCTCGCCAAGTGCGCGGGCTCGACGGGCGCGGCCGACGACACCGCCGTCTACACCGTGCCGGCCGGCTGCTACTTCATGATGGGCGACAACCGCGACAACTCGGTCGACAGCCGCTTCGACCCCGGCCTGCCGCCCGGACGCGCCAACAAGTGCGCCTGGGATCCGACCTACGACACGAGGGTGC
This sequence comes from uncultured Caulobacteraceae bacterium, assembly GCA_964242255.1. Classification (GTDB taxonomy): domain Bacteria; phylum Pseudomonadota; class Alphaproteobacteria; order Caulobacterales; family Caulobacteraceae; genus JASLDZ01. The sequence goes on along the minus strand of CAXTCO010000162.1, from coordinate 1,575 downwards.
CGCCCGACGCGGGCGTGGGCTTCGTGCCCGCCGAGAACCTGGTGGGCAAGGCCGACGTGATCCTGCTGTCGTGGAAGCCGGGCGCGTCCCTGTTCAAGCCGTGGACCTGGGTGACGCTGGCGCGCCCGAGCCGCTGGCTGCACTGGCTCTCGTGAGCGTGCCCTCGTGAGTGCGCGGGCGGCGGCGGCCGAGGCCCTGGCCGCCCGCCTGGGCCACGCCTTCACCGACCCGGCGATCCTCGAGCGCGCCTTGACGCACGCCAGCGTCGGCGACGGCGCGCGCCGCTCCGTGCGCGACAACGAGCGGCTGGAGTTCCTGGGCGACCGCGTGCTGGGCCTGCTGGTCGCCGAGCACCTCCTCGCCGACGACCCCGCCGCCAGCGAGGGCGACATCGCCCCGCGCCTCAACGCCCTGGTCAGCCGCGAAGCCTGCGCCGCCGTGGCCCGTCGCCTGGAGCTCGGCCCCGCGCTTCGCCTTTCCGGCGGCGAGACCCGCACGGGGGGGCGCGACAAGACCTCCATCCTGGCCGGGGCCATGGAGGCGGTGATCGCCGCCGTCTACGAGGACGGGGGCCTGCCCGCCGCCCGCGCCGTGTTCGACCGCACGTGGCCGCCCGAGTTCGACCGCCTGGCCGCCGCCCCCCGCCCCAAGGACAGCAAGACCGAGCTGCAGGAGCGGACCCTGGCCCGGGGCCTGCCGCTGCCCGCCTACGCCGTCACCGCCCGCGAAGGCCCGGAGCACGCGCCCGTCTTCACCGTGGCCGTGGCGGTGGACGGCGCGGAGCCGGCGTCCGGCCAGGGCGGCTCCCGGCAGGCGGCGGAGAAGGCGGCGGCCCGCGCCTTCCTCGACCGCGAGGCGCGACCCGCATGACCGGCACCCCTCCCGACCCCGCCACCGCCACCCGCGCCGGCTTCGCCGCGGTGATCGGCGCGCCCAACGCGGGCAAGTCCACGCTGGTGAACCGGCTGGTCGGCGCCAAGGTCACCATCGTCACGCAGAAGGTGCAGACCACGCGCTTCCCCGTGCGCGGCGTGGCGCTGGAGGGCGCGTCGCAGGTGGTGCTGGTGGACACGCCCGGCGTGTTCAAGCCGCGCCGCCGGCTGGACCGCGCCATGGTGCGCGCCGCCTGGGCCGGCGCGGAGGACGCGGACGCCGTGGTCCACCTCGTCGACGCCGAGGCCGAGCTGGCGGAGGCGCCGACGGGCGCCCAGCGGCTGGCGCGGGAAGACGCCCGCACCATCCTCGACGGCCTGCAGCGCACCGGGACCAAGGCGGTCCTGGCGCTCAACAAGGTGGACCTCGTCAAGCGCGACACCCTGCTGGCGCTGAGCGCGCGCCTGTTCGAGTCGGGCGCCTACGCGGAGGTGTTCATGATCTCCGCCCACACCGGCTCGGGCGTGGCCGACCTGAAGCGCCGGCTGGCGGAGCTGATGCCGCCCGGCCCCTGGCTCTACCCGCAGGACCAGACGGCCGACCTGCCCGTGCGCCTGCTCGCCGCCGAGATCACCCGCGAGAAGCTCTACCTGCGCGTGCACGAGGAGCTGCCCTACGCCGCCGCCGTGGAGACCACGAGCT
>CAXTCO010000161.1:0-5591 GCA_964242255.1 uncultured Caulobacteraceae bacterium | reverse complement strand
GGGCGGCGGCGCGGCCGGGCAGGAAGCTCACCACCGCCGCCGGCCGGCCGTTGAGCACGCCCAGCAGCGCGCCGTCGCGGTCGGGCTGCGGCAGGGGGCAGGGAAAGCCGCGGCCCGCCGCCCAGCGCATCAGGTCGAGGAAGAAGGGCAGGTCGGCCTCGCGCACCCGCCGCTCGTAGAGGGTCAGGATGAAGCGCCCGCGGTCGGTCTCCAGCAGGAAGTTGCTGTTCTCGATCCCCTCGGCGACGCCCTGGAAGGCGACGGGCGCACCCAGGTCGTAGCGGCGCAGGAAGGCGGCCAGCTCGGCGTCGCTGACGGGCGTGTAGACGGCCACCCGGCTCCTGTGCGGGCGCCCGCCGGGGCGGTCAAGCCGGGCTCAGGCGAAGCGCCCGACGGGCGCGACGGACTTGCCCACGGGGGCGAGGGCCAGCCAGGCGAGCTGCAGGTCCTTCAGGGCGAAGGGGATGCCGATGATCGTCACAGCCTCGGCGGCGGCCCACATCACGTGCGTCAACGCCAGCCACCAGCCGCCGAGCACGATCCAGACCACGTTGAGGGCCAGGCCGAGGCGGCCCGTGCCCGCGTCCGGCCGGCCGTAGAGTTCGGCGCGGTCGACGACCTCCTTGCCGAACGGCCAGGAGGCGAAGCCCGCGATGCGGAACGCCGCGCCCGCCCAGGGCAGGCCGACCACCGTGAGCGCCAGCAGGCCGCCGGCGACCAGCCACAGGGCGCCCTGCAGCCAGCCGCCGAAGATGAACCAAAGGATGTTCAGGAGCAGGCGCACGCTTCGAGCCTCCTGCTCCCAGCCGGCCTCAGGACGAGGTCTTCTCGGTCCAGCGCGCCTTGGCCTCGTCGGTGGTGATGGAGAGGATCACCTTCTTTTCCTCGACTCGGCTGGCCCAGCTCACCGGGATCATGTGGTGCTTGAAGCCGCCGGCGATGTCGAGCTTGGCCAGCTCGATGGTGTCGCCCAGCACGTGGTCGACGCGGCCGACGTGGTGGCCGTCGGAGCCTACGACTTCGAAGTGCTCCTCGATCTGCGACGCGTTCACCATGGGGGTCTCTCCTTGTATCCTGCCCTGACGGGTCGCGGGGGGGAACGTGGCCGTGACGAGGGGGTTGCCGCGTGCCGGAGCCGATCAACCTGAACCGCGCGCGCAAGGCCCGCGCCCGCGAGGACGCCAAGGCGCAGGCGGCGGCGAACCGCGTCCGCTTCGGCCGCACGGGCGCGGAGAAGGCGGCCGCCCGGCTGGAGGCGGAGCGCGACGCCCGCGCGCTGGACGGCGCGAAGCGCGGGGACGGCGAAGGCGAGAGCTAGGCGGGCCGCGACGCCAGCTCGGCCAGGGCGCGGCCCTCCACCCGGATGCGCCACCAGAGCACGGCCAGGTTCGCCAGCCCGAACAGCAGCGACAGCCCCGGCAGCCCCAGCGCGAGCGGCAGGACGAAGATCTCGCACGCCACCACGACGTAGTTCGGGTGGCTGACGAAGCGGTACGGCCCGCGCGCCACCAGCGTCTCCCCCGGCACGACGAACACCCGGGTCGACCAGCGCCGGCCCAGGGTCAGCAGCACCCAGGCGCGGCCGAGCTGCAGCAGGAGGTAGAGCGCCGTCCAGGCCGGCTGCAGCGGGCGGTGCCATCCCGCGCCCCACAGAACGACCAGCCACGCCGCATGCAGGGCGACGATGGCCGGGTAGTGCCGGGCGCCCACCTCCACCGCGCCCGCCGCGCGCAGCCGCGCCTCGTTGCGCCGCGCATGGACCAGCTCGGCGAGCCGCTGGGCGGTGACGAAGGCCAGAAGCCACGCCGCGCCGGTCACGCCCGCGCCCCCAGGCCGACGAAGCTGGCGGTGAAGCCCGGGCCGAGCGCCGCCAGGGTGAGCGGGCCGGGCGGGCCGTCGCGCAGCACGCGCTCCAGCACGAAGTGGACGGTGGGGGCGCTCATGTTGCCGAACTCGCGCAGCACCTCGCGCTCCACCTGCAGCGCGCCTTCGCCCAGGCCCAGCACCTCCTCCAGGGCGGGCAGCACGCGGGCCCCGCCGGGGTGGCAGACGTAGCGGGCGGGGGCGCGGCCCTCGTGCAGGTCGAAGCCTTCCACCGCCTCGCCGAAGCGCCTCGCCAAGAAGGCCGGCAGGGTGGCGGCGAGCACGACGCCGAAGCCGCCCGGATCGACGGTCCAGCCCATGATGTCGAGGGTGTCGGGCCACAGGTGCTGGCTGTCGCCGGTGACGGCGCGGCCGCCGGGCGCCGGCTCGCCCGCGCGCAGCACCAGGGCGGCGGCGCCGTCGCCGAACAGGGCGGTGGCGACCACGTTGGCCTTGCTCGCCTCGTCCGCGCGCACGGCCAGGGAGCACAGCTCCACCGCCACCATCAGCACGGGCCGGCCCTGCGGGTCGGCGGCGGCCAGCCGGGCTGCGAGCCCCAGGCCGGAGACCCCGCCCGCGCAGCCCAGCCCGAACAGGGGCGCGCGCACGACCCGGGCGTCCAGCCCCAGCCGGCCGTGCAGGCGCGCCTCCAGGCTGGGCGTGGCGATGCCCGTGGAGGAGACGGTCACCACCGCCCCGACCTCCGCGGCGTCGACGCCGGCCTGCGCGAGCGCCCGGCGCGCGGCGGCTTCGTAGAGCGTCTCAGCCCCTTCGAGGTAGGCGGCGTTGCGGGCCGCCCAGTCCTGCGGGCGCAGGTACCAGTCGAGCGGCTGCACGGTGCGGCGCGTGGCGATGCCCGTGTTGCGGAACACGGCCAGCAGGTCCGCCTCGCGGAACACCTTGCCGCCGAACACCTCCACGGCCAGCGCGGCGGCCTGCGCCTGGTCGAGCACGTGCGGCGGGGCGGCCGTGGCGACGGCGAGGAGCTGGACAGGAAGGGGGGAGGCGGGCACGCCCGCCCCACAGGCCGCGAACCGCGGCCCCGGGTCAAGGAGCGGCCTGACGATGCTCGACTTTCTGCAGAAGCGCTCCGTCAGCCTGCGCGGCCACCGCACCTCCGTCGCCCTGGAGCCGGAGTTCTGGGCGGGGCTGGAGGCGGAGAGCGCGCGGCGCGGCCTCAGCCTGGCCGCCCTGCTGGTGGAGCTGGACGAGGCGCGGGGCCCCCGGCCGCTCGCGTCCGCCTGCCGCCTGGCCGTGCTCGGCTGGGCGGCGGGCGGACGCGCTCCGGCCTAGCTCTTCGGCGTCGCGACCACGTTGGCGGTCGTCGCCGGGCCGCCGGGTTCGTTGGGGTTGTCGTGGTGGCCCATGGCCCCGCGCTCGTCGGACGCCGGCTGCTGCACGTTCGGCACCGTGGAGGTCTGCGGCATCACGCCCTTGTCGGCCGCCTGCGGGGCCGGCCCGGTGCCCGCCACCCCGTGCGGCGCGTGCGTGGCCCCGCGCATGTTGGCGAAGGCGATGGCCGCCAGCGCCGCCAGCACCACGACCACGATGATCGCGAGCGGCGGGACCTTGCGCGAGGACGGCTGGGGGTCGGACATCAGGGGCTCCGGAAGCTGTGCGGGACGAACGAGGCCCCGCGCCCCCGGTTCCGGCGCGCCCACCGGCCGCGCTCGAAACGCCGCCGCCGCGTGCTACATCTGTTCCCGTGTCGAGTCCCGCAGCCGCCGTCCGCAACTCCGACCTCGCGCGCGCCTCCGCGCCCCCGTCCGCGCACGCGCCCGGGCTGCTGGAGGGGCTGAACCCCGAGCAGCGCGCGGCGGTAGAGGCGACGGAGGGGCCGCTGCTGGTGCTGGCGGGCGCCGGCACCGGCAAGACGCGCGTGCTCACCACGCGGCTGGCGCACATCCTGCGCTCGGGCCTGGCTCGGCCGTGGGAGCTCCTGGTCGTCACCTTCACCAACAAGGCCGCGCGCGAGATGCGCGAGCGCATCGGCCACCAGATCGGCGGGCAGGCGGCCGACCTGCGCTGGCTGGGCACCTTCCACTCCGTGGCCGCGCAGATCCTGCGCCGCCACGCCGAGCTCGTCGGCCTGCGCTCCAACTTCACCATCCTCGACACGGACGACATGGAGCGGCTGCTCAAGCAGCTGATCGAGGCGGAGAACATCGATCCCAAGCGCTGGAGCGCCAAGTTCCTCTCCAGCCTGATCGACGGCTGGAAGAACAAGGGCCTGCGCCCCGACCAGCTGCCCGCGGGCGAGGCGGAGGCCTTCGCCAACGGCCGCGGGGGCGACCTCTACCGCATGTACCAGGAGCGGCTGCGCATCCTGAACGCCTGCGATTTCGGCGACCTGCTGCTGCACAACCTGACGATCTTCCAGGGCCACGCCGACGTGCTGGAGGAGATGCACCGCCGCTTCCGCTACCTCCTCGTCGACGAGTACCAGGACACCAACGTCGCCCAATACCTGTGGCTGCGCCTCCTCGCCCAGGGCCGCCGCAACGTCTGCGTGGTGGGCGACGACGACCAGAGCATCTACGGCTGGCGCGGCGCGGAGGTGGACAACATCCTGCGCTTCGAGCGTGACTTCCCCGGTGCGAAGGTGGTCCGCCTGGAGCGCAACTACCGCTCCACCGAGCACATCCTCTCCGCCGCCAACGGGCTGATCGCCGAGAACAAGGCGCGCCTCGGCAAGAACCTGAAGACGGAGGCCGGCTCCGGCGAGAAGGTCGCCGTGCGCGGCGTGTGGGACGGCGAGGCCGAGGCCCGCCTGATCGCCGACGAGATCGAGCGGTGGCGCAAGCAGGGGCTCGGCGTCGGCGCCGACGCGCAGGGGCCGCGCCGCTACCGCGAGTGCGCCGTGCTGGTGCGCGCCAGCTTCCAGATGCGCGCGTTCGAGGAGCGGTTCGTGCTGCTCCAGGTGCCCTACGTGGTGATCGGCGGCCCGCGCTTCTTCGAGCGGGCGGAGATCCGCGACGCCCACGCCTACCTGCGCCTCATCCAGTCGGAGGACGACGACCTCGCCTTCGAGCGCGTGGTCAACACGCCCAAGCGCGGCGTCGGCGACACCAGCGTCAACCGCCTGCTGCACCTCGCCCGCGCCAAGGACCTCAGCATGAGCCTCGCCGCCCGGGGGCTGGTGAACACCGACGAGCTGCCGGCCAAGGCGCGCACCTCCCTGGCCGCCTTCATCCGCGACCTCGACCGCTGGCGCGCGCTGAAGGAGACGGTGCGCCAGGGCGAGCTCCTGGAGACCGTGCTCGACGAGAGCGGCTACACCGACATGCTGCGCGCCGACCGCGGCCCGCAGAGCGCCGGGCGGCTGGAGAACCTGAAGGAGCTGGTCCAGTCCATGGGCCAGTTCGAGAGCCTGCAGGCCTACCTGGAGCACGTCTCCCTGGTGCTCGACCTGGAGCGCGGGGCCGGCGACGACGCGGTGCAGGTCATGACCCTGCACCAGGCCAAGGGGCTGGAGTTCCCGCTGGTGTTCCTGCCGGGCTGGGAGGAGGGCGTGTTCCCCTCCCAGCGCTCCATGGACGAGAGCGGCGAGAAGGGGCTGGAGGAGGAGCGGCGCCTCGCCTACGTCGGCGTGACGCGGGCGCGGGAGAAGGCGCACGTCAGCTTCGCCGCCAACCGTCAGGTCTACGGCCGCTGGACCTCGCAGCTGCCGAGCCGCTTCGTCGACGAGCTGCCGCCCGCCCACGTGGAGGCGTCGTCGGACACCGGCT
>CAXTCO010000160.1:0-5591 GCA_964242255.1 uncultured Caulobacteraceae bacterium | reverse complement strand
GAGCTTGAATCACCTCGCGCCCCTCGCCTCAAGCCGGTTGGGTACACACCCTAGTGCGCCTTGACGTCGGCCTCGGCCGGCTCGGGCCAGCGCTCCACCATGGCGTCGCCGCGGCGCGCGTCGCCTTCGCGCTCCTCGATCTCGTAGACCTGCACCTTGTCCGTGTAGAAGGCGAGGCGGCCGCGGATCGCCTCCACCGCAGGGTTCGGGTCCTCGTAGGACCAGGCGCAGTTCTCCAGGAGGTCGCCGTTGACCAGCATGGAGTAGTGCGTGGCCTCGCCCTTGTAGGGGCAGCGGGTCACCTTGTCGGTCTGCGACAGGAAGCCGGTCTCCACGTCCGCACGGGGGAAGTACTGGACCGGCGCGTAGTCGGCCTCCTGCAGGGTCAGGGCGTCGGCGGTGTCGGCCAGCACGTGGTCGGACACGCGCACGCGCACCCTCCGAGGGTTGGCGGCGAGGGTGATCGGGTGGTCGGGGCCGGGCGTCTTCACGGGCGGAGGTCCTTGGCGGAGAGGGGAGTCGCGGGCCTAACGCCCGGCCGCCCGCGCGCGTTTCCCCGCTTGCGTCGACGGGGTTAACCCGGCGTCAAAGCGTCGTGTTGTGTGAAGCGTGGGGGCGTGGGAGACACCCGCTTGCGGGACAGCGGCGACCACGCAGTGACAGCGTAAGGCCCTTCATGAACATCGTCATCGTCGCCGGCGTCTTGACCACCGTGCTGACGTGCATCCCCGTGCTCCTGCAGCTGCGGGGACACCCGAGGGGCCTCTTCGTCCTCTTCTTCGCCGAGATGTGGGAGCGATTCTCGTTCTACGGCGTGCGCGCGCTGTTCATCCTCTATCTCACCAAGCATTTCCTGTTCGACGACAAGGCGGCGGCGAGCCAGTACGGCGCCTATCTGACGCTGACCTACCTGATGCCGCTGGTCGGGGGCATCCTGGCCGACCGCTACCTCGGCACGCGCAAGGCCGTGGCCTTCGGCGCCCTGCTGCTGACGGCCGGCCAGCTGACCATGGCGGTGCAGGGCCCCCCGGCCCGCCAGGTGCTGACCTACGGCGGCGCGAGCTACGCGTTCCAGGACGTCGGCGTGGGCTCGGGCCGGCGCGCCCTGCTCAAGGTGGGCGACCACGCCTACGAGTACGGGCCCGACAAGACCGGGGGCCTGAACATCAAGGATCTGCCGGCCGCCGCGCCGCTGCCGGCGCACCTGCCGACGGGCAGCTACAAGCTCTCCGTGACGCACCGCGATCCGCTCTACCTGAACTTCATGTACTTCGCCCTGTCGCTGATCGTCATGGGCGTCGGCTTCCTGAAGCCCAACATCTCCTCCATCGTCGGCCAGCTCTACCCGCGCGGCGATCCTCGGCAGGACTCGGGGTTCACCCTCTACTACTTCGGCATCAACCTGGGCTCGTTCTGGGCGGCGATCCTGTGCGGCTACCTGGGCGAGACCGTGGGCTGGTGGGCGGGCTTCGGCCTGGGCGGCCTCGGCATGCTGGCGGGCTTCGTCGTGTTCGTGCTGGGGCGCAGCTGGCTGGAGGGCAAGGGCGAGCCGCCCTCGCCGGCGCTGCTGGAGCGCAGGGTCGCCGGCCCCGTCTCGCGCGAGGGCCTGATCTACGCCGGCGGGCTGCTGTGCGTGGCGCTGATGTACCTGCTGGTGCGCCGCAACGACGTGGTGGGCGTGCTGCTGGGCGTCGGCTCGGTCGGGGTGCTCACCTACGTCGGCTGGCACATGGTCTCGCGCTCGGACAAGGTCGAGCGCGAGAGGATCATGCTGGCGCTGGCGTTGATCGTGGGCGCGACGATCTACTTCACCCTGTTCGAGCAGGCGGGCAGCTCGCTGCAGACCTTCGCCGACCGCAACGTCGACTTGAACGTGATGCGCGCGCCCATCGCCTTCCCGCTGTTCGGCCACGAGGTGTTCCTGGGCACGCGCGCCATGCTGGACGCGGTCGCGCCCTCGGCGAACCGCTGGTGGGTCGACATGGGGTTCAGCGCCTCGCAGACGCAGTCGTTCAACCCGTTCTTCATCCTGCTGCTGGCGCCCGTGTTCGCCGCCGTGTGGCCGGCCCTGGCGCGGCGCGGGCGCGACCCCAACCCGGCGATCAAGTTCGGGCTGGCTCTGGTGCAGGTGGGCCTGGGCTTCCTGCTGCTGGTGTGGGGCGCGCGGTTCGCGCACGGCGCCTTCCAGATGCCCGTGATCTTCCTGGCCCTGTCCTACCTGCTGCAGACCACCGGCGAGCTGTGCCTGTCGCCCGTGGGGCTGTCGGAGATCACCAAGCTGTCGCCGCCGCTCCTGATCGCCACGCTGATGGCCACATGGTGGCTCGGCATCTCGTGGGCGGAGTGGATCGGCGGGCTGATCGCCCGCTTCGCCGGATCTGAGACGGTGGCCGGCGTGGTGCTGGATCCCGCCAAGTCGCTGGCCACCTACAGCCACGTGTTCGGCGTGGTGGGCCTGGTGACGGTGGGGTTCGGCGTGGTGTTCCTGCTGGTGAACCCGATCCTCAAGCGGTGGGCGCACGGCGTGTCCGACCCGCTGACGCACGCCATGCCCGAGCCGGTCGCGCCCACGGTCGACGGCGAGCGCTCGGCCGTGTCGCCCGCCATGATCCGGGCCGAGCGCGAGGTCTGACGGGCGTCAGAAGGTCTTGCGCACGCGCACCGTGACGTAGGGCCCCTGCTCCAGCGGCCGCCGCTCGGCGTAGACGATCGGGTCCACGCCGCGCACGCCGTCCGTCACCGTCAGGCGGCGGTTGTAGCGCGTGTCCAGGTGGTCGACGGCGGCCTTGATGTCGAGGTCCGGCCTGGGCCGGTAATCGACGAAGACGCCGATCAGCGGGTGGAGGGTGTCCGTCTCCACCTGGTTGAACCTGTAGTAGCGCTGGGAGAAGCCCAGAAACGCCATGACGCCCCACTGCATGTTGTGTCTCGGCAGGTCCTGGGTGAAGTCCACCTCGCCCTCGTAGGGGCGCACGCCCGAGATCGGCCGCGAGGCGTGGGTGGTGGGGTCCGTCACCTCCGAGTCGCGCACCGTCAGGTTGGGCTTGAGCAGGCCGCCCTTGATCCCCAACGGGTCGAGCGGCAGCGTCACGTCGAGCACCAGCTCGTCCTTGCGGCCGTCGCCGATGTTGGCGGGGGCGTCGAAGGGGCCGTCCTGGCTGAAGATCGGCGCGCGGTCGATCACATCGGTGAGCTGCGAGTGGCGGAAGGTGAGCGTCACGTCGCCCGAGCCCCAGAAGCGCCGCTCGTAGGCGATCTCCGCCACCTTGGCCTGCTGCGGCACGAGGTTGGGGTTGCCCGCCAGGATCTGGCCGGTCGAAAGCGAGGAGGCGGCCACGAAGTCGTTGAAGTCGAGCTGGCTGACCTCCTGCTCCAGGCGCAGGCGGAACTGGTCGGCCGCCGTGGGAGACCAGGTGAGCTGCAGGCGGGGCTTGGGGTAGACCAGCCGCTTGTCCAGCACCACGTCGCCCGTGGAGCCGATGTCCGACACCTCCAGCCGGAAGCCCGCCTCGGCCGTCAAGGTGCGCGTCGCGGTCCAGGTCGCCTTGGCGAAGGCTTCGCCGCGGTACTCGCGCACGAACACGTTGGCGCCCGGCACCACCTGCGCCGCGCCGTCCTGGACGAAGCGGGTGTGGCTGAGGAGGTCGTTGTAGGCGAACTCCGCCCCGCCCTCGACGACCAGCCGGCGCGAGGCGGTCCAGGTGACGTTCTCGCGGCCCACCGTCTCCCGCTGGGTGTGTTGCTCGCGGAAGCGCTCGGCGTCGGCGGGCGTCTCGGGATGAGCGGGTGCGTTGAGCAGGGTGAGGTAGTCTTCGCCCTTCACGTTCTCCAGCAGCACGGTCTCGGACTTCAACTTCGATCCGAAGTCGCGCGTGTAGTCGCCGCCGAGCTCCAGCTCCTCCCGGTTCTGGTGGTCGCGCTCGCGGCTCAGGGACGAGTCGGGCGGGGCGTCCAGCGCGGGGCTGACGACGTCGTCGTAGAAGTACTTCTGGATCAGCGCCTGGCCGTTGACGCGCAGCTTGCCGCCCGCGAGCGGCGTCTCGTAGGAGCTGGACAGGGTGTGCTGGATCCCGTCGCCCTCCGTCTGGTCCACGGCCGAGTCGGTCACGCGGCCCGCGCCGTCGCGCCGCACGCGCACGCCGTCGCCCGCGCCGTCGTCAAGGAAGGAGGCGCCGACGTAGGAGGCCTCCAGGGTGCGCCCGTCCCAGCGGCGGGAGCCCTCCAGGCGCACCCGCGGGGACTGGCGGCCGTCGCCGGTCACCCAGGCGTCCTGCACGGCCACCACGCCGGTGGAAGAGGCGCCCGTGCGGCGCACCACGTTGGCGATCACGGCCAGGCCCTGCATGTCGATGCCGGGCGCCCCGCCGCGGATCACGTCGATGCGCTCCACCTGGCTGGCGGGCAGGCGCTGCAGGATGGACTGCAGGTCGTCGGCCTTGCTGGACGGCCGCGCCCCGTCGATCAGCACGTCGCCTGCGTCGCTGAAGCCGCGCGCCGCGCCGCCCGTCACCAGGGTGAAGCCCGGCGTGCGGTTGATCATGTCGTAGGCGGTGTTCGGCTGCGCCGAGACGTAGAAGGCGGCCGGGTAGCTGGTGACGCCCCGCTCCGCGGCGACGGTCGTGGAGGGCGGGGCCGGGGCCGCGCTCGGCGGCGGGGGCGTTTGCGGGGCGACGGGCGCCCTGATCTCGCCGCCCTGCGGGTTGAGCGGCGTGGTCGCGGGCGGCCCTGCAGGCGGCGTGGCCGAGTTCGCCGGCGGGGCTGCGAGCAGGGACACGGCCGGCGGCGAGTCTGGAACGGGCGGGGCGAAGGGCACGGGCGCGGGTCACTCCTGAGGGCGGCCCTGTCTCGCCGCTCCCCCCGCACGCTTCCAGTTACAACCGTGAAACCCTCCTTAAACCCAAGTCATGAATCCGACGTAATTCAACGGCGTCGAGGACAGGCTCGGCACCGCGGCCGGCGTCACACCAGAGTGCCGCCCACCGTCAGGCCGCGGATCTTCAGCGACGGCTGGCCCACGCCGACGGGCACGCCCTGGCCGCTCTTGCCGCAGACTCCTATGCCGGGGTCGTAGGCGAAGTCGTCGCCGATCATCTCCACGCGCGTGAGGGCGGTGGGGCCGTCGCCGATCAGGGTGGCGCCCTTCACCGGCGCGGTGACCCGGCCGTCTTCGATCAGGTAGGCCTCCGTGCACTGGAACACGAACTTGCCGTTGGTGATGTCCACCTGGCCGCCGCCGAAGTTGGCGCAGTAGAGGCCGCGCTGGGTGGAGGCGATCATCTCCTCGCGGTTGTGGGTCCCGCCCAGCATGGCCGTGTTGGTCATGCGCGGCATGGGGATGTGGGCGTAGCTCTGGCGGCGGGCGTTGCCGGTGGGGGCCATGCCCATCATCCGCGCGGACAGGCGGTCGTGCATGTAGCCCACCAGCACCCCGTCCTCAATCAAGACTGTGCGCTCGGTGGGCGTGCCCTCGTCGTCGACGGTGAGGCTGCCGCGGCGGCCGGGCTCCGTGCCGTCGTCGATCACGGTGACGCCCGGCGCGGCCACCCGCTCGCCGATGCGGCCGGAGAAGGCGGACAGGCCCTTGCGGTTGA
>CAXTCO010000159.1:0-5656 GCA_964242255.1 uncultured Caulobacteraceae bacterium | reverse complement strand
CGCCGACGATGTTCTTGCCGATGTCGTGCACGTCGCCCTTGACGGTGGCCATCAGCACCTTGCCGGCCGCGCGGCGCGCCTGCCCCTCCTTCTCCGCCTCCATGAAGGGGAGCAGGTAGGCCACGGCCTGCTTCATCACGCGGGCGCTCTTCACCACCTGCGGCAGGAACATCTTGCCCGCGCCGAACAGGTCGCCGACGCGGTTCATGCCGTCCATCAGCGGGCCTTCGATCACGTGCAGCGGCCGCTCGGACGCGGCGCGCGCCTCCTCCGTGTCCGCCTCGATGAAGTCGGTGACGCCCTTGACCAGGGCGTGCGCCAGCCGCTCGGCGACGGGGGCGTCGCGCCAGGCCAGGTCGGCGCCCTTGGCCTGCTGGACGGCGTCGCCCTTGTACTTCGGCGCGAGGTCGACCAGCCGCTCGGTGGGCGAGACGTTCGAGCGGGAGGGACGGTTGAGGATCACGTCCTCCACGGCGTCGCGCAGCTCGGGGTCGATGTCGTCGTAGACGGGCAGGTCGCCGGCGTTGACGATGCCCATGTCCATGCCCGCGGCGATGGCGTGGTAGAGGAACACGCTGTGGATCGCCCGGCGCACGGGCTCGTTGCCGCGGAAGCTGAAGCTCACGTTGGAGACGCCGCCGGAGATGTGCGCGCCCGGCAGGTCGCGGCGAATTTCACGTGTGGCTTCAATGAAATCGACGGCGTAGTTGTCATGCTCTTCGATCCCTGTCGCCACCGCGAAGATGTTGGGGTCGAAGACGATGTCCTCCGCCGGGAAGCCCACCTCGTCGACCAGGACGCGGTAGGCGCGGGTGCATATCTCCACCTTGCGGGCGCGGGTGTCGGCTTGGCCGGCCTCGTCGAAGGCCATCACCACCACGGCCGCGCCGTAGCGCAGGCAGGCGCGGGCCTGTTCGCGGAACTTCGCCTCCCCCTCCTTGAGGGAGATGCTGTTCACGATGGGCTTGCCCTGCACGCACTGCAGGCCGGCCTCGATCACCTCCCACTTGCTGCTGTCGATCATCACCGGCACGCGGCTGATGTCGGGCTCGCTGGCGACGAGGTTCAGGAAGGTGACCATGGCCGCCTTCGAGTCGAGCAGCCCCTCGTCCATGTTCACGTCGATGACCTGGGCGCCGGCCTCGACCTGCTGGCGGGCGACCGCCAGGGCGGCGGGGTGGTCGCCGGCGGCCACGAGCTTCCTGAACTTGGCCGAGCCGGTGACGTTTGTGCGCTCGCCGACGTTGACGAACGTCGCCGTCGAAGGCGCGCGGGAGGGGGCGGGCGTCTCAGTCACGGACGACGCCCTCTCGCCCGGCCAGCTGGAGCCGCCGCCCGATCAGCGCCTGCGGCACGCCCGCCGTGGTCATGCGCCGCCACTCGGGCGCCTGCGCCGCCCCGCGCGCCTGCACGACGGCGTTCAACAGGGCGAGGGTGGAAAGCCCCGCGCCGTCCAAGGCTTGAACCAGACCTTTCAGGTCGGGTCCCAGCGTCGCCTGCGCGACGGCCAGACCGGCCGCGTCCGCCTCCGGGCCGAAGCCGTTGCGCGCCGCCACCTGCAGGTAGGCGCGGCCGAGCGTGGCGGCGGCGGCGTCGCTCGCGGCGGGCTTGTTCAGCCGCGTGCGGAGCTGGCGCAGCGCCTCCGTCTCCACGGCGCTGAGGGGATGGGCGGCGGTCACGCGAGTTCGAAGGGCTCCAGGCCGGCGAGGCGCATGGCGGGCGGGCGCACGGCGGGGCGGCGCGGCGGCAGGCCGGCGACGCCCGCGGCCACGCAGCGGATGTGGTCGGGCGTCGTGCCGCAGCAGCCGCCGACGATGTTGACGATCCCCGCCTCCGCCCATTCCTCCAGGGCGTGGCCCGTCTCGTGCGGCTCCTCGTCATACCCGCCGAAGGCGTTGGGCAGGCCGGCGTTCGGATAGGCGCTGACCAGCGTGTCGGCGATCCGCGACAGCTCCGCCACGTGCGGGCGCATGAGCTCGGCCCCCAGCGCGCAGTTGAAGCCGACGGCGAACGGGCGGCAGTGGCGCACGCTGTTCCAAAAGGCCTCCACCGTCTGGCCGGAGAGGGTGCGGCCGGAGCGGTCGGTGATGGTGCCGCTGATCCAGACGGGCAGGGGCTCCAGCCCGTCGTCCTCCAGGTCCATGATCGCCTTGATGGCGGCCTTGCAGTTCAGGGTGTCGAACACCGTCTCCACCAGGAACAGGTCGACGCCGCCCTCGTGCAGGGCCAGCACCTGCTCGCGGTAGGTGTCGTAGACCTGGGCGAAGGTGACGGCGCGCGCGCCGGGGTCGTTCACGTCCGGGCTGATGGACAGGGTGCGGTTCAGCGGGCCGACCGCGCCGGCGAGGAAGCGCGGCTTGTCGGGCTCGGCGGCGGTGAAGCGGTCGGCGCTCTCGCGGCCCAGGCGGGCGGCGGCGAGGTTGATGTCGCGCACGGACGCCTCCAGGCCGTAGTCGGCCTGGCTGACGCCCGTGGCGTTGAAGGTGTTGGTCTCGCTGATGTCGGCGCCCGCGGCGAAGTAGGCGTCGTGCAGCTTGGTCACGAGGTCGGGCCGCGTCAGGCACAGGAGGTCGTTGTCGCCCTTCAGCGGGCGCCCGTGGCCCTCGAAGCGGCCGCGGCGGAAGTCGTCCTCCGTCAGCCCCTCCTTCTGGAACATCACGCCCCACGAGCCGTCGAGCACCAGGATGCGCTCGCCCGCGATCCGCTTCAGGGCGGCGATGCGCTCCGCCCGCGTCACGTGGAGGCTCCCGCGGCGACGCGGCCGCCCAGCACGCGGCAGATGGCGAAGACGAGGTCGGCCCGGTTCAGCGTGTAGAAGTGGAAATCGGCGAAGCCGCGCTCCTCCAGCTTGGCGCACATCTCGGCGGCGACGGAGCAGGCGATCAGCCGGCGGGTGTCCGGGTCCTCGTCCAGTCCGTCGAACAGGTTGGCCAGCCAGGGCGGCACCGCGGCGCCGCAGGAGCCGGCCATGCGCCGCAGGCCCTTGTAGCTGGTCACCGGCATGATCCCGGGCAGCAGCGGGATGTCGATCCCCGCGTCGGCCGCCGCGTCGGCGAAGCGCAGGAACGCCTCCACGTCGAAGAAGAACTGGCTGATGGCGCGGGTGGCGCCGGCGTCGACCTTGGCGCGCAGCACGTCCAGGTCGTGGGCGAGGCTGGGGCTCTCCGGGTGGCGCTCGGGATAGACGCCGACGCTCACCTCGAAGGGTGCGATGCGGGTCAGGGCTGCGGTGAGCTCGGTGGCGTTGGCGTAGCCGTCGGGCCGCGGGGTGTAGCGGCCGCCGATGCCGGCCCCCCCGTCCCCTGGCCCGTCCGGCGGATCGCCGCGCAGCGCCACGATGTGGCGGACGCCGGCGGCCCAGTAGTCGCGCGCCACGGCGTCCACCTCTTCGCGGCTGGCGTCGACGCAGGTCAGGTGGGCGGCCGGCTTCAGCTCCGTCTGCGCGAGCAGGCGCTGCACGGTGCGGTGCGTGCGCTCGCGTGTGGAGCCGCCCGCGCCGTAGGTCACCGACACGAACTCGGGATTGAGCGGGGCCAGGCGGGCGATGGCGGCCCAGAGCTTGTCCTCCGCCTCCGCCGTCTTGGGCGGGAAGAACTCGAAGGAGCACGACAGGGTGCGGGGTCCGCGGCCGCCGGAGCGGGCCACGGGGCCGAGCGCCGGGCCGGCGTCGGGGCGGGAGTGGGCGAGGGCGGGCATGGGCGCTCCGGAAGCTCAGGCGGCGGCGCTGCGGGCGGCGGAGGGCCGCTCGGCGGTCCACACCTTCACCGTCAGGCCCTCGGCGTCGGCGGGCGGCAGGGCGGCCTCCGCAAGCAGCTCCAGGCCGGCGGCCGCCGCCCAGCGGGCGAGCTCGGCGTCGGCGAAGCCCAGGCGGCGGTGGCGGTGCTCGTCGCGCAGCCGCTCCAGGCCGTGCGGCGCGAAGTCGACCAGCAGCAGGCGGCCTTCGGGGCTGAGGATGCGGCCGGCCTCCGCCAGGGCGGCGGCGGGGTCGGGCAGGTAGTGCAGCACCTGGTGCACGATCACCCGGTCGGCGCAGGCGTCGGGCAGGCCGGTGGCGAGGATGTCGCCGTGGCGCAGCTCCACCTGGCCGAGGCCCGCCGCCTCCGCTTGAGAGCGGGCGATGTTCAGCATGGAGCCGGACAGGTCGAGCCCGACCGCCGTGCGGGCGCGAGGCGCGAGCAGGCGCAGCATGCGGCCGGTGCCGGTGCCCAGGTCCACGAGCCTGCGGTAGGGGCCGGGCCCCGCGGCGCGCAGCACGGCCGCCTCCACCTCCGCCTCGTCGGTGTGCAGCGAGCGCAGGCCGTCCCACCGGCCGGCGTTGGCGGCGAAGTAGTCGGCCGCCTGGGCGCGGCGCTCGGCGCGCACGGCGGCCAGGGCCTCGCGGTCGGCGGCGAACAGGGGGTCGCCGGGCGCGGGCAGGGCCAGCAGGTCCGCCACGAGGGCGCGGGCGGGTTCGGCGGCGGCCAAGCGGTAGAAAGCCCAGGCCCCGTCGGCGAAGCGCTCCACCAGCCCCGCCTCCGTGAGCAGCTTCAGGTGGCGCGACACGCGCGGCTGGCTCTGGCCGAGCACGCGGCCGAGCTCCAGCACCGCCAGCTCCTCCTGCGCCAGGAGGGCGAGCACGCGCAGGCGGGTCGGCTCCCCGGCCGCGCGCAGCATCTCGATCACCTGGGCGGCCGACGCGGTCACGGAGGTGATATAAAGATATCTTTATGTCCCCTGTAAAGCGCGGCGGCGCGGGCGTGGCGCCGAGACGTGCCGCGATGCGTTACGGCCGGCGACCTCTCCCGCCGTGCGCCGCGCCGTTCCGCGCCGGAGGAGCCCACCCGTCCGGAGTTCTCCCATGACCGCGTCCCGTTCCGCCGTCCTCTTCGCCGCCGCGCTGGCCTGCGCCGCGCCCGCCGCCGCCGCCGTGCTGCTCGCCCCCGCGCAGGCCCGCGCCCAAGCTCCGCGCGACGCCTCGGCCGAGGCCTTCGTGGCGCAGGAGGGCCAGCGCGCGCTGCACATCCTGAACGGCGGCGGCCCCGTGTCGGCCAAGAAGGCCGCGTTCCGGCGATTCGTCGACGAGGCGGCCGACACGGGGCGGATCACCCGCTTCGTCCTGGGCCGCTACGCCCGCACGGTCACGCCGGCGCAATTCGCCGCCTTCTCCGCCGCGTTCCGCGACTACGCCGACGGTGTCTACGAGAGCCGGCTCGGCGAGTACCGCGGCGAGGGCTTCCGCGTGACGGGCTCGCAGGCGCGCACCCCGACCGACGTGGTGGTGGCCAGCGAAGTGGTCGGCGGCGCGTCGGGCCGCCACGAGATGGTGTCCTGGCGCGTGCAGAAGGGGGCGGACGGGAACTGGCGCGTGGTGGACGTGAACGTGCGCGGCGTGTGGCTGGCCATCACCCAGCAGCAGGACTTCGTCTCCACGCTGAACAACCACCGCGGCGACATCGACGTGCTGATCGGCCAGCTGCGCACCCGCACGCCGGGCGCGGCCGGCTGAGCCCGGCGGCGTGCAACGGCGGCGCGTCCGCGGTGTTCCCCTCCGCGAGCCGCGGACGCCCTCCGCGGGAGGTTTTCCCGTCGTGACCCGCCCCGCACGCCTGCGCCCCGCCGCGACCCTCGCCGCGATCCTCCCGCTGCTGGCCGGCGCGGCCGCCGCCCAGGACGTTCC
>CAXTCO010000158.1:0-5664 GCA_964242255.1 uncultured Caulobacteraceae bacterium | reverse complement strand
CGTAGGGGATGCGGCCGCCGCCCAGCCCCGTGTCGCTGTCGCGCCACTCGCCCACGGGCACGCCGGGCTTCAGGGCGATCAGGGTCGCGGCCGAGGGCGCGTCGGCGAAGGGCCGGGCGGCCTCCACCACGTGGCGCAGGTTGCGCGACAGCAGCGCCGCGTAGGTCGACCCGCCCGGCGCGCGCCGGGCCAGGAAGCTCCGCAGCCGGTCGGGGCCGAAACGCTCGCCGTAGGCGGCGAGCACCGGGGCCAGCATGTGATCCCCGTCGATCATCTTGTAGTCGTAGACGGGCGCGCCGCTGCGGCCCCGACCCGCCTTCAGGTTCTCCATGACGGCGAACTCGCCGACCGACTCCTCGTGGGCCACCTCGCCGCGGGGCGACAAGCGCTCCAGCACCGCGCCCAGGCCCGCCTCAGCCTCCTCCGGCCGCAGCACGGGCAGGAGCAGGCGCACGCTCATCAGCGTGTCGCGGCCGAAGTAGGTGAGGAAGCGCCAGGAGCCCGCCAGCAGCTTCTCGCGGTAGCTCAGGAAGGCCAGCGACGGGCGGGCCCTCGCGTCCGTCCCCGCCCGGTCGGTCAACGCCGCCGCCTCGCCGAGGGGCGCCAGCGGCGCCTCGCCCGTCGCGGCGGTGAGGCGCAGGCGCAGGGGGCCGCCGCGGCTGCGCCAGCTCGGCGCGGCGTCGCCTCGCACGTCGCCGTTCAGCGCCTGCAGCGACAGGAGGTAGCCGGGGGCGCCGTCCAGGCGGTCCCGCGCCCAGGTCGCCGTCGCCCCCTCCACATGGAGGGGGGCGTCCAGCTCGGCGGGAGCGGCGTGCAGCGCCTCGAAGTCGCGCAGCACACGCACGCTGCCCAGCACGGCGCGGCCGAGCGTCAGCACGGGCGCGTCGACCTCCACCTCCGCCGTGATCCCCCGCAGCAGCCGGCCTCGGGCGTCGTGCAGCAGCACGGGCGCGGCCGGCTCGACCAGCCGCCAGCTCGCGGGCGCGGCGGCCGGCGCGAACCACGCCCCCACGCCGCTGTTCCCGGCGGGAAAGGCGACCAGCAGGCGCGGGTCGCGCCCGTTGCGCAACACCAGGTGCGCCGCGGCGGGCCCCTCGCGCACCAGCACGTTCAGGTTGCGGCCCTCCGTCACCTGCAGGCGGAGCGGCGGCGGCGCCGCGGCGGTCACGGACAGGGCGAGGGCGGCGAGCAGCGAGGGGCGCAGGAGGCGTGGGGTCAAGCTCGGGGTCCCGGGCGCACCGCTCCGGGCGGCCGCAGCGTGAAGAACGTGTTCAGCGTCAGCCGACCCTCGCAGGGGTCGGCGCTGAAGGCGAAACCGTCCGGCACGTCGCCGGAGTGCAGCAGCGACCCGCGGTAGGCGAGCAGCCGGTTGAACCGTCCGTCGAAGCCGCCCACGCGCTCGAACACGGGCGTGTCCCCTCCGATGTACCCGTCCGGCGGATGCCGCGCGACGTCGCGCGCCAGGGCGGCCTCGTAGGCGCCGCGCCGCTCGGGCCCCACGCTCTCGAAGCCGGTGGAGCGGTGGCGGTAGAACGACGTGCCCGAGCAGCCGCCGGGCGTCAGATAGTGGATCAGCGCCACCAGCCCCGGATCGGCGGCGTCCGTGTGCGGGAGGCGCTGGCGGAGCGCCAACTCCTCCGGCCGCCGGGTGACGAGGGAGAAGTCGCCCGCGGCGCCCGCCAGGGTCCAGCCCTCCATCCCGAACGCCTTCAGGACCACCGGCAGCAGCGTGGCCTGCAGCCCGGCGACGTAGGCGCGGGGCGCCGGCGCGCGCAGGCCGGGATAGGCCTCCACCGCCGGCGCGCCGTAGGCGGCCGTCCGCCCCGCGGTCACGAGGAGTTCCGGCGCGGCGAGCAGGTCCTCCGCCACCAGCACCGGCGAGCCCTCCGCCCCGAGCCGCTGCAGCCTCACGCGGGCGCCGGCGGCCGCGGCGGCGTCTTCGGACGGCTCGGCCGACGTGCTCATCCCTCCCCCCGTCCTGCGTCCTGATGTCGCTATCCCGGCGACTGGAAGCGGTTCCATAGTCCAGGTTAGACGGAACAACCGACGTCGCAAGGCCGAACGGCGAAGCGGCACGCCCTGGGGGGAGACGCATGAAGACGCATCTGCTGCACTCGACTTCGGTCGCCGTCCTGGCGGCCTGCGCCGCCGCGGGCCTGTCCACCGCCGCGCACGCGCAGATCCAGGCGGGCCCGCCTGTGGCCCAGACGACCACCGCCCCCGGCGCGCCGGTCTCGGCCGCCGTCGGGACCACCGCGCCGGAAGACACCCTGGAGACGGTCGTCGTCACGGGCTCCACCTCCAAGCGCACCCTGCGCGACGCCTCCGTGGCCATCACCGACGTCACGCCCCAGGACCTGGCGCAGAAGTTCCCCCGCTCCACCGCCGAGGTGCTGGAGACCGTGCCGGGCATCTTCGTCGAGGGCACCGCGGGCGGCGTCTCGAACAACTACTCGGTGCGCGGCCTTCCGGGCGGCGGCAGCCAGTTCGTGCGCATCATCGAGGACGGCATGCCGCTGATCTACGGCGGCGTGAACGACGACGAGGTGTTCCAGTACGACCTGTCGATCGACCACGTGGAGGCGATCCAGGGCGGCACCTCCGGCATCCTGACCGAGAACGGCGCGGGCGCCACGATCAACTTCATCTCCCGTCCCCTGAATTTCGAGGAGGAGGGCGGCCTCGCCAAGGTGCAGGGCGCCACCTACGGCGAGGGCCGGGCCGACTTCTGGTACTCGGCGCCGATCAAGGCGCTGGGCGACGGCGTGGCGTTCGGCCTGTCCGGCTACCTGGACCACACGCCGGGCTTCCGCAGCTCGCCCTTCACCTACGACACCTACCACCTGAAGGCCGAGCTGGAGAAGAAGTTCAACGACGGCGGCTTCGTCAAGCTCAGCTACAAGCGTTACGACGAGCACGACCCCTACTACGCCGACCAGCCCTTCTCCTACGCCAACGGCAAGATCGGCGGCGTGCCCGGCCTCGGCACGCAGTTCGGCAACATCATCGGCTCCGACTTCGGCTCCATCACCGTGCCTGACAGCGCCGCCGCCAACGAGCCGCTGCGCAACTTCAGCCTGCTGAAGGGCATCCGCATCGCCGGCAACCAGTACCGGGCCGACTTCCAGAAGCCCCTCGCCGACGGCCTCAGCGTCTTCGCCCACGTGCGCTACACGCAGACCAAGGTCGATTTCAACGGCGTGTTCGCCGGCAGCGGCACGGGCAACGGCGGCCTCGCCTCCGCCCTGACCTACCTGACGCCCGACGCCAACTCGCCCATCCTGAGCTTCCTGCAGCTCGGCCAAGCCGCCTTCCCCACCACCACGCAGTTCGGCATCCGCAGCCTGTCGACCGGGCAGGTGATCGCGGCCAGCAACACGGCGGCGCTCAACGCCCTGAACGGCAACGGCCTGCTCCAGCAGACCGTGCTGAACCACCAGCTCGTCAAGCTTCGCGACTGGGGCACCGACTTCGGCGCCAAGTGGGAGACCCACGGCGAGATCTGGGACAACAGCCTGACCGTCGGCGGCATGGTCTTCTCGCAGGAGGCCAACGGTGACCAGTCCGGCACCTCCACGGTCATCAACGACGTCGCCAACGGCTCGCACATCTACGACATCGTCGGCCTGAACGGCGCCGGGCAGGTCACGGGCGTGCTCAGCAACAACGGCCTGATCGCCTATGGAGACTGGGGCCAGGGCATCAACAAGTCGTCGCTCGAGTCGCAATCGGTCTACGTCAACGACGAGCTGACGCTGTTCAACAAGCTGCACCTCGACTTCGGCCTGCGCTACGAGCACGAGCACACCGTGTCGCAGAGCGGCGGCAGCGTGGTCGCGCAGATCCCGGCCGGCATCGGCGGCGTGGTCCGCACCAACCCGAACGCGTTCGACGGCACCTTCACCACCGCCTCGGGTTCGGAGAACCCGGTCAACTACACCTTCGGCGCGAACTACGTGTTCTCGCCCAAGCTGTCGGTCTACGTCCGATACGCCAAGAGCTTCCAGACGAACGGGTTGAACCCCGACGCCATCGGCTTGAAACTCTACGAAGGCGGCGTGACCTTCTCCGACTACGGCGTCCTCGGCACGGTGCGCGGCTTCCGCACGGAGTTCGACAACCAGTCGTTCGGCGGCGGCGTCGACCCGGCCGACCCCAACCTGAACACGGGCTTCTTCGCCAACTCCGACACCAACGGGGTGGACGTGGACGTGCTCTACCGGCCGAGGTTCGGCTCCGACCTGCTGCGGGACTTCTCCGTGCACGGTCAGTTTACTTACCAGGACTCGCAGTTCTCCGACGTCTCCACCGGCCTGATCCTCAGCAACGGGCAGAACGTCTCCCAGAAAGCGAACGCCTTTTACGACGGCAAGCGGCCGGGCCGCACGCCGGCCTACCTTTACACGATCACGCCTGCGTTCGACTTCCCGAACGGCAAGGGCTCCGTCTACATGCGATACAAGTATGTCGGCAGCATCTTCGCCGACAACGGCGACGCCCTGGCGCTGCCGAGCTACGGCGTGGTCTCGTTCGGCGTGACCTACGACCTCACCAAGCGGCTGAACCTGAACGTCAGCGTCGACAACGTGACCAACGAGGTCGGGCTGACCGAGGGCAACCCGCGCCAGGGCTTCACCCAATCGGTGGTCAACGGCCTCTTCTACGGCCGCAGCATCATCGGCACGAACGCGCAGTTCGCCCTGACCTACAAGTTCTGAAGTCCCCCAGCCTGGGCGGCGGCGCAGGCCGCCGCCGCCCGTCTTTTCCGACGCTCGCCCGCTGAAGCGGGACGCCGTAAGAGGCTCCATGGGCCCAGCCCGCATACGTTCCGTGGTCATCCTCGGCGGCGGCACCGCCGGGTGGATGACGGCCGCCGCCCTGTCCGCCACGGTGGTGCGCGCCGGGTGCGCGGTCACCCTCGTCGAATCCGAGGAGATCGGCGCCGTGGGCGTGGGCGAGGCGACCATCCCGACCCTCCACTGGTTCAACCAGCTGGTCGGCCTGGACGAGGCCGAGTTCATGCGGGAGACGCGGGCCAGCCACAAGCTCGGCATCCGCTTCCGCGGCTGGACGGGCGACGGCTCCGACTACCTCCATCCCTTCGGCACGTACGGCCTGCCGGGTGACGCCCAGCTGTTCCCGCACCGGCTGATCCGCGGCTGGCTGAACGGCCTGGACGCGCCCGCTCAGGACTTCTCGCTGACGGCGCAGGCGGCGCTGGCCGGCCGCTTCGCCAAGCCGGGCGGCGGACCCAAGGCCCTGACCTCGACCCTGGGCTACGCCTTCCACTTCGACGCGGGCCTCTACGCCGGTTTCCTGCGCCGCCTCGCAGAGGGGCGCGGCGTGGTCCGGCGCGAGGGCAAGGTGGCCCGCGTCGAGCGGGACGCGGCCACGGGCTTCGTCCGCGCGCTGGAGACGGAGCGCGGCGAGCGTGTGGAGGGCGACCTCTTCATCGACTGCTCGGGCTTCCGCGGCCTCCTGATCGAAGGCGAGATGCGGGCGGGCTACGAGGACTGGTCGCGCTGGCTGCCCTGCGACGCCGCCTGGGCGGCCCCCTGCCAAGCGGTGGGCCCGTTCACGCCCTACACGGGCGTGACCGCCGCGCGCGCGGGCTGGCGCTGGCGCATCCCGCTGCAGCACCGCGTCGGCAACGGCTACGTCTTC
>CAXTCO010000157.1:0-5671 GCA_964242255.1 uncultured Caulobacteraceae bacterium | reverse complement strand
TCTCGACGTAGACGTTGCGGTTGTCGCCCTTCAGCTTGTCGACGAACGCCTGCAGCCGCGTCTGCGCCTCGGGCGACAGGCTGGCGCGGTCGACCGGGAACTTCACCGAGTCGTCCGACAGGACGAGCGAGTACAGGAACTTGCCCTCCGCCAGCTTACCGGCCGCCTGCGCCCGGTCCAGCGCCTCCTTGGAGGTGCGGTCCACGTCGGCGATCTGCTGGCCCTGCTGGTCGAAGCGCACGCTCGACTTCTGGTCCTCGGCGGCCACCTGGTCGCGCACGAAGCCCTTGGTGGCGCAGCCGCCGAGCCCGAGGGTCGCCGCCAGGATCAGGGCCGCACCCGCGCCGGTGGTCGTCTTCATGTGCCGTCTCATCTTCAGCCTGGGGGAAAGCCGACCCGTCGCAACCGCGCCGGCGAGGAGGACGATGCGGGCGTTACAGGGCCGTAATGTGACCCCCTCGCCACGACTCCGCCTCAACTCCAGACGGTGACGAGGTCGTCGATCCGCGGGCGGGCGCGCTCCATCGGGGGCTCCGACGGCGTGCCGAGCAGGATCCAGCCCGCCAGCTCCTCCGGAACCTGGGCTTCGAGGTCGAGGCCCAGAAGGCGCAGGGCGTCCGGATCCTCGCCGTACCAGTCGGTGATCCAGTTGGCGCCGTAACCCAGGGCGGCGGCGGCGATCAGCATAGTGGTGCATACGGCCGCCGCGGAGGTGCGCTGCTCGCCCACCGGTTTGCCGCCCAGCCGCGGCGCGGACACCACCGCCACCGCCAGCGGCGGCGCCTCCAGCTTGACGAGGGACGCCAGCGCCTTGACGGGGTTCGCCCGGCGGGCCGCCATCGCGCGGAGCCCGGCGGCGAAGCGGGCCTTGCCCTCCCCGCGCAGGATCACGAACCGCCAGGGCTGCATCTTGCCGTGATCCGGCACGCGGGCGGCGAGACGCAGCAGGCCGTCGAGCTCCGCACCGTCCGGGGCGGGCGCCGCCATGAACTGCGGCGAGCTGGAACGCCGCTCCGCCAGGAGCGCGAGGGTGTCCGGCGAGGGCCGGGGCGGAAGCGCTTGGCCGAACTCGGGCGCGGGGGGAACCGGGTGGGACATCGTTGAGAACCGTTCTCAGGGTAGGCGCGCCGCAGCTAGGGGCGGTAGAGCCGGCGCGCAATGGCCCGCTTTCCCCGCCCCGCTTCCGGCTCCCGTTCCGCCTCGCCGGCGTGGCTGCGTCCGCACGGGCGGCCCTGGTCGGTCGCGACCGGGCCGGTGCGCAGCCACGACAACCCCTGGTTCTCCGTGGACGAGTACGCCGCGACCGCGCCGACGGGGGCTGCGGCCCGCTACTACGTGCAACGATACAAGAACGTGGCCACGGGGGTGATCCCCCTGCACGAGGACGGCACGGTGACTCTGGTCGGCCAGTGGCGCTTCCCGCTGGCAGACTACCAGTGGGAGATCCCCGAAGGCGGCGCCCCGCTCGCGGAGGATCCGCTGGAGGGCTGCCGGCGCGAGCTGCGGGAGGAGGCGGGGCTGACGGCGGCCCACTGGCGCCCGATCCTGAAGCTGCAGCTGTCCAACTCCACCTCCGACGAGGTCGCGTTGGGCTGGCTGGCCACGGGCCTCAGCGCCTGCGACGGGGCGCCGGAGGCCACGGAGGAGCTGGCCGTCGCGCGCGCGCCCTTCCGCGAGGCGCTTCACGCGGCGGTCACGGGCGCGGTGCAGGATGCGATCACCGTGGCCATGCTGCTCCGGCTGCACCATATGGCGGTCACGGGCGAGCTTGAGCCGCAGCTCGCGGCGCGCGTGCTGGGCTGAAGGCGGCGAGAGGACCACGGGGCGGGGATCGGGCGATGGCGCAGCTGTTCGAGGTCGTCCCCCGCGACGGGCCGCCGCCCGTGTGGCCGGCGCTGCGCGCCGAGGCCGAGCGCGCCGCCCGCGCCGAGCCGGGGCTCGCCAGCCTGATCCACGCCGCCGTCCTGGCTCACGCCGACCCGGCCCGCTCCCTCAGCCACCAGCTGGCGCGCAAGCTGGGCGACGGCGTGTTCAGTCCCCTTGCGATGCGCGAGGTGTGCGAGGAGGCCTACGCCGCCGACCCCTCGCTGATCGCCGACGCCGACGCCGACCTGCGCGCCGTGTTCGAGCGCGACCCCGCCTGCAAGGGCTACCTGCAACCCTTCCTGTGGTTCAAAGGCTTCTCCGCCCTGCAGACGCACCGGGTGGCGCACTGGCTTTGGACGCACGGCCGCGAGACGCTGGCGTTCCATCTGCAGAGCCGCACCAGCGAGCTGTTCCAGGTCGACATCCACCCCGCCGCCCGCTTCGGCCGCGGCGTGTTCATCGACCACGGCACCGGCGTGGTGGTGGGCGAGACGGCGACGGTGGGCGACGACGTCTCCATGCTCCACGGCGTCACCCTGGGCGGCACCGGCCATGCGGGCGTGCGGCGCCATCCCCAGATCGGGAGCGGCGTGCTCCTGGGCGCCGGGTCCAAGGTGCTGGGGAACATCATGGTGGGCGACGGGGCCAAGGTGGCCAGCGGCTCCGTGGTGCTGAAACCCGTGCCGCCCGGCTGCACGGCCGCGGGCGTGCCCGCGCGCCTGGTGAACTGCCCCACCTGCGCGGAGCCGGCGCGCTCCATGGACCAGACCCTGGCCGACGCGGCCTACGACTACGTCATCTGACCGGAAGCCGGCGCGCCTCTCGCGCGTTGTGGCCCGGATCGCCGTTTCGAGAAGAGGCCGTTCGTGAACGACACCGACATCCAGAAGGTGCAGGCGCACCTGCAGCGCACCTTCGGCAACACCAGGATCACGCTGAAGCTGCGGCCCAAGCAGAAGGACTCGGCGGAGGTCTACGTCGGCGAAGAGTTCGTGGGCCTGGTCTACAAGGACGAGGACGAGGACGGCTCCTTCGACTTCCAGATGAGCATCCTCGGCGAGGATCTGGGGGCCTAGCGCCCTCCCTGGCGCTGGCGGCGCTCGACGCAACGCTCAACGTGGCGGTGGAGGGCGTGCGCGACGACGTGGGCGAAGGGCGCGTGGAGGTCTGCATCCGCGGGCCTTCGTGCGTTCGACCTGCGGGTTACGCGTAAGCGTGCCTGCGCAGAAGGGCGGCACCGTGTCGTCTTCACGGCCGCGCCCGCGATGTTCGGCCGCTCCGCCTTCACGCACGACGGCGCGGAAAGCGTGACGGCGCCTCTGACGCGCCATCCGGCTCCGGGCTGACGACCCCGGCGACGGGCGGCGGCGAGGCGCCTTGCCTTGGCCGCGGCTGCGACGCCCCCATATGTCGGGCACGAGGCAGCTCCGCGCCTCCGGATGACCGCACATGCCCCGCTTCCGAGCCCCGCTCGCCGCGCTTCTCGCCTCTCCCGTCCTGCTGCTGGCCGCAGCTCCCGCCGCGGCCGCGCCGGGCTTCGCCGTGTGCATGGCGGTGGACGACGGGGCCGCCGGCCGGGTCGTGGCGACAGCTCAGCCGTTCGCCGCCGACAGCGCGAGCGCGCAGGGCGAGGCCTCCGGCTTCGCCCGCGCCGCCCGCTCGCAGGGCAAGGCGCAAGGCGCGCTGGAGCCCGCCTGCCACTGGGAGCCCTCGCGCGACAAGGCGGCCGACTACCTGCGCCGTCTGCGCCAGGGCGCCGGCCGCAAGGGCGCGGACGCCGCCGAGGTGGAGTACGCCCCGGCCTTGTAGGCGCCGGCGGCGGAAGAGCCTGCGAACGGTCTTAGGAGTGGGAAGACGCCGGCCCTCGGCCCGTCCGAGCTCCGCCGCGTCGACGCTTCATATCCTCATCTCTTTGATGGCCGCCGTACTCGGCCGTAAGGCCCCGCACGGGATCCCCCCGCCCGCGCCAGCGTACTAAGCCGACGGAGTTGGTGACCCTTTCACGGCCAAGCTGAAGCCGGTGGCGAGCAACACACTTTAAGAAGATCGAGCCATTTTCTTGTCAGTCAGCAATATACAATCAAACTACAGGAGCAGTCGGACAGACTCACGACCTGCCCTTCTTCAGAACTTGGGCAGCCCATTAGGCTTTCGGCCGTGAACCTGAAGAACGGATCGCGACCGTTCTTCAGGTTTCGTAACTTCTGGGCGGCCTTGCGGTCAAGCACCGAGGCCGACGCGATCAGAGAGCCTGCCGCAACGCTTATGAAGATGATCCGTCAACCCGCCCGCAGGCGCGGACTTGATCCTCCCGACGCCACACGAGTTGCTCTTGGAGCGGGTAGCGGGAATCGAACCCGCATCCTCAGCTTGGAAGGCTGCTGCACTACCACTGTGCTATACCCGCGGAGCCGCCGCGGCCTCGACAGGCGGGCGCGTGGTGGGGGAAGCAGGACTCGAACCTGCGAAGGCTTAGCCAGCGGATTTACAGTCCGCCCCCTTTGCCGCTCGGGACATTCCCCCAACGCGCCGCCGGCCTCGACCGCCGCCCGAACGTGTCGAACGGCCGGAAAGTCCGCTAGGAGCGGTCCCTCCCGGAACGGAGCGCGTCTCTTAGTGGCATCCCCTCGCGAACGCAACGACCGCCGGCCGCCCGCCAAGCCTCCCGCCAGACCGCCGGGGGGGTCCTCCGACGCCCGACGCCCGCCGCGCTCCCGCGCGCCCACCACGGCCGAGGGCACGGGCTGGCTGTGGGGCGCCCATGCGGTGGAGGCGGCCCTCGCCAACCCCGCGCGCGAACTGCTGCGCGTGCTCGCCACGCCCGAGCGCGCCCGTGCGGCGGAGGCCGCCCTGCGACGCCGTCTGACGGGAGCCCCGGCCGGCGCGGCGGCCTTGCGCGTGGAGGGCGCCGACAACGGCGAGATCGCGCAACGCCTGCCTCCCGGCGCGGTGCACGGAGGGATCGCGGCGCTCGCCGCCGAGCTGCCCGACCTCGGCCTCGAGGCGCTTCTGGAGCCGGCGCAGGGCGTCGTGCTGGTGCTCGACCAAGTGACCGACCCGCAGAACGTCGGTGCGATCCTGCGCTCGGCCGCCGCCTTCGGCGCCCGCGGCGTGGTGCTGCAGGACCGGCACAGCCCCGCCCTGTTCGGCGCCCTCGCAAAGGCCGCCGCCGGGGCCGTGGACCGCCTGCCCGTGGTGCGCGTGGTGAACCTGTCGCGCGCCCTGGAGCGCCTGGGCGACGCCGGCTGGCGCACGGTGGGCCTCGCGGGCGGGGCGGCGACCGCCCTGGCCGACGAGGCGTCAGGCGCCGCCACCGCCCTGGTGCTCGGCTCGGAGGGCGAGGGGCTGCGTCGCCTCGTGGCGGAGCACTGCGACGTTCTGGCGGCCATCTCCATGCCCGGCAGCTTCGAGAGCCTGAACGTGTCCGCCGCCGCCGCCGTGGCGCTCTACGAGGCCACGCGCCCCCGCACGGCCCTCCCGGTTCACCCAGGGGGCGAGCACGGTTGACCCGTAGGACGGCCCGCGATTTGCTCAGAAGGCTTCTGTCCGCCCCGGCGTGTGCGGATCAGGAACGAGGCGAGGAGTTCCCGATGGCCGCGAGCCGGCACCACCACCTGACGGGCGGCGCCCGGACCGCGGCCCGGATCGCGGCCCTGGCCGCAGCGCTGGCCTCCACGACGCTGCTGGCCGGCTGCGGCGAGCACCACGCCGCCCCCGCGCAGGAGGCGTCCTCCCCCGCGGCGCGGCCGGAGGCCCTGGCCGGCGCGCCCGTCGAGCCGCCGCCGCCCGCCGGACCGGCCTACGC
>CAXTCO010000156.1:0-5768 GCA_964242255.1 uncultured Caulobacteraceae bacterium | reverse complement strand
TTGAAGCGCGGGTCGGTCTTGTTGATCACGTAGATGCGGCCCTTGCGGCGCACGAGCTTGCAGTCCTTGTGACGGGACTTCAGCGACTTCAGCGAGCTGCGGACCTTCATCGGAGACACCCGGCGGGACTGGAGCGCCGTCGGGCGGCGCGACAAGTGAGAACGTCCGCAGGCGCGGGCCGGCGGACGGGGAGCGCTCGTCTAGTCGCGCCGGCTCCCCAAGTCAATGCGCGCCGCCGCCCGGCGACCGACCGGCGCACGGCCGGCCGTGCGCCGGTCGCACCATCGTGATCGCGGCCGATCCCCGCCTGCGCTAGACAGCGGCCATGCTGCGCCGCGCCTTCCTCGCTTCGGCCTTGGGCCTCGTGGCTTCGCCGGAGCCCTACGCGCCGGCGGACGGCGGCGACTTCGCGGCGTGGCTGGACGGCTACCGGCGCCGTGCGCTCGGCCGCGGCGTGTCGTCCGCGACGGTGGACGCGGCGCTGGGCGGCCTCACGCCCGACCCGCGCGTGCTGGCCCTCGACAGCCGCCAGCCGGAGTTCTCCAAGCCCGTCGGCGACTACGTCTCGGCGACGGTGGGCGCCGCGCGCGTCGCCACGGGCCGCGCCAAGCTCGAGGGCGTGGCGCCCCGCCTGTCCGCCGCCTCGCGCCAAGGCGTGCCGGCCGAGGTGCTGGCCGGCGTGTGGGGCGTGGAGAGCGGCTACGGCGCCGTGCAGGGCGACTTCGACGTGGTGCGCTCCCTGGCGACGCAGGCGGCCGGCGGCCGGCGGGCGGCCTGGGCGGAGGGCCAGCTCACCGACGCCCTGCGCATCCTCGACCGGGGCGACCGCGACCGGGCGCGGCTGACGGGCAGCTGGGCGGGCGCCATGGGCCAGACCCAGTTCACGCCGGAGGACTACCTGAACTGGGCGGTGGACGGCGACGGCGACGGCCGGCGCGACGTGTGGGGCTCCGCGCCCGACGCCCTGGCCTCCGCCGCCAACTTCCTGCGGCGCAAGGCGGCGTGGCGGCCGGGGGAGAGCTGGGCGCGCGAGGTGCGCGTCCCCTCCTCGGGCTTCGACTGGCTGCGGGTGGAGCAGCAGGCGCTGGCGCCCGGCGAGTGGGCGCGCCTGGGTGTGGCCGCCGCCGACGGCGCGCCGTTCCGCGCGGCCGACGCCGCGTCCTCGGCGAAGCTGATCCTGCCCATGGGATGGCGCGGGCCCGGTTTCCTGGCCTTCCCCAACCACTACGCGATCCGCGTCTACAACAACTCCACGAGCTACGCCCTGGCCGTGGGGCTGCTGGCGGACAGGATCGGCGGGGCGGCCCCCCTTGTGCAGCCCTGGCCGGCGGACCCGCCCCTGAGCCTCGCGGACCGGATCGGCGCGCAACAGGCGCTGCGCCGCCTAGGCTTCGATCCGGGCGACGCCGACGGGGTGCTGGGCGCGGCCACGCGCAAGGCGGCCCGCGGCTGGCAGAGCGCGCG
Organism: uncultured Caulobacteraceae bacterium; assembly: GCA_964242255.1. GTDB lineage: Bacteria > Pseudomonadota > Alphaproteobacteria > Caulobacterales > Caulobacteraceae > JASLDZ01. The sequence goes on along the minus strand of CAXTCO010000156.1, from coordinate 4,304 downwards.
GGGGCTCCCGGCGGAGGGCTACCTCGACGCCGAGCTGATCCGGCGGCTGCGGGCGGAGGCCGGCGTCTAGCTCCCGCCGCCGTCGGCGTAGTCGAGGGCGGCCTGCGTGGTCTCCGCCTCCGTGGCGGGGGCCTCGCCCGCGCGCCGCAGGGCCGCGCTCCCGAACGCCAGCCCCACCAGCCCCGCCAAGAGCAGGGCGTTCAGCGCGAAGGGCGCGAAGCCGGCGCGCTCGTAGAGGGCCACGCCGAGCACGGGCGTGACGATCACGCTGGCCCCGTTCAGCGCCGTGACCGCGCCGGCCACCGCCCCCTGCTCGCCTTCCGTGGCGGCCAGGGAGGCGCCGGCGGTGAAGCCCGGCCGGGCGAAGCCGTAGCCAAGGCTCGCCAGGGCGAAGGCGAACACCACCGCCTCGTAGGAGGGCGCCAGCGCCAGGGCCACGTTGCCGAGCGCCGCCAGGGCCGCGCCCCAGCGCAGCAGATGGCGCGGCCCCATGCGGAAGATGCGGATCAGCCCCCACTGCGCCAGCAGGCTCGCCAGCGCCCCCGCCATCAGCGCCACCCCGATCAGCTTCTGCGAGGCCACAGGCCCCGTCCCCAACCGGTCGATCACCAGGAAGCCGATGGTGTAGGTGTTCACCGTCTGGGCGGAGGCGGCCAGGAAACCCCACAGCACGAACGGCGCGATGCGCGGGTCGCGCCACACGCCGCGGCGAGGGTTCGCCGCCTCCGCTTCGCGCCCGGCCGGCGCGTCCGTCACCTCGGCCGGCGCGGTCGGGCGCACGGGAGGGCCGGGCCGCTCGGGCACGCCCCGCCACACCACCACCAGCAGCGAGGCGGCCAGGAGCGCGAAGGCGAACATGGGCGTGGCGAGCGTGGTCACGGGCGTCGTCGCGATCAGCGACGCCACCGCCGGCCCGACCACCGCCCCCAGCCCCGTCGCTCCGGCGAGCTGGCTCATGGCCTCCGTGCGGCCGGCGGCGGGCGTGCGGTCGGCGACGTAGGCCTGGCTGGCGGGGCTCGCGGCCGAGCCGATCCCGCCGAACACCGCCCTCAGGCCGGCGAAGCCCAGGAACACGGCGGCGGCCGGGATCAGCCGGTGCAGCCCAGCGAGCACCACGAAAGCGCAGCCGGTCATGGACAGGGCGAAGCCCGCCAGCCCCAGGGCGATCATCGGCTTGCGCCCCACCCGGTCCGACCGCCGCGCCCAGGCGGGCGCCGTCAGCGTCCACAGGAGCGCCGAGAGGGAGAAGATGCCGGCGATCAGCGGGTCGGCGATCCCCACCTCGCGCCCGATGGCGGGCAACACCGTCTGCAGGCCCAGGTTGCCCGCCTGCACGGCGAACGACACGGTGAAGATGATGAAGAAGGCGGTGCGCGACAGGGCGGGGGTTGAGGTCACGCGGTGCTCATAGAGGATGCAGGCGAGCCTGTGACACCGCCTCGCCGCCTCCTTCGCTCTGTGAGCGCGGCCGTTCCTCTCCGCAGGCGGGAGAGGGAAGGCGCCGCGGGCGCAGGGGCGAGGCGGGTGTCATCGCCTCAGCCCGTCCTGAGCAGGCGCTTCCTCTCCACCGAACTCGGGATGCGCAGGGCCTCCCGGTACTTCGCCACGGTGCGCCGCGCGATGTCGACGCCCGTCTCCTTGAGGATCTCCACGATCCGGTCGTCGGAGAGCACCCCCTCCGAGCCCGGCCGCTCCTCGGCCTCGATCAGGCCCCGGATGCGGTGGCGCACCGCCTCGGCCGAGACCGCCTCGCCGCCGTCGGCGGAGGCCAAGGCGGTGGTGAAGAAGAACTTCAGCTCGAACAGGCCGCGCGGCGTGGCCACGTACTTGTTGGACGTCACGCGGCTGACGGTGGACTCGTGCATGCCGATGGCGTCGGCCACATGCTTCAGGTTCAGCGGCCGCAGGTGCTCGATGCCGAACGCCAGGAACGCGTCCTGCTGGCGCACGATCTCGCCGGCGACCTTGAGGATGGTCTTGGCGCGCTGGTCGAGGCTCTTGACCAGCCAGCTGGCCTGGGCGTGGCAGTCGGCGACGAAGGTCTTCTCCTGGTCGGTCCGCGCCGCGCCGGAGACGCGGGCGTGGTAGCGCTTGTCGATCAGGAGGCGCGGCAGGGTGTCGGCGTTCAGCTCCACGCGCCAGCCGCCGAGCGGATCCTCGCGCACCAGCACGTCGGGCGCCACCGCCTGCACCGCGTGCGCGCCGAAGGCGGCGCCCGGCCGGGGCGTCAGCGCCCGCACCTCGGCGATCATGTCGCGCAGGTCCTCGTCGTCCACGCCGCAGAGGCGCTTCAAGGCGGCGAAGTCGCGGCGGGCGAGCAGCTCCAGGTGGTCGAGCAGGGCGGCCATGCAGGGGTCGAAGCGGTCGCGGTCGCGCAGCTGGATCTCCAGGCACTCGCGCACGCTGCGGGCGAACACGCCCACCGGCTCGAAGCCCTGGCAGCGCGCCAGCACCCGCTCCACCAGCTCCACGCCGCAGCCCAGGCGCCCGGCGACCTCCCCCGTCTCGGCGCGCAGGTAGCCGCCCTCGTCCACGGCGTCGGCCAGGACGACGGCCACGGCGCGCTCGGCCGCGCTGAAGCCGGCGGCGGTGACCTGGGCGGCGAGGTGGTCGTGCAGGGTCTCGTCGGCGGCGAGGGAGCCGTCCAGCTCGCCGTCGCCGTCGAAGCGGCGGCCTTCGCCGGCCCGCGACCAGTCCACCGCGCCCCCCGCGTCGCCGGCCGGCGCCTCGCCGGCCGCGATGTCGCCGGGGGCGGCGTCCACGTTCACGTCCGACGAGGAGGCGTCGAGCTCGGCCGCCGCCGCCCCGCCCGGCGCTTCGTCGAAGCTCATCTCCGTGCGGTCGCCTCCCGCTTCGGATGCGGGAGCGTCCGGGCGGTCGGGCGCTTCCGGCTCCTCGCGGGCCAGGAGCGGGTTCTTCTCGAGCTCGCCCTCGATGTAGCCCTCCAGCTCCAGGTTGGAGAGCTGCAGCAGCTTGATCGCCTGCTGCAGCTGGGGCGTGATGACGAGCCCCTGCCCCTGACGGATCTCCAGCCGCGCGCCGAGCGCCATGGTGTGCGGCCCTCCTGGCCTGCGTCTTGCAGGCGCACCGTGACGGGCGGGCGCGAAGGCGAGGTTAACGTACGCGGCTGGACGCGCCCTCGGCGGGCGCCTCGAACAGGGCGCGCGAGGGGCAAAGGTCGGCGATCGGGCAGCGCCCGCACTTCGGCCGCCGCGCCACGCAGACGTAGCGGCCGTGCAGGATCAGCCAGTGGTGCGCGCGCGTCAGCGCCCACTCGGGCGTGCGCACGAACAGCTGCGCCTCCACCTTCTCCGGCGTGGCGCCGGTCGCCAGCTTCAGCCGGTGCGAGACGCGGAACACGTGCGTGTCCACCGCGACGGCCGGCTCGACGGCGAGCTCGTTCAGCACCACGCTGGCCGTCTTGCGGCCCACCCCCGGCAGCGCCTGCAGCGCCTCCCGCTCCAGCGGGACGAGGCCGCCGTGGTCGTGGACGACGCGGCGGCTCAGCTCCAGGACGTTCCTGGCCTTGGTGCGATAGAGGCCGATGGTCCGGATCCGTTCCGTCAGCCCCTCCAGCCCCAAGTCGAGCATGGCCTGCGGCGTGGGCGCCAGGGCGAACAGGGTTCGCGTGGCGGCGTTGACCGACTTGTCGGTCGCCTGGGCCGACAGGGCCACGGCGACGACGAGCGTGAACGGGTCGCGGTACTCCAACTCGGCCTTGGGCGCGGCCTCATGCGCTTCGAAGCGGCGGAAGATCTCCTCCACCCGCGCCCGCTCGGCGGGCGGCGGGCGGCGCGGGGCGGCGGGCTTGCGGCGCTTGGGCTTGGCGTCGGCGGAGGTGGGCGAGGCGGGGACGGGCGGCATGGGCGCAGCACGGTGGCGCTCCCCGCGGCCCCCGTCCATATGCCGGACCCGATGCCGACCGCGAGCGAGCCGCCCCTGTTCCTCGACCGGCGCATGGCCCCGCGCCGGTCGCTGTCTCCGCGGGGGCTGCTCATCCTGCTCGGCGCGCTCCTCCTGTGGAACGCGCTGATCTGCGGATTCCTGCTGCTGATCGGGGCCTGGCCCGTGCCCTTCTTCCTCGGCCTGGACCTCGCGGGCGTGACGGTGGCGTTCCTCGTCTCCAACCGCCGCGCCCGCTCGGGAGAGCGCGTGCGGGTCAGCGCGGAGGCGGTGACGGTGGAGCGCGGGGAGGGTGCGCTGGTGTGGACCGCCCCGCCCGCCTGGACGCGCGTGCTGCGCCCGCCGCCCGGCTCGCGCGCGCCGCTGCGGCTGACGGCCTCCGGCCGCTCGGTCGCGGTGGG
>CAXTCO010000155.1:0-5781 GCA_964242255.1 uncultured Caulobacteraceae bacterium | reverse complement strand
GCGGGTGGACGGGGCCGAGGCGGGCGCGGGCGCGGCCGACGCGTCCGGCCGCTTCGCCCTGCCGGGAGTCGGCGCGCCGCTCGCGTCCGGGCTCCACCGCGTGAGGGTGGAGGCCGCCTCGGGCGCGGCGGAGTCGGTGGTGGACACGACCCCCGCCTCTCCTCTGGGCGCGCCCTTCCGCGCGAGGCGCGTCTCGGGCGGCTGGCAGGTGGACTGGTCCCCTCCCGGCGGCGGCGTTCAGAGCCTGCTGTGGCTCGACGTACGCCCCCGGGGCGGCCGATGAGCGCGCGGGGCTCCGCCCCCAGCCGCCGCGACCGGGCGCCCGAGGACGACGGCGAGCTGAAGGTCACGCTGCTGGGCGTGCTGCATGACGTGTCGCGTCTGCTGGTGAGTTCGGAGGCGTCGGGCCTCGGCTGGCGGCTGGCCCTGGCGGTCGTGGTCACGGCGGCGGGCAAGGCGGGGGGCGTGCTGGCGCCGCTGCTGCTCGGCCGGGCGGTGACGGCGCTGGGCGCCGGGCGTGGAGCTGCGGTGCAGGTGGGGCTGGGCTTCGCCGGCTTGGCGCTAGGCTGGTCGGCGATCCGCTTCTTCGCCTCGGCCGCGCCGTCCCTGCGCGACCTGATCCTCGGCCCCGTCGCCCAGGCGGCGCAGCGGCGGGCCTCGTCGGAGACCTTCGCCCACGCCCTGGCCCTCGGGCTCGACTTCCACCAGACCAAGCGCACGGGCAGCCTGTCGCGCGTGATCGACCGCGGCTCTCGCGCCGTGGACTTCCTTCTGCGCGTGCTGCTGTTCAACCTGGCGCCCACGGCGTTGGAGCTGGTGTTCGCCGCGGCGGTGCTGGCGCGCGTCTACGACTGGCGCTTCGCGGCGGCGGCCGTGGCGACCGTGGTCGTGTACGGCGGCTTGACCTTCGTGATCTCCGACTGGCGCATCGGCCAGCGCCGGCTGCTCAACGAGGCCGACAGCGAGGCGGCCGGCCGCTCAGTGGACGCGCTGCTCAACTACGAGACGGTGAAGAGCTTCGGCGCCGAGGCGCGCGCCGCCGAGGACTACCGCCGCGCCCTGGCCGCCTACGGGCGGGCGGAGGAGCGCTTCAACGTCTCGCTGGCGGTGCTGAACCTCGTGCAGGGGTTCATCCAGGCGGTGGGCCTCGCGGCCATGGCGGTGCTGGCGGGGCTGGAGGTGGCGGACGGGCGGCTGGGCGTGGGCGGCGTCACGGCGGCGATCCTGATCATGGTGCAGCTCTACCAGCCGTTGAACATCCTGGGCTTCGCCTACCGCGAGGTGCGCCAGTCCATGATCGACATGGAGAGCATGCTGGCCCTGCGCCGCACCGCGCCCGAGATCACGCAGGCCGCCGACGCCGTCGACCTCCCGCCGGCCGTCGCCGGGGCGGGCGGCGGCCGCGGCGGGGCCCTGGCGTTCGAGCACGTCAGCTTCCGCCACACCGCGCGCAGCGAGGGGCTGGAGGACGTGAGCTTCACCGCCCGGCCGGGGTCCACCGTCGCCCTGGTCGGCCCGTCCGGGGCGGGCAAGACCACGCTGGTGCGGCTGGCCCTGCGGCTGGTCGATCCGCAGGACGGCCGCGTGACGCTGGACGGGGTGGACCTGCGGAGGCTCAGGCTGGCCGCCCTGCGGCGCGCGGTGGCGCTGGTCCCGCAGGACGTGGCGCTGTTCAACGACACCCTGCGCGCCAACTTGGCCTACGCGCGCCCGGACGCCTCGGAGGCCGAGGTGCTCGCGGCGGCGGCGGCGGCCGAGCTGGGCGCCTTCCTCGACGCCCTGCCCGAGGGGCTGGACACCAAGGTGGGCGAGCGCGGGCTGAAGCTCTCCGGCGGCGAGCGCCAGCGCGTGGGCCTGGCGCGCGCGCTGCTGGCGGACCCGCGCGTGCTGATCCTCGACGAGGCCACCAGCGCCCTGGACAGCCGCACGGAGGCGGCGATCCAGGCCACCCTGCGCCGCGCCAAGGCGGGGCGCACCGTGCTCGTGGTGGCGCACCGCCTCTCCACCGTGGCCGACGCCGACCAGATCCTGGTGGTGCGCGCCGGCCGCGTCGCCGAGCGCGGGACGCACGCGGAGCTCCTGGCGCTGGACGGCGACTACGCGGCCCTGTGGCGCAAGCAGGTGCGCGGCGGCGCGGAGGACGACCCGCTGCTCACGGCGGCGGAGTGACGGGCGGACAGGTCAGGCGGCGACGGACGACGGCGCCCGCGCGAACGCGCCGCGCCGGAACTGCGCGTAGAGCCCTACGCTCAGCACCGCCACCAGAAGGCACCACACGGACGTGAGGGCGTAGGCCCGCACCGCCAGCACCCCGGCGAAGCCCAAGAGCGCGGCCGCCCCGAACGCCCGTACGACCGGACGGCTGGAGAGCAGCGGCGCCCCGCAGGTCGGCAGGGCGTAGGTGAAGGCCACCCACGGGTGATTCGTCACCGGGTTGCGGAAGGTGAGGCAGCGACCCTCCACCGTGACCGATGAAGGCGCGACGAACAGGCCGTGCGCCGCCCAAAGCCCCAGGGCGACGCCGAGCGCGGCCAGCGCCCAGACGGCGGCCCGGCGACGCCCGTCGGGCTCCACCAGCGCCACCGCCGGCGCGACCAGCATGGGCAGCAGGCCCTGCGCGTAGAGCATGAACAGGAAGGCGGCCCCGTGCAGCGCCCCAGGGGAGAGCCGGCCGTCCACGCCCAGCCAGACGAAGCCTTCGGTGAACTGGTGCGCGGCGAACAGCAGGGGCAGCGCCGCCAGGGGCAGCGCCCGGGGCTCCCGCGCCTCGGCCAGGGTGGCGATCCCCACCGCGCCCACGACGGCGGCGGCGGTGAAGTCCGCGGAGGCCGAGAAGCACATGCGGGGCGGAAGGCTCCGGGGCGGGCGACGCGCCCAGCATGCCCGTCCGCTTAACCCGGCGCAAACCGGGGCCGTGCTCATTCACGGCCATGGCGAGGAGAGGCTCCCGATGACGGTGATCACGGCGGGGCCGCAGCCGCTGAACATGGACGCGCTGACGCTGGTCGACTTCGGCGCGGGGCCGAACGTGACGGCGGCCAGCTCCACGCACTTCCAGGTGGGCCCGGCCTCCGGCCTGCACGCGGACGTCACCGGCGTGAGCTTCGCCTACGACCCCCTGGCCGGGGCGCTGTCGGGCGTGGTGACCGGCCTCACCGAGTTCAACGGCTCCACCCTGCTGTTCCAGGCCACGGGCGCCTCCGTCCCCGTCACCTCCTACGAGAGCCGCCTGCAGGCGGGCGACACGGCGGGCGCGCTCGGGCTGTTCCTGTCCAACGCGGCCACGATCAACGGGTCGCCCGGCGCGGACGTGCTGCGCGCCGGCTCCGCGGCGGCCGTCCTCAATGGGGGCGCGGGCGGCGACGTGCTGGTCGGCGGCCCGGGCGACGACACGCTGAACGGCGGCCCGGGCGACGACTCCATCGAGGGCGGCGGCGGCGTCGACACGCTGGTGCTGACCGGGACGGCCGCCAGCTACAAGGTCGTGCACGACCCCGCGACCGACGTCTACACCGTCACCGACCTGCGCCCCGGCTCGCCTGACGGGACGGACACGGTCCACGACGTGCAGTTCGTGCTCTACAACACCCAGGTCAGCCCGCTCTTGACCGGCTACGGGCAGGTCGTGCGCAGCGACTTCCAGGCCGTGCTGCGCGGAGACCCGCTGCACGGTTACGACACCAAGGACTTCGCGAGCCTGACGGTTCAGGTCGAGACCGGCGCGATCAACCTCTCCCAAGCAGCGCAGCAGGTGGTGTCCATCGCCGGCGCGACCACCAGCGTCGCGGTGCTGTCCTACGACTTCTTCACCGGCTCCACGCCTTCAAGCCTAGGCCTGGACTACCTCGTGTCACCCACCAGCACCAACACGGACAATCTCAACAGCGCCTACTACCAGAGTTTCTCCCTGGAGAACCGCTATATCAACTTCGCCGTCAACCTGGCCAAGTACGGGGCCGGTGAGACGGCCTTCGCACAGACCTACGGCGCCCTGAGCGTGTTCGACGCCACGCGTCTGGCCTACACGCAGATCTTCGGCGTGACGCCGACGGACGACAAGCTGCACGCGGTCCTGGACGGCCGCACGGGCTATTTCACGGCGCTGGGCGGCGCGGACCCCCAGAGCATCGGAACCAAGGCGGCGGTGGACGGCTGGCTGCTGGCCGAGGCGGTCAAGGCGGGGCAGGGGACGTTCGCCACGGCCGACCAAGCCTACCTGACGGACTTGGCCGCCGGCCTTCCCAACTACGCCATCGACCTGGTCGGGACCTACCACGGGACGCCGCTCACCCCGGGAAGCTGAGCCGCGGCGGGGCGGCCCCGCGCTCCACCACCATCATGTAGTTGACGTCGCTGTCGGCCGAGAGCCGCCACGTGTCGCCCAGGGGCTGGTAGCTGACGCCCACCGGCCCGCGCACCGCCACCCCCGGCTCGCCGGCCAGGAAGGCGCGCAGCTCCTCGGGCTTGAGGAACTTGCGCCAGTCGTGCGCGCCGCGGGGCAGCCAGCGCAGCACGTACTCCGCCCCCAACTTGGCGAAGGCCAGCGCCTTGAGCGTGCGGTTCAGGGTGGCGACCACCATGGCCCCGCCGGGCGCGACCAGGCCGGCGGTGTCGCGCAGGTAGGCGGCCGGGTCGGCCACGTGCTCGATCACCTCCATGTTGAGCACGAGGTCGAAAGGGCGCTCGCCCGCGTCGAGCAGGCTCTCGGCCGTGGCGCAGCGGTAATCGACGACGAGGCCCTGGGCGTCGGCGTGCGCGCGGGCCGTGCCGATGTTGCGCGCAGAGGCGTCCACCCCCGTCACCGCGAAGCCGAGACGCGTCATCGGCTCGCTGAGCAGGCCGCCGCCGCAGCCGATGTCCAGCAGCCGCAGGCCCTCGAACGGGCGCGGCGCGGCGGGATCGCGGCCGAAGCGGTCGAGCGCCAGCTCGCGGATGAACCGCAGCCGCGTCGGATTGAAGCGGTGCAGCGGCGCGAACTTCCCGTGCGGGTCCCACCACTCGGCGGCGATGCGGCTGAACGCCTCCACCTCCGCGGCGTCCACGCTCGCCCCGGCGGCCAGCTGCTCGCGCACGGGAACGTCGTTCATGGGGCCGTCCTTAGCACGGCGGGGCTGGGACGGGAGCGCGGCCGTTGCTAGAGGCGACGCCGACCATGTCCTCGCGCCTCGTCATGAAGTTCGGCGGCACTTCCGTGGCCGACCTGGAGCGCATCGCGCGCGTGGGCCGGCTGGTGGCCGCCGAGGCGCGCCCGGGCCGCGGGATCGCCGTGGTGGTCAGCGCCATGAGCGGCGAGACCAACAAGCTGGTCGCCTGGACCGACACGGCCGGCGCCGCCGCCGCCGGCCTGCCGGCGAGCGACGACGAGTACGACGTGGTCGTGGCCAGCGGCGAGCAGGTCACCGCGGGCCTCGTCGCCATGACGTTGCGGAAGATGGGCCTGCCCGCCCGCTCGTGGCTCGGCTGGCAGGTGCCCATCGTGTGCGACCACGCCCATGGCCGCGCGCGCATCGACGACGTGCCCGCCCAGGCCCTCGGCGAGCGGATCGACGCGGGCGAGATCGCCGTGATCGCCGGCTTCCAGGGCGTGACGCCGGAGGGCCGCATCACCACCCTGGGCCGCGGCGGGTCCGACACCTCCGCCGTCGCGGTGGCCGCCGCGCTGGGAGCCGAACGCTGCGACATCTACACGGACGTGGACGGGGTCTACACGACCGACCCCCGCATCGAGCGCCGCGCCCGCCGCCTCCCGCGCATCTCCTACGAGGAGATGCTGGAGATGGC
>CAXTCO010000154.1:0-5799 GCA_964242255.1 uncultured Caulobacteraceae bacterium | reverse complement strand
AGAAGTACGGCCGCGCCAAGGCCCGCCGTTCGTTCCAGTTCTCCAAGCGCTAAGCACCGCTTCAGGGACCAGGGTTCGGGCGGGCGCTCCGGGAGACCGGGGCGCCCGCTCCCGTTTGGGGGAGGAGACGCCATGACGCTCCGCGTGTTCATCGACGGCGAGGCGGGCACCACGGGGCTGCAGATCCGCCAGCGCCTCGCCGCCCGCCGCGACGTGGAGCTGCTCTCCATCGACCCGGCGCGCCGCAAGGAGGCGGCCGCCCGCGCCGAGCGGCTCAACACCGCCGACGCCGTGGTGCTGTGCCTGCCCGACGACGCCGCGCGGGAGGCTGCGGCGCTGATCGAGGCCCCGCACGTCAAGGTGGTGGACGCCTCGACCGCGCACCGCACCGCACCGGGCTGGGCCTACGGCTTCCCCGAACTCTCGCCCGCCTATCGGGCGGCGATCGCCGCGGCCGCGCGGGTGGCGAACCCCGGCTGCTACCCGACCGGTTTCCTCGCCCTGGTGCGCCCGCTGATCGAGGCGGGCCTGCTGCCCGCCGCCTGGCCGGTGAGCGTCAACGCCGTCAGCGGCTACTCGGGCGGCGGCAAGGCCACGATCGCGGAATTCGAGGACGCGTCCTCCCCCGCCTACGTCGAGACGCCGTTGCGCCTCTACGGCCTGCAGCTCGCGCACAAGCACGTGGACGAGATGCGCGTCCACTCCGGCCTGGCGCACGACCCGTTGTTCGCGCCCGCCGTCGGCCGCTACGCCCAGGGCATGCTGGTGGAGGTCCCGCTCCCGCTCTGGGCGCTGCCGGGCGCGCCGAGCCTGGCCCAGGTGCACGCCGCCCTGGCCGACGCCTACGCCGGCGCCCGTTTCGTGGAGGTCGTCGGCCTCCGGGAGGCGCGCGCGCTCAAGACGCTCGACCCCGAGGCGCTGAACGGAACGAACCGCCTGCAGCTGTTCGTGTTCGGCTCGGAGGAGACGCGGCAGGCGCGCCTGGTCGCCCGGCTCGACAACCTGGGCAAGGGCGCCAGCGGCGCGGCCGTGCAGAACCTGAACCTGATGTGCGGCCTCGACGAAGCCGAGGGTCTTTAGCCGGGGCGGCGTGAACCCCGCGGCTCCCCGGCGGTTGTGGACGGACCCATCCGCAGGAGCACGACATGGCCGTCTTCAACAAGGACATCCTTCAGGTCACCGAGAAGAACACCCTCTGGCAGAAGGAGCTCTACCGCGACGACAACATCCAGATCGTCATGATGCACATCCCGCCGGGCGAGGACATCGGTGAGGAGACGCACGACGCCGACCAGACGACCTTCTTCGTCTCGGGCGACGGGCAGGTCGTGATCGACGGCGCGCACAGCAAGGTCGGCCCCAACCACCTGGTCGTGGTGCCGAAGGGCGCGAAGCACAACATCGTCAACAAGGGCGAGGCGCCGCTGAAGCTGTACTCCGTCTACAGCCCGCCCGCCGAGCCCGAGGGGATCTCGTTCAAGACCAAGGCCGAGGCGGAGGCGGCGGAGGACGAGTGAGGCCGGCGCGCCGCCGCCTCAGGCGGCGGCGCGAACCTCCTCACCGCCCAGCCACAGCGCCGCGAGGGCGTCCTCGACGGCCGCGGCGGTCTCCAGCCGGCACAGCCGCGCCTTGGCGGTGCGGCGCGCGGCCGGATCGCCCGGCCAGGGCGCGCGCTCCACGTACCAGCCCAGGTGCTTGCGCCACACCCGCAGGCCCAGCGCATCGCCATAGAAGCCCAGCGCCTCGCGCATGTGCTCCAGCACCAGGGCCAGGCGCGCCTCCCGGCCGGGCTCCGCGTCGGCGGTCCCGCCCGCCAGCGCCGCGTCGAGCGCGCCCGCCAGCCAGGGGCGGCCGTAGACGCCGCGGCCCAGCATCACCGCGTCCGCGCCGGAGCGGGCGAGCGCCTCCCGCGCCGAGGCGGCGTCGGTCACGTCGCCGTTGACGACCACCGGGATGGAGACGGCCGCCTTGACCGCGCGCACCGCCGCCCAGTCGGCCGCGCCCGTGTAGAACTGCGCCCGCGTGCGGCCGTGAACCGTCACGGCGGCCGCGCCCACGGCCTCCGCGCGGGCCGCCAGCTCGGGCGCGTTGCGCGCCGCGTCGTTCCACCCCAGCCGCATCTTCACCGTGACGGGCCGGCGGGTCGCCTCCACGGCGGCGGCGATCAGCCGCTCGGCCGCGGGCAGGTCGCGCATCAGCGCCGAGCCGCATGCCGCGCCCGTCACCTCCTTGGCGGGGCAGCCGAGGTTCAGGTCGACGAGGTCGGCGCCCGCGGCCTCCGCCGTGCGCGCCCCCGCCGCCACCATGGCCTGGTCGGCGCCGACCAGCTGGACCACCGTCAGCGGCAGCCCGTCTCCCACCGCCGCGCGGCGCACCGCGTCGGGCCGTCCCCGCGCGAGCTCGGCGCAGGCGACCATCTCCGTCGCGACATAGGCCGCGCCGAGCCGCGACGCCGCCCGGCGGAACGGCAGGTCGCTGACGCCGGTCATCGGCGCGACCCACACGCGGCCGGGCACGACCACGCCGCCGACGCGCACGCCGGCCGGTGCGGCGCCGGGCGCCGTCATCCCTGGGGCGCCGCCCCGTCGTGGACGACCCTGGCGTCGGACATGAACGGGCTCCCTGCGGCCCTGCGGCATAGGCCGCGGGGCGCCGTCGCGCCAGCGCGGCGCCCCGGCGTCCGTCTGGACGGCGCGTCCAAGCTGGCGCGGAGCCGCCGGGGTGCCTACCTTCCCGTTCATGCCCCGTTCCGCGCCTTCCGCCGTGGCCCAAGCCTCGACGTCGTTCGTGATGGACATCCCCGCACACCTGCAGGAGGCGTGGGCGCCCCACCGCCCCGCCCGTCCGCAGAAGAGCGAGGGCGGCCGCCGCTTCGAGCTCGTCAGCGCCTACGAGCCCGCCGGCGACCAGCGCCAAGCCATCCCCGAACTGGTCGACGGCGTGAACGCCCGCGAGCAGGACCAGGTGCTCCTGGGCGTCACGGGCAGCGGCAAGACCTTCACCATGGCCAAGATCATCGAGGCCACCCAGCGCCCCGCCCTGATCCTCGCGCCGAACAAGACGCTCGCCGCCCAGCTCTATGGCGAGTTCAAGAGCTTCTTCCCGAACAACAGCGTCGAGTACTTCGTCAGCTACTACGATTACTACCAGCCCGAAGCCTACGTCCCGCGCACCGACACCTTCATCGAGAAGGACAGCTCGATGAACGAGCAGATCGACCGGATGCGCCACAGCGCCACCCGGGCGATCCTGGAGCGGGACGACGTGATCGTGGTGGCCTCCGTCAGCTGCATCTACGGCATCGGCTCGGTGGAGACCTATACGGCCATGACCTTCGACGTGAAGGTCGGCGACCAGCTGGACGAGGGCAAGCTGCGCGCCGACCTCGTGGCCCTGCAATACAAGCGCAACGACCAGTCCCTGGAGCGCGGCGCCTTCCGCCGCCGCGGCGACAGCTTCGAAGTGTTCCCCGCGCATTACGAGGACCGGGCCTGGCGCGTCTCCTTCTTCGGCGACGAGGTGGAGGCGATCGTCGAGTTCGACCCGCTCACCGGCAAGAAGACCGCCGACCTGCCCAGCGTGCGCGTCTACGCCGCCAGCCACTACGTCACCCCGCGCCCCACGCTCAACCAGGCCTTCGAGCAGATCAAGCGCGAGATGAAGGACCGCGTCGACTGGTTCACCGAGAACGGCAAGCTCCTGGAAGCCCAACGCCTGGAGCAGCGCGTCACCTTCGACCTGGAGATGATGCAGGCCACCGGCTCTTGCGCCGGCATCGAGAACTACAGCCGCTACCTCACCGGCCGCTCCCCCGGCGAGCCCCCTCCCACCTTCTTCGAGTACATCCCCGACAACGCCCTGCTCTTCCTTGACGAGAGCCACCAGACGGTTCCGCAGATCGGGGCGATGTACAAGGGCGACTACCGCCGCAAGTTCACCCTGGCGGAGTACGGCTTCCGCCTGCCCAGCTGCATCGACAACCGCCCCCTCAAGTTCGAGGAATGGGAGGCCATGCGCCCGCAGACGGTGCACGTCAGCGCCACCCCCGCGCAGTGGGAGATGGACCGCACGGGCGGCGTGTTCGCCGAGCAGGTGATCCGCCCCACCGGCCTGATCGACCCGCCCGTGGAGGTGCGCCCCGTCACATCCGCCACCGCCACCCAGGTCGACGACGTGATCGCCGAGGTGAAGGAGACCGCGCGCAAGGGCTACCGCTCCCTGATCACCGTGCTCACCAAGAAGATGGCCGAGGACCTCACCGAGTACATGCACGAGCAGGGCGTGCGCGTGCGCTACATGCACTCGGACGTGGACACGGTGGAGCGCATCGAGATCATCCGCGACCTGCGCCTGGGCGTGTTCGACGCCCTGGTCGGCATCAACCTGTTGCGCGAGGGCCTGGACATCCCCGAGTGCGCCTTCGTGGGCATCCTGGACGCGGACAAGGAAGGCTTCCTGCGCTCTGAGACCAGCCTGGTGCAGACCATCGGCCGCGCCGCCCGCAACGTCGAGGGCAAGGTGGTGCTCTACGCCGACACGGTGACCGGCAGCATGGAGCGCGCCATGGCCGAGACCAACCGCCGGCGCGAGAAGCAGAACGCCTACAACATCGAGCACGGCATCACGCCCGAGAGCGTGAAGCGCGACATCGCGCACATCTTGGAGAGCCCCTACGAGAACGACCGCGTCACCGTGCTGGTGGGCGCAGGCGCCGACGCGGCCAAGCCCTTCCTGGGCTCCAACTTCCAGACCACGCTTCGCGACATCGAGACCCGCATGCGCAAGGCCGCCGCCGACCTGGAGTTCGAGGAGGCCGCCCGCCTGCGCGACGAGCTGAAGCGCCTGAAGCTTCTCGACCTGGAGTTCGCCAACGACGTGATGACCGCCCCCGGCGAGGCGGTGGACGCGGCGGAGCCTGGGCGGCTGCGCAAGCAGGCGCGCGACGAGGCGGCCGAACGGTTCAGGAAGCGGCGGCGCTAGGCGCCTCCGTTCAGGCGTTCAGGGCGGCGTCCAGGCGGCGGCTGGCGACGGTCCAGGCGAGGGCGGTCAGACCGGTCGCGGCGACGAAGGCGGCGACCTCCCAGGCCCGTGGGAGGGCGCACATCAGCAGGGCCGCCGCCGAAGAGGCCGCGCACACGGCGGCGTCACGGGCGGCGAGGGCGCGGTGGGGGCGGCCGGTGGCCTGCAGCCAGCGCTGGTAGAGGTGCTCGCGGTGGGCGCTCAGGAGCGGGCGGCGGGCGCGGGCGCGGCGCAGCAGCGTCAGCAGCACGTCCGTGAGCCAGGGCAGCAGCGCCATCGGCCCGAACAGGAGCGGGACCGCGCCGCGCCCGGCCGCGGCCAGGGCGGCGCCCGCGAACAGGGCGCCGCCGGACAGCGAGCCGGCGTCGCCCTGGAACAGGCGTCCGGCCAGGTTCCACGGCAGGAAGCCCGCGCCCGCCGCCGCCGCGAGGGCGCACACCAGGGTGAGCGGCGCGGCGCCTCCCCAGGCGCAAGCCAGGGCCAAGGCGGCGAAGGCGATCGGCAGCCCGCCGGGGACGAGGCCGTCCGCCCCGTCCATGAAGTTCACCGCGTTGGTCACGGTCAGGATCCACAGGGCCGCGCCCGCCACGGCCAGGGGCGTGGGCAGGAGCAGCTCTACACCGGGCGCGAGGGGGAGGGCGCGGGGCGGCGGCAGCGCCAGAGCGAGCGCTAGCGCGACGGCGGCGCCGAGGGCGAGCTTCAGCCGGGCGTCGAGGGGACGGCGGTCGTCCGCGGCGCCGAGGACCGCCATGGCGAGGGCGCCCGCGAGCACGGCCGCCG
>CAXTCO010000153.1:0-5835 GCA_964242255.1 uncultured Caulobacteraceae bacterium | reverse complement strand
CCGGCTCGCGCCGCACCCTAGCCTCGCAGTCCATGCGACGCCGCGACATGCTCCTGTCCTCCGCCGCCCTCGCCGCGCTCCCGGCGGCGGCCTCGGCGGCCGGGCGCGAGGACCGCCGGCTGCGCGCCGTGCTCGACCGCTTCCTGGAGGAGGATCTCGCGCGCCGCCCGGAGAGCGCCACGGAGCTGGGCCTCGACACCGGCCGCCGCGCGCCGCTGAAGCGGCGGCTGGGCGACGTGGGCCAAGCAGGGCTTGAGCACGACCGGGCGGTCAACGCCGCACGCCTGCGCACGCTCGAGGGCCTGCGCCGCGACGCCCTGCCGCCCCAGGCGCGGCTGCACCTCGACACGGTCCTCTACCAGGAGGGCTCCACCCGCCGCGTGCTGGCCTTCGACTGGGTGGCGCAGGACGGTTTCGCGCCGTCGCCCTACGTGGTCAGTCCCATCACCGGCTCCTACCAGCGCGTCCCGACCTTCCTCGACACCAAGCACAGGATCGAGACCGCCGCGGACGCCGACGCCTACCTGGCCCGGCTGGACGCCTTCGCCGTCACGTTGGACGCGGAGACCGACCGCCTGCGCGCCGCCACGGCGCAGGGCGTGGTCGCGCCCGACTTCCTGCTGGAGGTGACCGCGGGCCAGCTCGCCGCGCTGCAGGTCGCGCCCGAGACGTCGCTCCTGGCCACCTCGCTCGACCGGCGCGCCCGCGCCAAGGGCCTGGGGGAGCGCTGGGGCGAGCGGGCGGCGCAGGCCTGCACGGCCCGCGTCGCCCCTGCGTTGGCGCGTCAGGCCGCCGCCGTGCGCGAGGCGCGCGCAGCCGCCGGGCACGACGCGGGCTGCTGGCGCTTCCGAGGGGGGGCGGAGTTCTACGCCGCCAACCTGCACGCCACGACCACCACCGACATGACGCCCGAGGACGTGCACAAGCTCGGCCTGGAGGAGGCCCGCGCCATCACCGCCCGGCTGGACGTGCTGCTGCGCGCCCAGGGAATGACCCACGGCACTGTGGGCGAGCGCATCCGCGCCCTCTACAAGGACCCCGCGCAATACTACCCGGACACCGACGCCGGCCGCGACGCCCTGCTCGCCGACCTCGGCCGCAAGCTGGACGTGGTCAAGGCGCGCCTGCCGCGCATGTTCGACGACATCCCGCACCAGCGGGTGGAGCCCCGCCGCGTGCCGCCTGCGATCGAGGCGGGCTCCCCCCTGGCCTATTCGGAGGGGCCGTCCCTGGACGGCTCGCGGCCGGGCTACATCTACTTCAACCTGCACGACACGGCGGAGTGGCCGCGCTGGAACCTGCCCTCCACCCTCTACCACGAGGGCCTGCCGGGCCATCAGCTGCAGGGCGGGGTGGCGCTGGAGAACCGCGACATCCCCGTCTACGTGCGCAACCTCAACTTCTCCGGCTACGGCGAAGGCTGGGCGCTCTACGCCGAGCAGCTGGCCGACGAGCTGGGCCTCTACGACGACGACCCCCTGGGCCGCATCGGCTGGCTGAAGGCGCAGGTGTTCCGCGCCGGCCGCTGCGTGGTGGACACGGGCATCCACCACATGCGCTGGAGCCGCGAGCAGGCCGTCCGCTACCTCGTGGAGCTGGACGGCGACGCGCAGGGCTCCACCGTCCGCGAGGTGCAGCGCTACTGCGCCATCCCTGCGCAGGCGTGCAGCTACAAGATCGGCCACACCGTCTGGAACCGCCTGCGCGACCGGGCCCGCACGACGCTGGGACCCCGCTTCGACATCAAGGGCTTCCACGACGCGGGGCTGAAGCCCGGCGCCATGCCGCTGGACGTGCTGGACACCGCCGTCGCCGACTGGACCCGCGGCGTCGCGGGCGGAGCGATGACGAAAACGTAAGGCCGCCGCCCCTGCAGCGCGGCGGCGGAAGCTCTTAGATGAAAGGCGCGGGCGCGCGACGCCCGCCTCTCGGCAGGACGAAGGCGCCATGACGCCCCAAGAACGCGACCTCCTCGACCGCTTCCTCTCCGACCTCGCCCAGGCGAGGCCCGGCCCCAAGGACGCGGAGGCGGCCGGCCGGATCGACCAGACGCTCCGCGCCAACCCGGACGCGGCCTACGTCCTCGTCCAGCACGCCATCCTCGCCGACCAGTCGCTCGCCCAGGCGCAGGCGCGCCTCCAGGAGTTGGAGGCGCGGGCGGGCGGTCAGCCCCCGTCGCAGGGGGGAGGGTTCCTCGGCGGCGGGCAGCAGGGCGGCTACGGGCGGCAGGGCGGCTATGCCCCGGCGCAGGGCGGCTACGGCCAGGCCGGCGGGTACCCGCCGGCGGCCACGAGCGTCCCGCCCGCGGGCGGCGGCATGTTCGGCGGGGGCTCCGCACCCGGCCCCTTCTCCGGCGGGGGCGGCCTGGGCGGCTTCCTGCGCAGCGCCGGCACGGCGGCGGCGGGCGTGGCGGGAGGCGCCTTCCTGTTCGAGGGCCTCTCCGGCATGTTCGGCGGGCGCCACGGGGGCGGCTTCGGCGGCGGCGGCGGCGAGACGATCATCAACGAGTACGGCGACGACCGGGGCGACCGCCAAGGCTTCGCCGACGGCGGCGACTATTCGGACGGCGGGGACCAGGGCTTCGGCGACGACAGCTGACAGGTCCGCCTGTCCCCCGCCGCCGCGACCTGTCGTAGGCTGCGGGCGGGCTGAGCGGAGGCGGGACGTGCGGGCGGCGGCGGCGGCGGCGATCTTGGCGGCTCAGGCGAGCGCGCCCGCCCGGGCCGCCGACCCGCCGCCGCCCCGCAAGTGCGTCATCCAGCAGGTCGCCGCCCTGAGGGTGCAGGTGGTGCGCGACCAGGCCGTCCTGCAGGGCGCGATCGACGGCCGGCCCGTGCGCGTGCTGGTCGACACCGGCGCCGACCTGTCGCTCCTGATCCGCGACAAGGCCCGGCAGCTGAACTCGCCGCTCACCAACGTGCCCGGCCTGAGGGTCGGGGTGGTCGGCGGCGTGTCGCAGGCGCAGAGCACCTACGTCGGCCAGCTTCAGATCGCGGGGTTCACGAAATCGCGCTTCAGGATGCTTGTCGCAGGGGAGGGGCGGCCCAAGGACTTCGACGTCCTGCTCGGAGAAGACGTGCTCGGCCGTTACGACATCGAGTTCGACCTGGCGCACGACACCATCCGCCTGCTTCAGCCGCAAGGCTGCGGTGATGGCGAGATGGCCTATTGGGCGGTGACCAGCTACGAGGAGGCGCCGATCACGGACGCCCACCACGACAGGGTCGGCGTGAGCGTGAAGCTGAACGGGCGACCGATCCGAGCCGTGCTCGATTCGGGGGCGTCCGCCTCGATCGCGACGCCCCCGGCCGCCGCTGCGGCGCGGGTGGAACTGAGCGGCGGCGGGATCGAGGGCCGTGGTCTCGGCGCGCAGCCCCTCGCCGACGCGGTGGGCGTGCTCGACACGTTCACGATCGGCGACGAGACGATCCGCAACGCCAAGCTGCGCTTCAGCGACCTGTTCGCCGCGACCACCTTCGGCGAGACGGGCTCGCGGGTGGCGGAGCACGACACCGACCAGCCCGACATGCTGCTCGGCTTCGACTTCCTGAAGTCCCACCGCGTGCTCGTCTCGCGCACGCACCACATGATCTACTTCACCTACGAGGGCGGCCCGGTTTTCGACACCTCCCGCCCGCAGGCGCCGGCGGGGGCGGGGGCGGGACTTCCGGGTCCGGGACCCGCACGCTAGACCGAGCCCATGTTCCACGATCCCCGACCTCCTCACCCCGGCGGAGGCCGCGAGGCTTGTGGCCCTCGCCCGGGCGGCCCGCTTCGTCGACGGGCGGGTCAGCAACCCGCACTCGCAGGTGAAGAACAACCTGCACCACGGCCGCGCCGATCCCGCCTTCGCCGGGGCGTCCAAGGTTCTGGCCGAGGCGCTGATGCGCTCGGAGAGGTTCCGTGGCGCGGCCTTCCCGCGCCGCCTGGCCCCGCCGACGCTCACCACGCACGGGCCCGGCATGGCCTACGGCGTCCACTGCGGCACGGCGTCGATGGCGGCGGGGCAGCGACCCCTGCGCTCCGACCTGTCGTGCACCGTCTTCCTGAGCGATCCTGCGACTTACGAGGGCGGGGAGCTGGCGGTCTGTCTCGGCACGCGGCCGGTCGTGTTCAAAGGTGCGGCGGGCTCGTGCCGGGTCCATCCGTCGACCACCCTGCACGAGGTGCGCGAGGTCGCGTCCGGCGAGCGGATCGTCGGCATCACCTTCGTCGAGAGCCGGATCGCCGACGGCGCCCGCCGCAAGCTGCTCGACGAGTCGAACGAGGTGGCGGCGGTCGAGGGAGTGAAGATGAGCTGGGCCGGCCGCACGCGCCTGGGCGCCGTGGCCAGCAACCTCCAGCGCATGTGGCCGGAGCCGGCCTGACGCCGATTCAGGCCGCCGCCTCGCGCTCGCCCGCCGGGTCGTAGTTGAGGATGGGGGCCAGCCAGCGCTCGGCCGTGGCGACGGTCCAGCCCTTGCGGCGGGCGTAGTCGGCCACCTGGTCGCGGTCGATCTTGCCCACGCCGAAGTAGTGGGCGCGGGGGTGGGCGAAGTAGAGGCCGCTGACGCTGGCCGCGGGCGTCATGGCGAAGCTCTCCGTCAGGCCCATGCCGGCCGCCTCCGCGCCGAGCAGGCGGAACAGGGTCGCCTTCTCCGTATGGTCGGGCTGGCTGGGGTAGCCGGGCGCGGGGCGGATGCCCTGGTAGCGCTCCTCGATCAGCTGCTGCGGGGTGAGGCGCTCGTCCGGCGCGTGGCCCCACAGCCCGGTGCGGACCCGCTGGTGCAGGCGCTCGGCGAAGGCCTCGGCGAGGCGGTCGGCCAGGGCGGCGACGATGATGGCGGAGTAGTCGTCGCCGCGGGCGCGGAACTCGGCGGCCAGTTCGCGCTCGCCGTGGCCGGCGGTCACCGCGAAGGCGCCCAGGTGGTCGGGCGCAGCGCCGATCGGGGCCACGAAGTCGCTGAGGGCGGTGTTGGGCTTGCCGTCGCTCTTGCCGATCTGCTGGCGCAGGGTGTGGAAGCGGGCGAGCTCGGCCGTGCGCGTCTCGTCCGTCCAGAGCACGACGTCGTCACCGTCGGCGTTGGCGGGCCAGAAGCCGACGGCGCCGCGGGCGGTGAACAGCTTCTCGCGCACGATGCGGTCGAAGAGGGGCTTGGCGTCGGCCCAGAGCTCGCGGGCGGCCTCGCCGACGACGTCGTCGTCCAGGATGGCGGGGAAGCGGCCGACCAGGTCCCAGCTGGCGAAGAAGGGCGACCAGTCCACCACCTCGGCGAGGTCGGCGAGGTCCCAGGCGTCGAAGCGGCGCACGCCCAGGAAGGAGGGGCGCATGGGCTGGAACGCCGGCCAGTCGATGCGGAACGGGTTGGCGCGGGCGGCCGCCAGGGGCGTGCGCGCCTTCACCTCGCGTCCGCGGGCGAACTGCTCGCGGATGCGCACGTACTCGTCGCGGGTGGCGCGCTCGTTGGCGGCCCTGTCGGTGGGCGAGAGCAGGCCGGAGACCACCGCCACGGCGCGCGAGGCGTCCAGCACGTAGGTGGTGGAGCCGCGGCGGTAGGCGGGCTCGATCTTCACCGCCGTGTGCGTGCGGCTGGTGGTGGCGCCGCCGATCAGGAGCGGGATGTCCAGGCCGCGCCGCTCCATCTCGGCGGCGACGAACACCATCTCGTCCAGCGACGGCGTGATCAGGCCGGAGAGGCCGATCATGTCGACCTGATGCTCCGCCGCGGCGTCGAGGATGCGGTCGGCGGGGACCATCACGCCGAGGTCGATCACCTCGTAGTTGTTGCACTGCAGGACCACGCCGACGATGTTCTTGCCGATGTCGTGCACGTCGCCCTTGACGGTGGCCATCAG
>CAXTCO010000152.1:0-5840 GCA_964242255.1 uncultured Caulobacteraceae bacterium | reverse complement strand
AGGATCTCGGCCGCGCGGGCGGGCGCGCGGTCGGCGTCGATCTCGATCAGCCGGGTCCAGATGTCGCCCATGCGCTCGGGCTCGGCGGTCTCCAGTTCGGCGAGGAGCCGCGCCCGCTCCACGTCGGCCTCCAGGATCGTCTCCAGCAGGGTCACAGGCGTGGCCGGGTGCTCCTGGGCGACCGCCGCGACCCGCGCCGTCCGTGGAAGCTCGATCGTTCCCCCGTCGAGCTGCAGTTCGCCCAGGATCAGCTTGAACAGGGTGGACTTGCCCACGCCGTTGCGGCCCGCCAGCCCCACCTTGGCCCCGGGCGGCAGGGTGACGGAGGCGCCGTCGAAGAAGCGCCGCCCCCAGGCGTTGAACACGATCCCGTCGATCTGGAGCATGGCCAGCCCTCTTCCGTGCGGCTGACGCCCCGCCGTCCATCGTCCGGCGAGGGGGCGGTCTAGGAGAGGATCGCCTCTCCCTCAAGCGGCGCATGACCCCGAGGCGCTGCGGGCGCCGCGTGCTAGGGCGCTCCGGTCCGCAAGAGAGCCGCACGATGACCGACCGCGATCCGCCGCCGTCCCGGTTCCGCCTCGGCGGCGTCCGATGATCCCCTGGGTCCGGCTGGCGGCCGCGCCCGCGCCGGGCGGGGCCGAGCTGAGGTTGATGCAGCGCGGCGTCGAGTTCTCCATCACCGTCGGAGCGGACGAGCTGATGAACAGCCGGCGGGGCGGCTCGGAGACGGCGCTGGGCGAGATCGCCTGCCGCGAGCTGGGGGACCGGGCGGCGCCTGCGGTGCTCATCGGCGGCCTCGGCATGGGCTTCACCCTGAGGGCGGCCCTCGCCGCGCTGGGCCCGCAGGCCCAGGTCGTCGTCGCCGAGCTCGTGCCCGCCGTCGTCGCCTGGGCGCGTGGCCCGCTGGCGGGCGTGTTCGACGGGAGCCTGGACGATCCGCGCGTCCAGGTGGTGGAGGACGACGTCGCGTCGCTGATCGCCGCCGCCGCCGGCGCCTACGACGCCATCCTGCTGGACGTCGACAACGGGCCGGACGGGCTGGTCCGGTCGGCCAACGACAGGCTCTACGGCGCGCAGGGGCTCGGGGCCGCCCGTCGGGCGCTGCGGCCGGGCGGCGTGCTGGCCGTCTGGTCCGCCGCCCGCGATCCGGCCTTCACGCGGCGCCTGGAGGCGGCGGGCTTCGCCGTGCGGGAGCATGTGGCGCGCAGCGGCCGCACGAACGGCGGAGCCCGCCACCTGATCTGGATCGCGAAGGCGCCTGCCGGAAGCGGCCGCCCGGACCGCCCCTGAACGGGTCGGCTTCCCAGGAGGCGGTCCGGCCGCCGAGGACGCCGCCCGCGCCGGACGGCTCCACGCCGTCTACGCCAGCCGTTCGCCTGCGGTCCCGCAGGCGGCCGACCCCGCCCTAGCCGTCGGAGGGTCCGGCCGGATCGCGCGTCCCGGGCGACAGCGCCGAGCGCAGCTTGTCGACGAAGAAGCGTTCGGCGCGGGCGGCGAGGGCGAGGTCGTGCACCGAGCGCGGGTCGCTGGCGTGGTCGTCGTCGAAGGCGTGGGTGGCGCCGGCGAGCGTCAGGACGTCGACGTCGAGCCCGTCGCTCCGCAGCCGGTCGAGCGCCCGCAGGGGCGCGGTGCGGCCCACCACGGCGTCGCGGCCGGCGAGGCAGGCGGCGACGGCGGGGCGGCAGCCGCCCCAGCCGCTCGCCCGCGTGCGCGCCAGGGGGCCGGCGTAGGGATAGATCAGCACGGCGAGGCGCAGGTTCCGGACGGCGGCGGATGCGGCGTCGTCTCCGCCCGTCCGCCCCGCGGCCACGAGCGCCTCCATCACCGCCCAGCCGCCGTGGCTCCAGCCGGCGGCGGCGACCCGGCGGCCGTCCGCCCAGGGCTGGCCGCGGAGCCGGTGCAGGACGGCGGCCAGATCCCACGCCCGCTCCGCGCCGCGCAGCTGCACGCCCGTGCATACGGTGAGGTGCGCGGCTGTGCGCGAGAGGCCGCGCGGCGCGAGCGAATCGACGATCACGGCGGCCACGCCGGCGCGGCGCGCCGCCTCCGCATAGCGCGCCTGGAAGGGCTGCACGCCCGCGCACCCGTGCATCTGCACCACCACGGGGAAGGGGCCCGGCCCCTCAGGCCGCACGACGCGCAGGTGCGGGGCGAGGCGGGCGGCGAGCGCCTCCAGGTCGGCCGGGCCGGGCGTCATGCGGGGGCTTCCGTGACGGGCGGGAGGACGCCGCTCCCGCGCAGCGCCCCCCGGCCGAGCTGCGCCAGCGCCGCCGCCCCGACCGTGCCGCCGCCCAGCACCGCGATCAGGCCGGCGGCGCCGACGCCCAGCTTCAGGAGCAGGCCCGCCAAGGTCACCCCCGCCACGGTGGTGAGGGCGTTGACGATGTCGTTGGCCGCGAGGATGCGCGAGCGCTCCGCCGGCGGGCTGCAGACCTGCAGCACCGCATACAGCGGCACGATGAAGACCCCGCCCGCCGCGGCCGCGCCGAACAGGTCGAGCACGATGCGCCAGGCTCCGGGCGCCGCCAGGAAGGCGCGCGCGTCCATCGCCTCGGCGGGAGGGCGGAAACGGGTGAGGGAGAAGGCGAGGTCCAGCAGCAGGGCGCCGAGCCCCAGCGCCGCCGCCGGCGCGAGGCGGCCCGACACCTCGCCCCGCAGCCACCGCCCGGACAGCAGCGCCCCCGCCGC
Source organism: uncultured Caulobacteraceae bacterium (assembly GCA_964242255.1). GTDB lineage: Bacteria > Pseudomonadota > Alphaproteobacteria > Caulobacterales > Caulobacteraceae > JASLDZ01. The sequence goes on along the minus strand of CAXTCO010000152.1, from coordinate 3,152 downwards.
CACGCCGAGTGAGAAGGCGCCCAGGAACACCGCCGTGACCGGCGCCTGCACGTGCAGCACGCCCTTCGCCAGGGCGACCAGCTGCCCCAGCACCACCGCGCCCACGACGTAGAACCAGGCGCTGGCCAGCAGGCAGTAGCGCAACGGCGGCAGGCTCATGGCGCGTCGCACCAATCGCCAGCTCTGCGCGGGAAGGTTGAAGTCCATGCGCCCGGCGGGCGCGCCCACAGGCGCGGCGGGGATCGCCAGGCTGGCGAGGAGCCCCAGGGCCGCCAGGATGCAGGCGGTCGCCCCGGCCGCCCAGGGCGCGACCACCCCCGCCAGCAGCTGCCCGCCGAGGATGGCGACGAACCCCCCCGCCTCCATCAGCCCGACGCCGGCCGTCAGCTCGCCGCGGGCGAGGTGCTGGGGCAGGATCGCGTACTTCAGCGGCGTGTACATGGCCGAGTGGGCCCCCGCCAGGAACAGCACGGCCAGCAGCAGCGGGAGGGAGTGCGCCAGGAAGCCGACGAGCCCGAGCGCCATGATCGCCGCCTCCGCCAGCTTGACGAAGCGCACCAGCCGGGCGCGGTCGAACCGGTCCGCCACCTGCCCCGCCAGCGCCGACAGGGCGAAGAACGGCAGCACGAACACGCCCGTGGCCAGCACCGCCAGCCGCTCCGCCGCCGCCGGGTCGGCGCGAAGGACGCCGTAGCTGGCGCTGATCAGGAGCGAGGTCTTGAACAGGTTGTCGTTGAAGGCGTCGAGCAGGTTGGTGACGAACAGCGGCGCGAAGCGGCGGCTGACCAGAAGGCCCGCGCCGCTCTCCGGCCCCCCGACGTCCGGCTCCCGCATCCGCCGCTCCTCCTCGCCTGACCGCGCTTGACGGCCCGGAGGAAAGCTGAAAAATGAACACTGTTCAATAGCCGTTTTGAGCGGTGCTCAGCGGAGGGCGGGGGAAGTCGATGGGCCGGCGTTCGGACCACAGCCGGGAGGAGTTGGAGGCGCTGGTCCTGGCCGAGGGTCGGGGCCACTTGGCCGAGGCGGGCCTGGCCCGCTTCTCGGCGCGCGAAGTGGCCAAGCGCGTCGGCTACTCCATCGGCACGCTCTACAACCTGTTCGGCAGCGTCGACGGCCTGCTCACCGCCATCAACCGGGAGACGTTGCGGCGCTGGACGCAGGAGCTTCGCGACCGGTTGGACGCCGGCGGGGGCGACCGGCTGGCCGAGCTGGTGGGCGGCTACTTCGCCTTGGCCGAGGCGCATCCTCACCTCTGGGCCGCCGTCTACGAGCACCACGGGACCGATGCGGGGCCGGCGGCCGCGGCCTATCACGCCGACGCCGCGGCGCTGATGGCGGTGGCGCAGGCGGAGGTGGCCGCCCGCGTGCCGGGGGCCGCGCCGGAGGAGGCCGCGGCCCTCACCCGCTCGTTGTTGGCCGCGGTGCACGGCCACTGCCACTTCGCCGTCCACCAGACCTTCGGCTTCCTGGGCGGGAGCGCGCCGGCCGAGGCCGCCCTGGCCCGCGTGCGCGAGGCCGTCGAGGCCGCGCAGCGGCGGACGGCCTCCTGATGCTCCCGGCGGCCCTCGCCCGCGCGGCCCTGGTCCCGCCGGCCCTGGCGTGGGGCTGCGGCGCGGTCGTCGCGGCGCTGACCGCCGGCTCGCTGGGGACGTGGGCGCTCCTGCGGCTTCGGCGGGGCGCGGACGCGAGCGAGATCAAGGCGCGCATGGCCTCGTGGTGGGTGATGGCGCTGCTGCTCGTCGCCGCCCTGGGACTCGGCTGGGCGGCGACGGCGCTCCTGTTCGCCTTCGTCTCCTTCCTGGCGCTGCGCGAGTTCCTGTCGCTGGCGCCCGCGCGGCGGGAGGACAGGCTGGTGATCCTGCTCGCCTACACGACCATCCCGGCGTCCTACCTTTTCGTCGTCCTTCACATCTACATGTTCTACCTTGTGTTCGTGCCGGTGTGGGTGTTCCTGGCCGTCCCGTTCTTGATGGCGATGCTGGGGCAGACGCGGGGGTACCTGGCCTCCACCGCCGTGTTCCACTGGGGAACGATGACCTGCGTCTACAACCTGGGCTTCATCCCGCTGCTGATGAGGGTTCCGCGAGCGGACGCGCCGCAGGCGGGGGCGGCGGGGCTGGTGTTCCTCCTGCTGGTGGCGACCGGAGCCAACGACGTGCTCCAGTTCCTCTTCGGCAAGCTCTTCGGGCGCCGCCGCATCCTGCCTGCGGTCAGCCCCAACAAGACGTGGGAGGGGTTTGTGGGCGGCTGGGCCCTCACGGCCGCGCTGATCCTCGTCCTCGGCCCGGTGTTCACGCCGCTGCAGGGCGTGGGGCTCTGGACCGTGGCCCTGTCGCTGCCGGTGGCGGGCTTCGCGGGCGACGTCACCTTCTCCGCCATCAAGCGCGACATCGGCGTGAAGGACACGTCGCACTTCATCCCCGGCCACGGCGGCGTGCTCGACCGCGTGGACAGCCTGACCTTCACCGCGCCCCTCTACTTCCACCTCGCCGCGCTGTTCGCGCTGAAGACCTACTGAGCCGTCGGAGGCCGCCGATGACCTGGCTGCGCACGCTCCTCATCACCCTCGTGTTCCGCCCCGCCGCGCGCGTGCTGACGGGGGCGGACGTGGTGGGGCGCGGGCGCCTGCCGACGCACGGGCCGGCGATCGTCGCGGCCAACCACACCAGCCACGTGGACACCTTCCTGCTGCTGACGCTGTTCCCGGCGCGCACCCTGCGCCTCGTGCGCCCGGCGGCGGCGGCGGACTATTTCCTGTCCGGCCCGCTCCTCTCCTGGTTCTCGCGCCGGGTGATCGGGATCGTGCCCGTCCACCGCGAGCTGGCCGGGACCGACGCCGACGTGCTCGCGCCGATGCGCGAGGCGCTGGCGGCGGGCGACATCCTGGTGATCTTCCCCGAGGGCACGCGCGGCGACGGCGGCGAGACCCTCGCTCCCCTGAAGACCGGCGTCGCCCGCCTGTTGGAGGCCGCGCCCGAGACGCCGGTCACCCCCGTGTGGATCCAGGGCGCCGGCCGCGTGCTGCCCAAGGGCGCGCACGTGCCCGCGCCGCTCACCTGCTGCGTTCACGTGGGCGAGCCCCTGCGGTGGCGCGGCGACCGGCCGGCGTTCATGGCCGAGCTGCGCGCGGCGATGGAGCGGCTGAGGGCGGC
>CAXTCO010000151.1:0-5868 GCA_964242255.1 uncultured Caulobacteraceae bacterium | reverse complement strand
GTGCGCTGGCCGCGGACCGGCAGGCCCTTGCGGTGGCGCAGGCCGCGGTAGGACGCGAGGTCCATCAGCCGCTTGATGTTCATGGTGGTCTCGCGGCGCAGGTCGCCCTCGACGGTGTAGTCGCGGTCGATGGCCTCGCGGATCTGCAGCACCTCGGCGTCGGAGAGCTGGTTCACGCGGCGGGCCTCGTCGAGGCCCACGCGGTCCATGATCTCCTGCGCGGTGCGCGGGCCCACGCCGTGGATGTATTGCAGCGCGATCACGACGCGCTTGTTGGTGGGGATGTTGACGCCAGCGATACGGGCCACGTTCGGGTGCTCTCCTCGGCCGCGCGGGGACGCGCCACGACGCCGGGCCTCCGTCCAATGAGGAGGCCGGCGCGCGTCACGGGGGTCGCGGGAACGCGGGGTTATAGGGGAGAATGCGCGCGGGTCAACGGGGCGGGCGGGAACTTAACGGGTTGTGGGTACGCGGCGGTGGTGGGAGTGCCACCGTGCTCGGGCGCATCAAGGCACGCTCCGCTCTTCGGCCTTGACCCGCCCTGCGCGCGGCGGCTGACGCTTGGGCGTCGGGACGCGGGGCGTCCCTAGATTGTTCAACGCCCTGCGGGGCGTCGAACACAGGGCTACCAGCAGAGTCGAACCTCGTTCAAGCTAGCGCGCGATTGTCTGCCCTAGACCACTAGGCCCGAAGCGATAGAAGGTCTTCCATCATGACCGTTGCTGCGAGAGTGGCGCAAGTTCTCATACGCATATCACCTTCCCAGAGAAGCGCCTCCTTTAAGGCTCTTGGAAACGGTAGGTGCCCGTCGTTCATCCGTGCGTATTTTAAGTAAGCCGGCCATACAGAATCGGCCTCGGCCCACTCATCCTCGATTTTCTCTACGAACGTTTGTTCCGGGTCCGACCAGCTTCCGAAGCGAGCCTCAAACTTCTCCTTCGCGGTCGCGATTAAGGAGGCCGAATATAGATCAGGTTGATCGTCAGGGCTATCTTCCACGCCTCGGCAGCAAGACTCATACGCATACGCGCTTAGACCAACCATGAACGTGAAGAGTTCAGCTCGCCGTGTCGCCGGACAGTGTTGCTCTACCGCATCAACGCTCGCGGCAGCTACGGAAGCAGCCCTTTCGCCGAGTTGCTGATTGAAGTCCCGAGCTTCCATTCCGGGAGGCTGCACTCAAGCGCAGCCATCGGCAAGGGCCCGGGTGATCTCAAGGGCCGCGCCACACTCAACAAGCCACAGCCCTGTGTTCGACCCCTCTGGAGGGGTTGAACAATCTAGGGACGCCCCGCGTCGCGACGCCCAAGCGTCAGCCGCCGCGCGCAGGGCGGTCAAGGCCGAAGAGCGAAGCGTGCCTTGACGCGGCCGAGCACGGTGGCACGGCACCACCACACCCGCTACCCCTCACGCCGGCTCGCCCACCCCGTCCAGCGCCTGCGCGATGGCGGCGGAGACCTCGTCCATGCTCGCCATGCCGTCCACCTCGGCGAGCTTGCCCTGAGCCTCGTAGTAGCCCAGCAGCGGCTTGGTCTGGGTCAGATAGGCGTTCAGGCGCACGGCGAACGTCTCGGGATTGTCGTCCGCCCTGCCCTGCTCGGCGAAGCGTCTGGTGATGCGCGCCATCAGCTGGGCGTCGTCCACCTTCAGGCGCACCACGCGGTCCACCGCCTTGCCGCGGCCCTGCAGCAGCACGTCCAGCGCCTGCGCCTGGGCCACCGTGCGTGGGAAGCCGTCGAAGATGGCGCCGCCGTGGGCCTCCGCGTGGTCCAGCCGCTCGTCGATGAGCGCGATCACGATCTCGTCGGTGACGAGCTCGCCGCGCGCCATGACGTCCTTCACGCGTTCGCCCAGGGCGGAGCCGGAGGCGATGGCCGCACGCAGCATGTCGCCGGTGGAGAGCTGCACCATGTGGCGGCCGTCGACCAGCCGCTGCGCCTGCGTGCCTTTCCCCGCCCCAGGCGGGCCGAACAGGATCAGGTTCACTCCGCCGCCCCCGCCGCGCTCACGCCGACGTCAGCGTGCGCCGCGGACGGCGGGGACGCCCGCGCCGCCGCGGGATCCGCGCAGCTTCGACTTCTTGATGAGGCCCTCGTACTGGTGCGCCAGAAGGTGCGACTGGATCTGCGCCACCGTGTCCATGGTCACCGTCACCACGATCAGGATGCTGGTGCCGCCGAACACCTGCTGCTGGCCCAGGCCGCCGCCGACGATCTCGGGCAGGATGCACACGGCGGTGATGTAGGCCGCGCCGATCACCGTCAGGCGCGTCAGCACGTGGTCGATGTACTCGGCGGTGCGCTTGCCGGGGCGGATGCCGGGCAGGAAGCCGCCGTACTTGCGCAGGTTCTCCGCCGTCTCGTCCGGGTTGAACACGATGGAGGTGTAGAAGAACGAGAAGAAGATGATCATCGCCGCGTAGAGCAGGATGAACAGCGGCTGCCCGTGCTGCAGCTGGCCCACCGCGACCGGCAGCCACGAGGCCCAGCTCGGCAGGTGCGCGCTGGCCAGGAAGCCCATGGCCGTGGCCGGCAGCAGCAGCAGCGAACTGGCGAAGATCGGCGGGATCACGCCGGCCGTGTTGATCTTCAGCGGCAGGAAGGAGCTGTCGCCGCCGTACATGCGGTTGCCCTGCTGGCGCTTGGGGTACTGCACCAGCAGGCGCCGCTGGGCGCGCTCGAAGAACACGATGGCCAGCACCACGCCGACCGACAGGGCCACGAGGAACAGCAGCAGGACCGGGCTCATCTGCCCCGTGCGCGTCTGCGACAGCATCTGCCACAGGGTGATGGGCAGGCGCGCGACGATGCCGGCGAAGATGATCAGGCTGGAGCCGTTGCCCACGCCGCGGCTGGTGATCTGCTCGCCGATCCACATCAGGAACAGCGTGCCGCCCGTCAGCGTCGCCACCGTCGAGATCACGAAGCCGAAGCCCGGCGTGCTCACCAGGCCCTGACTGTTCTGCAGCCCGAGCGCGATGCCGAAGCTCTGGATGACGGCCAGCAGCACGGTGAGGTAGCGGGTGTACTGGTTCAGCGTCTTACGCCCGGCCTCGCCGCCTTCCTTCCGCAGCTTCTCCCAGGGGCCGTAGATGGTGGCCATCAGCTGCACGATGATCGACGCCGAGATGTAGGGCATCACGTTCAGCGAGAAGATCGCCATGCGCTGCACGGCGCCGCCGCTGAACATGTTGAACATGCCCAGAATGCCCTTGGCTTGGCCCTGGAAGGCGTGGGCGATGGCCTGCGGATCGACGCCGGGGATCGGGATGTAGCAGCCGAGCCGGAACATCAGCAGCGCGCCCAGGGTGAACCACAGGCGCTTGTGCAGGTCGGTCGCGCGGGCGAACGAGCCCACGTTCATGTTGGCGGCGAGCTGCTCGGCGGCGGAAGGCATGCGGGAACTCAGATCGGAACCGAAGGGGGGAAGACATAGGGCGGCGCGGCGCGGCTGTCACGCGGATGCGGCGGAGGAACCGGGCCCGGTCACTTCCGCGGGCGAGGACGGCGCGGGAGGGCTAGAGCTGCGGCGAAGACGCTCCCGCGGCGCGCCACCGCGCACGGAAGCTTTCGTCGACGCCGCCCTGGGCGGGAGGCGCCGGCGGCAGGAGCGGCTCCGGCGCGGCCAGGCGTCCCGCGAGCGAGCGGACGTCATGCTGAAGGTCCATCAGCCGCTGCTCGAGAGCGCCGAACAGCCGCGCCCAGAAACCCACGGCGAGGAAGCCGACGCCGATCGTCATGAGACCGTTCGCCGCGACGAAGGTCGAAAGACCGCCGAGCGAGAGCAGCAGGCCCAAGGCCAGCGCCAGACCGCCTACGACGAAGGCGGCCGTTCCGGACCCGATCCGCCGCACCGCGATCATCGCGGCCTCCTACTCGGCGGCGGAAGACTCTTCAGCCGCCGGCTTGGTGGTGGTCACCGAGCCGCCCGCGGCCTCGACGGCTGTGCGGGCGCCGGCGGTGGCGGCGTAGCAGGTGATGGTGAGGGCGCCCGTGACCGCGCCCTCGCCCAGCAGCTTCACGCCGTCCTTGACGCGGCGGATCACGCCGGCCTTCACAAGCGCCTCGGCGTCGATGGCGGCGGAGGCGTCCAGCCGGCCGGCCTCCACCGCCTGGGCGATGCGCCACAGGTTCACCTCGGCGAAATCCATGCGGTTGAGGCTGTTGAAGCCGCGCTTGGGCATGCGCATGTGCAGCGGCATCTGGCCGCCCTCGAAGCCGTTCATGCCGTGGCCCGTGCGCGAGGTCTGGCCCTTCACGCCGCGGCCGCCGGTCTTGCCCTTGCCGGAGCCGCCGCCGCGGCCGATCCGCATGCGCTCCTTGGTGGCGCCCGGGTTGTCGCGCAGTTCGTTGAGCTTGGTCATGGCCTTCGTCTCCTGACGGTTGCGCCCGGCGGGAGCCGGACTCGGCGGTGTTCGGAACGGACGAGCGCCCCGCGGCTGGGGCGGGGCGCTCGGACTCGACCGTCTCGTAAGGGACGGTCTTGGCGTTGTCAGCCCGAGATCAGCCCTGGGGGCCGTCGATGACGGTGACCATGTGGCGGACCTTCCACACGGCGCCGCGGTTGGACGGGGTGTCCTCCAGCGTCGCCTCGCGGCCGATCTTGTTCAGGCCGAGGCCGATCAGGGTGGCGCGCTGCGTCTTGTCGCGGCGGATGGGCGAACCCGTCTGGCGTATGGTGAAATCGGCCATCACGCGCTCTCCATCACGGTGGGATCGCTGACGCCGTCGTCGCGGCGGCCCAGGATGTCGCCCGTCTTCTTGCCCCGCTTGGAGGCGATCATGCGGGGCGACGACTGCTCCTTGAGCGCGTCGAACGTGGCGCGGATCATGTTGTAGGGGTTGGACGAGCCGATCGACTTGGCCACCACGTCGTGCACGCCCAGCGTCTCGAGCACCGCGCGCATGGGGCCGCCGGCGATCACGCCGGTGCCGGGAGGCGCCGCGCGCAGCATCACCTTGCCCGCGCCGTGACGGCCCGCGCCGTCGTGGTGCAGGGTGCGGCTCTCGCGGAGCGGCACGCGGATCATGGTCTTCTTGGCCTCTTCCGTGGCCTTGCGGATTGCTTCCGGCACCTCGCGCGCCTTGCCGTGGCCGAAGCCGACGCGGCCCTTGCCGTCGCCCACCACCATCAGGGCGGCGAAGCTGAAGCGGCGGCCGCCCTTCACGGTGGCGGCCACGCGGTTGATGTGGACCAGCTTCTCGACGATGTCGCTGTCGCCTTCCTCGCGGTCGCGGGGACGACGGTCGCGGTTTCCGCCTTCGTTGGGTCGAGCCATCTCGTTTACCTCAGAAGTTCAGGCCGGCTTCGCGCGCGGCGTCGGCCAGGGCTTTCACCCGGCCGTGGAACAGGTAGCCGCCGCGGTCGAACACCACGTCGGTGACGCCGGCGGCCTTGGCGCGCTCGGCCAGGCGCTGGCCGACGGTCTTGGCCGCCTCGACGTTGCCGCCGGGAGCGCGCGCGTCCTCCACCTTCTCCAGCGAGGAGGCCGCGGCCAGCGTCACGCCCTTGCTGTCGTCGATGATCTGCGCGGCGATGTGCTTGTTGGAGCGGAACACGCTCAGGCGCAGGCGCTCGCCCGCCACCTTGCGCAGGCGGAGGCGGTTGCGCTCGGAGCGGCGCAGGTGGCTTTGGCGGGGGGTGAGGGCCATCTTACTTCTTCTTGCCTTCCTTGCGCCGCACGGTCTCGCCCTGGTAGCGCACGCCCTTGCCCTTGTAGGGCTCGGGCGGACGCACGCGGCGGATGCGCGCGGCCATCTCGCCGACCTGCTGTTTGTCGATGCCGCTGATGCGGATCTCGACGGGGCGGGGCACCGCGAAGGTGATCCCCGCCGGCGGCGGCATGTCGACGTCGTGGCTGAAGCCGAG
>CAXTCO010000150.1:0-5891 GCA_964242255.1 uncultured Caulobacteraceae bacterium | reverse complement strand
ACGGGATCGGCGACGCCACCCTGAACGGGCGCGAGAAGGCGGTGGTCGCCTACCTCGAGGACCACGTGATCCCCGCCCTGATCGGCCGCGACGCCGCGCGCATCGAGGACACGTGGCAGTTCCTCTACCGCGGCGCCTATTGGCGGCGCGGGCCGGTGACCATGCGCGCCATCGCGGCGGTCGACGTCGCCCTGTGGGACATCAAGGGCAAGGCCCTGGGCGCTCCGGTCTACGACCTCCTGGGCGGCAAGAGCCGCGACGGCGTGATGGTCTACGGCCACGCCAACGGCTCGGACATCGAGGAGACGTCCGACGCCGTCGCCCGCTACCTGGAGCAGGGCTACCTCGCCGTGCGCGCCCAGTCGGGCGTGCCGGGCGTCAAGCTGGCCTACGGCGTGGGCCGCGGCGACACCTACTACGAGCCCGCCGACGCCGCCCTGCCCACCGAGACGATGTGGGACACGCCGCGCTACCTCGCCTTCGCCCCCAAGCTGTTCGAGGCGTTGCGCGAGCGCTTCGGCCCCGAGCCGCACCTCCTGCACGACGTGCACCACCGGCTGACGCCCATGGAGGCCGCACGCCTGGGCAAGTCGCTGGAGCCCTGCGCCCTGTTCTGGATGGAGGACGCGACGCCGGCGGAGAACCAGGAGGCGTTCAGGCTGATCCGCCGCCACACCACGACGCCGCTGGCGGTGGGCGAGATCTTCAACACCCTGTGGGACTGCAAGGACCTGATCCAAGAGCAGCTGATCGACTACATCCGCGCCACCGCGCTCGGCGCGGGCGGCATCACGCACCTGCGCCGGATCGCCGACTTCGCCGCGGTCTGGCAGGTGCGCACGGGCTGCCACGGCGCCACCGACCTGTCGCCCGTGACCATGGGCGCGGCGCTGCACTTCGACAGCTGGGTGCCCAACTTCGGCGTGCAGGAGTACATGCGCCACACGCCGGAGACCGACGAGGTCTTCCCCCACGCCTATCGCTTCGAGCGCGGCTTCCTGCACCCGGGCGACGCCCCCGGCCACGGGGTGGACATCGACGAGGCGGCCGCCGCACGCTTCCCCTACCAGCCGCGCCAGCTTCCCGTGGCCAGGCTCACCGACGGCACCATGTGGAACTGGTGACGGCTGGCTAGGCCTCTGACGCGGCCCGGTTGCAAGCGGCCTGACCAGAGTGTTAGCCTACCAGGATCGACGGCGCGATCAGACGCCGACCTGAGGGGGAACACACGGATGCGTCGGCGCCTTCTGACGAGCTGCGGCCTCGCCGCGCTCGCACCCACCGTGCTCGGCGTGGTGGCCATGGCCGCTCCCGCCCACGCGCAGAGCGCCAACCAGCCGGCGCAGCAGTCCCCCATCCCGACTCAGACCGCCCCCGTGCCCAGCCGGGAGCCGCCGGAGGCGTCCTCCCCCACGGGGGAGATCATCGTCACCGCCAACAAGCGCGCCGAGAACGTCCAGAACGTGCCGGCGGCCGTGCAGGCCATCAGCGGCGGCGAGCTGCGCGCCAAGTCGATCACCGAGTTCACCGACCTGAACAAGGTCGCCCCCGCCCTGGTGGTCAGGCCGGCCGAGCAGCCGGTGAACTCCGACGTGTCGATCCGCGGCATCGGCACCAACGCCTTCTCCATCGGCGTCGAGCCCTCCGTCGCCGTGCAGATCGACGACGTGCCCATCGCCATCGAGGCGCGCGCCTTCACCGACCTGTCGGACATCGAGCGGATCGAGGTGCTGCAAGGCCCGCAGTCGACGCTCTACGGCAAGTCGGCCTCCGCCGGCCTGATCAACATCGTGACCCCTCAGCCGACCAAGACGCTGACCGGCCGCATCTCCGGCTTCGTCACCGGCGACGACGAGCAGCAGGTGGCCGGCGTGGTCTCCGGCCCGATCACCGACACGCTGACCTACCGCCTGGCCGCCAGCTACGACACCTACGACGGGAACGTGAAAAACCTCTACACCGGCAAGGAGACCAACGGGCGCGAGCTGGGGTCGATCTACGGCAAGCTGGCCTGGCGGCCCGACGACAAGTTCCAGGCCACCCTCGGCCTGAACTACACGCCGGGCGACACCACCGTCGGCCGGCCGTTCACGACGTTCGCGCCGGCGGGCCGGCTGCGCGGCAACCCGGCCATCCCCTTCTCCGCCCTGCAGCCGGGGGTGACGCCCGGGCCGGACAACCTGCAGGTCAGCAACAACTACCCGTCGAGCAACCGCTTCGCCGATTGGGGCCAGTCCCTGCGCATGTCCTACGACCTGGGCTTCGCCACGCTTCTGTCCATCACCAGCCACGAGACCTACAACCTGAAGGACCGGCTGGACGTGGACGAGGGCTCCGACCCCTTGATCGACAACCGGCAGGACGACGGCAAGTTCGACGCCGACCAGGTCACGCAGGAGCTGCGGCTGGTGTCGCGGGCCGACCAGCCGCTGCGCTACACGGCGGGCGTCTTCTACGCCGACGACGAGTTCACCCGCCGCTTCCAGCGCGGCCCCGCCTTCTCGCTCGCGCACTGGCGCGCCACGGCCGGGACGCAGCAGGAGGCCGTGTTCGGCCAGTTCGACTACGACGTGCTGCCCGGCACCACCCTGACCGGCGGCGCGCGCTACCAGCACGAGCGGGTGGACTACACCTTCCTCGACATCCTCAACGGCGGCGCCTTCTTCAAGGGCGCGTCACCGGACGACTTCTTCACCTACAAGTTCGCAGCCGACCACAAGTTCACGCGCGACATCTCGGCCTACTTCTCCTACACGACCGGCCACAAGGGCGAGACCTACGACCTCTCCACCGGCTTCAACCTGAACCGCCAGCTCGCCGGCCCGATCCTGCCGGAGACGTCGGAGAGCTACGAGGGCGGCCTGCGCACCCAGTGGTTCGAGCGGCGGCTGACGGTGAACGTCACCTACTTCAACGCCGAGTACGGCAACCTGCAGGCGCAGGGCATCGAGACCCTGCCGGACGGCACCAGCAACTACCGCCTCGCCAACGTGGGCCGCGTCGGTCTGCAGGGGGTGGAGTTCGAGTCCTCCGGCCGGATCCAGAACCTGTCGGTCGGCGCCAACATCGCCTGGCTCGACGCCGACATCGACAGCTTCCCCTTGGCGCAGTGCTTCCCGCTGCAGACGGCGGCGCAGGGCTGCACCGGCTCGCCCGCGCGCCAAAGCCTGACCGGCCGCACGCCGCCGCAGGCGCCCAAGTGGAAGCTGGCCCTCAACGCGGACTACCATCACAGCCTCGGCTCGCTGCCGTTCGAGGGCGTGGTCTCCGGAAACTGGGCCTACCAGAGCCGTGTGAACTACAGCCTGAGCCAGGACCCCTCGACCGTCCAGCCCGGCTACGGCGTGCTGAACCTCTCCTTCGGCGTGCGCAATACGGAGCAGCACTGGGAGGTGATGGGCTTCGTCAACAACGTGACGAACCAGCACTACTTCGTGGACATCTTCAATCAGTCCGGCACCTACGGCAACCAGCTGGCGGTGCAGGTGATCGACCCGCGCGACTTCAACCGCTACGCCGGCGTGCGCGCCTCCTACAGCTTCTGACGGCGGGGGCGGCGCGCCCCGCCGTCGCCCTGCCCGCGAGGTCCCGACCCATGGCGAAACCGGACGCCGAGGCGCTGATCGCTCCCGTCGTGGAGCGCGCGGCGGTGATCACGGTGGTGACGCTGCAGGACGCCGCCGACGGCGCGCCCCTGGCCGCCGCCCTGGCGCGCGGCGGCGCCCCGGTGGTGGAGATCACGCTGCGCACCCCGGCGGGGCTGGAGGCGGTGCGCCGCGCCGCGGCCGAGGCGCCGCAGGCGTGCGTCGGGGCGGGCACCTGCCTCACCCCGGCGGACCTGGAGGCGGCCAAGGCGGCGGGTGCGGCGTTCGCCGTCTCGCCCGGCCTCTCGCGCGAGCTGACGGCGGCGGCGGACGCCCTGGAGCTGCCCTACCTGCCGGGCGTGGCGACGGCGTCGGACGTCATGGCCGCCCTGGCGCAGGGGCGGCGCACGCTGAAGTTCTTCCCGGCCGTGCCCGCGGGCGGCGCGGCCTACATGGGGGCGCTGGCCGGCCCGTTCCCCGGCGTGCGCTTCTGCCCCACGGGCGGGCTGACGGCGCAGACGGCGGGGAGCTTCCTCGACCTGCCCAACGTGGTCTGCGTCGGCGGCTCCTGGCTCGCGCCCGGCGAGGCCGTCGCCCGGCGCGCCTGGGACGAGGTGGAGTCCCTCGCCCGGGCGGCGGTGTCGGCGCTCAGGCGCTGACCGCGTCCCGCTGCGCGCGGGGCGGCGCGGTCCTGCGTTCCGGCGCGGTGCGCTACACGGCTGAGGAGGCCGCGGGCGCAGCGTCTCGGAGCGGCCGCCGGGCTTGGGCCTGACCCCGGCCCTCGGCCGACCGCCGCTCAGACGCGGCTTGCGCGGGCGTCGCCTCCGGCCCGCGCGTCGGCGGCGTTCCAGGCGGAGGTGCGCGCGAAGCGGACGAAGGCGTCCCCGTCCAGCGGGTGCGAGAAGTGGAAGCCCTGGAACACGCGGCAGCCCAGGGCCCGCAGCGTCTCGACCTCGGCGGCCGTCTCCACGCCCTCGGCGAGCACCGTGAGGTCCAGCCCGCACCCCAACTCCAGCAGCGCCTTGCAGATCGCCCGGCTGGTGCGGCGCGTGTCGACGTCCGTCACGAACTCGCGGTCGATCTTGAGCTTGGTGAAGGGCAGGTTCTTCAGGTAGCTCAGGCTGGCGTAGCCGGAGCCGAAGTCGTCGACGGCGAGGCCGACGCCGCGGGCGCGCAGGCGGCCGAACAGGGCCTGGGTCCGCTCGGCGTCGGCCATGGCGGCCGTCTCCGTCAGCTCCAGCTCCAAGGCGCAGGTCGGCAGGTCGTGGCGCGCGAGGGCGTGGTCGATCTTCGCCTCCAGGCCCGGGTCGCCCACCTGCTTGGCCGACAGGTTCACCGACATGCGCAGGTCGCCCAGCCCTTCCGCGCGCCAGCGGGCGGCTTCGCGGCAGGCGGCGTTCAGCACCCACAGGCCGTAGCGGTCGCTCAGGCCCAGCCATTCCACCATGGGGATGAAGCGGGCGGGCGAGACGTCGCCGAGGGTGGGATGGCTCCAGCGCAGCAGGGCCTCCGCCCCGATCAGACGGCCCGCCGCGACGTCGACCACGGGCTGGAAGGCCACGGAGAGCTGCTCGCCCTCGATGGCGCGGCCCAGCTCCTGCTCCAGCACGAAGCGCTCGCGATCGTCGTCCGGCCCGGCGCGGGCGGGCGAGGGGCTGCGGCCGGCGAGCGCGTCCGTCAGCTTGGCGGTGGCGCGCGCGAGCAGCTGCTCGGCGGTGGCCCCCTGCGCGGGGAAGGCGGCCGCGGCGTGGCCCACCCGCGGCGTCAGCGGGCCGTTGGCCAGCGCGAGCTGTTGCGCGGCCATGTAGGTGAGGGCGGTGAACTCGTCGGCGGCCGCCTGCGACCGCAGCCACACGGCGAAGGTGGCCCGGTCGACGTGGCATACGACATGGCGGTCGCCCACGGCGCGCACGATCCGGGCGCCCAGGCGGGCCAGGCCCTCGCGTGCGGAAAGGTCGTCGAAGGCGAGCAGCTGGTCGAAGTCGGCGAAGTGCAGCAGGCCGAGCAGGCCGGGCCCGCCGGCCTCCACGTCGGCCTGCACCACGGCGAGCAGGTGCTCGCGGGTGGGCAGGCGCGTGGTGGGGTGCAGCCTGCCGGTGCGCCGCTTCAGCTGGGCCGCCCGGGCGGACAGCAGCGCGGCCAGCGCACGCGCGTCCCGCGCCTCACGCCGCTCCTCAGGTTCGAGCAGGCCGGCGAGGTCGTCCATGAGCCGGTCGCCGCGCAGCCGCGCGAGCGCCGCGCCCGTCCAACCCGCGGCGGCTAAACGGAGGCTGGGGGGCGACGTTCCGCATGCGGTCCGCATCATTC
>CAXTCO010000149.1:0-5908 GCA_964242255.1 uncultured Caulobacteraceae bacterium | reverse complement strand
GCGGCCTGCGCACGGCGCGCGGCGCCGTCCGCGGCGCGCACGCCTTCGTCCAGGCGGGCGGCGCTGGCGGCGCCCTCCTCGGCCGCCCGGTCGAGCTTGGGCAGGAGGCCGCGGGCCGTCTCGATGCGGTTCAAGAGGGCGTCGTGCGCCTCCTCCGTCGCGCCGCGCAGGGCCTGCAGCCCGGCCTCGGCGCGGGCGGCGGCGGCGTCCAGGTCGCCCACCGCGCGGACGAACTGGCCCTGCCCGTCGCGCAAGAGCTTCAGCTTGCCGTTCAGGCGCACGCCCACGGCGACGGCGACGAGCAGCAGCACGGCCAGGAGGCCGTCCATGGCGAGCGACACGGGGCTCATGCGGCGCCTCCGGCGAGGGCGATCTTGGCGGCGGGGGGCAGCGGGGCCTCCACGCGCACGGCGATCGCCTGGTTGGAGCGGCCCATGCGGGCGCGCGTGAGCGACACCTGCCCCGCCCGCAGCTCCACGGTGCTGTCGGGCGTGGCGTTGAGCATCAGGGTGTCGCCCACCTTGAGGTCCAGCACCCGCGACAGGGGCGCCTGCTGCTCGTCCAGCACCGCCATCACCTCCATGGTCGTGGACCAGATCTCGGTGGCGAGGTGGCTCTCCCAGATGTTGTCGCGGCCGAACTTCTCGCCGACGAACTGCTGCAGCAGGATCTTACGGATCGGCTCCAGGGTGGCGTAGGGCAGCAGCAGTTCGATGCGGCCGCCGCGCTCCTCCATGTCGACGCGCAGCTTCACGAGGATGGCCGCGTTGGCCGGCCGCGCGATGATGGCGAAGCGCGGGTTGGTCTCCAGCCGGTCGAGCTTCAGGGTGATGGGGACCAGAGGCTCGAAGGCGGCCTGCGCGTCCTCCAGCACCACCTCCACCATGCGCTGCACCAGGGCGCGCTCGATGGTGGTGTAGGGCCGGCCCTCCACGCGCATGGCGGTGGCGCCGCGGCGGCCGCCCAGAAGAACGTCCACCACCGAATAGATCAGGTTGGAGTCGACCGTCACCAGCCCGTAGTTGTCCAGCTCCTCCGCGCGGAACACGGTCAGGATGGCGGGCAGCGGGATCGAGTTCAGGTAGTCGCCGAAGCGGATGGAGGAGATGGTCTCCAGGCTCACCTCGACGTTGTCTGAGGTGAAGTTGCGCAAGCTGGTGGTCATCAGCCGCACCAAGCGGTCGAAGACGATCTCCAGCATCGGCAGCCGCTCGTAGGAGACCAGCGCCGAGTTCAGGATCGCACGTATCCCGCCGCGCTCCGCCGCGTCCTCTCCGAGGCTGTCGAAGCCGAGGAGGCTGTCGATCTCCTCCTGGTTCAGCATGCGCTCGGCGGGGGACTGCGCGCCCTCCGCCGCCGACCAGTCGAGTTCGCCCGCGTCCGGCATGCTCAGTTGACCAGCATCTCTTCGATCAGCACGGCGTTCACCTTCGCCGGGGCGATCACGAGGTTGACGCGGCGCAGGATCTCCATGCGCAGCTGGTAGCTGCCGGCCGAGCCCGACACGTCCTCCGGGCGCAGCTCGCGCAGGAAGGTCTGGAACATGTCGTTCAGGCGAGGCGCGTTGGGCTCGATGTCCTCGGCGGCGGCCTGGTCGGGCAGCTCGAAGGCGAGCTTCAGCTTGATGAAGCCGGGGCGGCCGTCGCCCGTCTGCATGTTCGCCGTGATGTCGGGCATGGTGTAGTAGACGACGCCGTCCGGGCCCTCGCTGATGGGGCTCTTGCCGCCGTCCTTGCCCTTCTCGCCCTCCGCCTTGGCCTTCTTCTTGGGCTTGGGCTTCTCGTGGCCGGCCTCCGCATGGGCGCCCTTGCTCCCGAGCAGCAGGAAGGCCGTCGCGCCGCCGCCGCCCAGCACCACCACCGCGCCGGCGGCCGCGGCGATCAGCACCATGGGCGGCTTCTTCTTGGCGGGGGCCGCGCCCTCCTCGCCTTCCGGCGCGGGGGCGGCCTCCTTCTTCGGCTTGGGCTTGGACATGCGCGCGAGATCCGGAGCGGCGCGGCGGGACGGGGCGCCGCGTCGCCCGGCAGGAAGCGGCCCTGTTGGTTAACGGCGGGTTCAAGCCCGGCACTTCCTGCCGCCCGGTCCCGGCCGACCCTGCCGCGTTAACCTCACTTGTCGTTGATCCGGCTCGGTTTTCCGGTGGCACGGGGGTTGCTCCACCCCTGACGATGGACAACGCCCTCTACGTCGGCCTCTCGCGCCAACTGACGCTGCAGCGGCAGCTGGACGTGACCGCCAACAACCTGGCCAACCTGGACACGGCCGGCTTCAAGGTCGAGCAGCTGATGCTGCAGTCCGACCCGCTGCGGCCGGCGCAGGGCGGCTCGCGGCTCGATCCGATCCGCTACGTGATCGACGACGGCGTGGCCCGCGCCTTCACCCCCGGCGCCCTGGAGAAGACGGGCGGCCCCCTGGACATGGCGGTGCAGGGCGACGGCTTCTTCCAGGTGCAGACGCCGCAGGGCGTGCGCTACACCCGCGACGGCCGCTTCAGCCTGGACGCGCAGAACCGGCTGACCACCCAGGCGGGCGACCCGGTGCTGGACGCCTCGGGCTCGCCGATCACGCTGGACCCGAAGAAGGGCGACGTCGGCATCGCCAAGACGGGCCGGGTCAGCCAGGGCGGCCAGAGCCTGGGCAGGATCGGCGTGATGCGCTTCGCCAACCTCTCCGGCCTGTCGAAGGAGGGCGACGGCCTGCTCTCCTCCGCCGAGACGCCGACGGCGGCGGCCGACGCGGGCGTGGCCCAGGGCTACCTGGAGCGCTCCAACGTGCAGCCCGTGGCCGAGGTGACCCACCTCGTCGAGATCAACCGCGCCTACGAGCGCATCTCCAACCTTTTGACCTCCGCCCACGACCTGTCGCGCTCCGCCATCCAGCGGCTCGGCAAGGCGACCTGAAGGAGACCTGATCCATGAGAGCGCTCCGCATCGCCGCGACGGGCATGGCCGCCCAGCAGCTGAACGTCGAAACCATCTCGAACAACATCGCCAACATGAACACCGTCGGCTTCAAGAAGCAGCGGGCGGAGTTCCAGGACCTGCTGTACGAGAACGTCAGCCGCATGGGCTCGCAGTCTTCGGACGCGGGCACGGTGGTGCCGACGGGGATCCAGCTGGGCTCGGGCGTGAAGACGGGCTCGATCTACCGCATCACGACGCAGGGCGCCCTGTCGAAGACCGACAACAAGTACGACCTGGCCATCAACGGGCGCGGGTACTTCCAGATCCAGCTGCCGGGCGGCGACACCGCCTACACCCGCGCGGGCAACTTCAGCCTGTCGGACACCGGCCAGCTGGTGACCGTGGACGGCTACACGGTGCAGCCCACCGTCACCATCCCGCAGGGCACGACGGACGTGACGATCTCCAAGTCCGGCCAGGTGCAGGCCACCATCGCGGGCCAGGTGCAGCCGCAGACGGTCGGCCAGCTGCAGCTCGCCACCTTCGCCAACGAGGCGGGGCTGGAGGCGATCGGCGACAACTACTTCCTGCAGTCGGGCGCCTCCGGCCAGCCCAACCTGGCGGCGCCGAACGCCGTCGGCGTCGGCTACCTGCAGCAGGGCTACACGGAGACCTCCAACGTGGACGCGGTCACCGAGATCAGCTCGCTGATCGTGGCCCAGCGCGCCTACGAGATGAACTCCAAGGTGGTCACGAGCGCCGACCAGATGCTCTCCACCGTCAGCCAGATGAAGAGCTGAGCGGTGCGCGCGCTGATCCTGGCCGCCGCGCTGGCGGCGGCCGCCCTGCTCCCCGCCGCCCGCGCCCGGGCCGCCGACGCGCAGCTTCGCACGATCATGCAGGCGGCGGGCCCGCGGATCACGCTGGGCGACCTGTTCGAGAACGCCGGCCCGGCGAGCTCAACGGTGGTGGGCTCCGCCGCCGCGGCGGGCGGCCAGACGGTGCTGGACGCAGGCCTGGTGCAGGCCGCCGCGCGCCGCGCGGGGCTCGCCTGGTCCAACCCCGAAGGGCGACGCCGGCTGATCGTGGCCAGCGCCGACAAGGACTCCCCGCGAGGCGTCGGCGCCGGCTCCAAAGGACACCGCCAAGTGCTCGCCTACGCCCGCAACCTGAACGCCGGCGAGATCGTGCAGGCTTCCGACCTCGTGTGGAGCGACGAGGCCGTGGCCCCCGGCGACGCCGTGGCCGACGCGGACGCCGCCGTGGGCATGTCCGCCCGCCGCCCCCTGCGCATGGGCGCGGCCGCCGCGGCGCACGACCTGGGCGCCCCCCGCGTGATCAAGCGGGACGACCCGGTGCAGGTCGCCTTCGAGGACGAGGGCGTCAGCCTGGTGCTGACCGGCCGCGCCCTGGGCGACGCGGCGGTCGGCGACGCGGTGGCGGTGATGAACCCCGCCTCGAAGAAGACGGTGGACGCGGTCGCCTCCGGCCCCGGCCGCGCCGTGGTGGGGCCCGCCGCCGCGGCCCTGCGCGCCCGCGCCTTCCCCAATCCCGCCCTGGCCTACGCCAGCCTGTCCCGTCCCTGAGCCCCCGTCCCCGAGCCGTGAGCGTCCCCATGCGTCCCGCCGTCGCCCTCGTCCTGTTCTCCCTGGCCACGGCGCCGCTGGGGGCCTGCGCCGCCGTGCAGGACGCGGTGCTGACCCCGCAGATGACGCCCATGGGCTATCCCTCGGCCCTGATGCCGCAGCAGACGGCGGTGGTGCAGCCGGCGGTGCTGACGGCGTCGGACCTCGCCCTGCCCCGCGCGCCCCGGCAGCCGGGCGCCAACAGCCTGTGGCGCACGGGCGCCCGCGCCTTCTTCCAGGACCAGCGCGCCCACCGCGTCGGCGACATCCTGACGGTGAACGTGGCGATCACCGACAGCGCCCAGGTGCAGAACACCTCCATCGCCAACCGCAAGGCCAACGCCACCCTGGGCGTGCCCAACTTCTTCGGGCTGGAGTCGTCCATCGGCAAGATCCTGCCCTCCGCCTTCGACCCCAAGCAGGCGGTGGGCGTGAGCAGCGACGTGGAGTCCAACGGCCAGGGCTCGGTGAACCGGTCGGAGGCGGTGAACCTGACGGTGGCGGCCGTCGTCACCGCCGTGCTGCCCAACGGCAACCTGGTGATCCAGGGCCGGCAGGAGGTGCGGGTGAACAGCGAGCTGCGCGAGCTGACGGTGGCCGGCGTGGTGCGTCCGGAGGACATCAGCTCCGCCAACACCATCCAGCACACCCAGATCGCCGAGGCGCGCGTCAGCTACGGCGGCCGCGGCCAGGTGTCGAACGTGCAGAAGGCTCCGGTCGGCAACTCGCTGCTGACCAAGTTCAGCCCGTTCTGAGACCCTGCGCGGCGGGGATCGGCGCAGGCGCGCTCGGCAGGGGCGCGGCGGGGTCGCGCAGGAACGCGAGCACGTCGCCGATCACGCGGGCGCGGTCGAGGTCGCGCGTCAGCAGGTGGCGGCCGTCCGGGTAGTAGGCCGTGCGCCCCCCCGACGCCGCCAGCCGGCCGGCGGCGAAGAAGGCGGCGGGCTTGGGGATCAGGTCGTCGTGCGCGCCGTAGAGGTAGAGGGTGCGGTCGGGATGCGGCAGGCGGCCGATCCGCTCGCGCGCGGCCTGCATCAGGTTCACCAGGCCGTAGGTCGTGTCGGCCCGCGTCGCGAAGATCATGCGCGCGTCGCGGCCCATGGCGCGCAGCTCGTCGCGGTTGTCGCTGGCGTGGATGCGCCGGGCGAGCCAGCCGGGCGCGACCAGCTCGCGGCCGGGCGCCAGGTGCGCCAGCGCCCACAGGGCGGCGGCGGAGAGCGGGGGCTGGGCGCCCCAGCCCCAGACGGCGGGCGCGGCGAGCACCAGCCGGTCGCAGTCCGGCGCCGGCGCGTCCGCCTCGGTGGAGGCGGCGACCGCCACCGCCGCGCCCATGCTCTCGCCCACCACCGCCAGCACCGCGCCGGGGTGGCGCGCCCGCAC
>CAXTCO010000148.1:0-5939 GCA_964242255.1 uncultured Caulobacteraceae bacterium | reverse complement strand
CCCTTCGACCCCGCCGCGTGATCGCCGCCGCCCTGTGGCTGTGGGCGGCGGCGCCTTCCGCCGCGCCCCCGCGGCCGGGGCTGGCCGACCTCGCCTACGCGCTCGGCGAAGCGCACGGCCTGCGCCAGGCGTGCCGCGGCGGCTCCGACGGCAAGTGGCGCACCCGCATGTCGGGCGTGCTGGACGCCGAGCGCGTGGACAAGGAGCGCCGCACCCAGCTGGTGGAGCGTTTCAACGCCGGCTTCGCCGCCGCCCGCGCCGCCCATCCCGCGTGCGACGCGGCCGCGCGCCAGGCGCTGTCCGAGACGCTGGAGCGCGCCGCCCCCCTCGCCCGCGAGCTGGCGCGGCCGGACTGACGCGCGGCCGGCGCGCACTCGGGCGCGCATCCCCGGCCGGGCTTCGGCCGTTGCCTCCCCGTGCTCAAGCCCGAACAGCTGCTGTGCCCCAGGCCGGAGGGGCTCTTCTGCGCGCCGGGCGGCTTCTACATCGACCCGGTGGTCCCTGTGGACCGGGCCGTGGTCACCCACGGCCACGCCGACCACGCCCGCGCAGGCCACGGGGCGGTGGCGGCCACGCCCGAGACGCTGGACATCATGGCCGTGCGCTACGGCGAGGAGTTCGCCCGCGCCCGCGAGCCCGTCCCCTACGGCGCGACCGTCTCGCGCGACGGGGTGGACGTGACGCTGGTCCCCGCCGGCCACGTGCTCGGCTCGGCGCAGGCGGTGGTGCGCTGGCGCGGCATGACGGTCGTGGTCAGCGGCGACTACAAGCGCCGCGCCGACCCCACCTGCGCGCCGTTCGAGCCCGTCCCGTGCGACGTCTTCATCACGGAGGCCACCTTCGGCCTGCCCGTGTTCCGCCACCCGCCCGTGGAGCACGAGGTCGCCAAGCTCACGCGCTCCCTCGCCCAGTTCCCCGAGCGGGCGCACCTGGTCGGCGCCTACGCCCTGGGCAAGGCGCAGCGGCTGATCGTGGAGCTGCGGCGGGCGGGGTGGGACCGCACCGTCTACGTCCACGGCGCCCTCGCCAAGCTGAACGCCCTCTACGCGCGCCACGGGATCGACCTCGGCCCCCTCGCCCCCGCGACGGAGGAGGGCCGGCGCGTCAAGGGCGGCGAGCTGGCGGGCGAGGTGGCCGTGGCCCCGCCCTCGGCCGTGCAGGACCGCTGGGCGCGCCGCTTCGCCGACCCCGTGCCCGCCTTCGCCAGCGGCTGGATGACCGTGCGCGCCCGCGCCCGCCAGCGCGGCGTGGAGCTGCCGCTGGTGGTCAGCGACCACGCCGACTGGGACGAGCTGTGCGCCACGGTGGAGGAGCTGCGCCCGGGCGAGGTGTGGGTCACCCACGGCCGCGAGGAAGCGCTGGTGCGCTGGTGCGAACTGAACGGGATCACCGCCCGCGCCCTGCGCCTCGTCGGCTACGACGACGACGAGGCGGGCGACTGAACAGCGCGGGCACGCACCGCCCTGGCCGCCGGCGGAATCTATCCTCCGGCTCCGCAACGGCCGCATACTTCCGTCATCCTCCAGGCAAACAGGACAGGCGTGACCCCATGGCGTCTTCACCGCACCGACCCGGCGACCCCCCCGTCGAGGACGTATTGCGTTCTACTCACCTCTATCCCATAGAGGTCGGGGACTCGATCGACGGGGCGGCCGGGCCTGCGCTGACACCTTACAGAGGCGTAAGTTGCGGTCCGTCGCCTCGTCGCTCATATCCAGGCGCAACTTCATCCGCCGTTAGGGTGTTTATGGGCCATCTGGCCCTATCCGTCGTCGGCGCTGACCAGGGAGCGAACTCATGACCGACGTGACGTGCCAAGCGCTCGCCGAGCGCATCACCCGCAAGCGTGAGCAGGACGGGCTGCTCGACACGCGCTACCTGATTTCGCCCAACGACGAGTCCACCATGGAGGCCGCCTGCGCGGACGTGGAGGCCTTGTACGTGGCGGTCGACGCTGGCGACGTTTGCTCGCTCGACTTCGGCGACCTGCGTTGGCGCGACGCTGCGTAGCGCTGTTTGACGGTCGCCACAAACCGTCATAATCGACCACCATCAGGGCCTTAGCCATCCTGGCTAAGGCCTTCTCTTTGAGTGGTCTATGCCCTCCAGCCACATGACGAAGGTGGTGCGCTGCTTCCATCATGCGAAGCAGGTCAACCATCTCTACTTCGTCCACACTGACGGTGATGTCGACTCCGCAGGTCACGCCTGGACGTCGATCGAGAATATTCAGCGGATCGTGGAGCGCCTCATCGCGCTTCCTGTGCAGAAACACAAAGTCGCGTTCACCAGCTCGCAGGTGCGCGGATTGTTCGAGCGCTACGCCGATCGCATCGTGATCTACGTCCGTGCAGACCAGAGCATCTACTGGCAAAGGTATACAGTCTTCAAGGAACTCTGCCACGCCCTGATGGACTCGGCTGAAGAATACAATGCCGATGGGCTCGCGATCATACAAGCGCTCATGAGTTACAAGGGTTTCGAGCACGACTGGGAAGGGCTTCCGGACGAAGCCAGGTCGGAGAAGCTCGCGGAGTACATGGCGATCGAACTCGCCTATCCGTTCGAACACCGCGACCGCGACATCCTGGAGCTTGAAGCGAAAACCGTGACCCCGGAAGCTCTGGAGGAGCGGCGGGGCATTCCCCGCGCCTGGATCGCCCGCTCCCTGGAGCGGCGGTTCCACGAGAGCTGCCGACGGGTCTGGAAACTTCTCGCTGACCTTAGCGCGGAGCAGCCCGACCTCTAAACGGCGTCCGGCTGGCGCTCGGGGGCGGCGGCCTGGAAGGCGGGCAGGGTCGCGCAGCGCGCCTCCACGGCCAGGAGGCGCGGGAAAGGGGCGAGCTCGACGCCGAAGCGGCGCGCGCCGAACAGCTGCGGGACGAGGTGCAGGTCGGCGAGGCTGAGGGCGTCGCCGTGCAGGAAGGCGCCGCCGTGCTCGCCCGCCATGGACTCCAACGCGGCGAGCCCGTCGGCGATGAAGTGCGCGCGCCAGGCGCGCACTCCGTCCGCGTCGACGCCCAGGCGTTCCAGTTCTTCGCCCGCGCCGAGGTTCTGCAGGGGGGCGACGTCGCAGGCCACCACCGCGCACATGGCGCGCACCCGCTGGCGGCCGAGGGGGTCGGCGGGCAGCAGGGGCGGCGCGGGCGCGACCTCCTCCAGCCACTCCAGGATGGCTGGACCCTGCATGAGCACGTCGCCGCCCGCCTCCAGCACGGGCACGCGCGCCTGCGGGTTGAGCCGGCGGTGCTCGGCCGACCGGTGCTCGCCCTTCAGCAGGTTCACGGGCGCCTGCCGGTAGGCGAGCCCCTTCCACGCCAACGCGATGCGCACCCGCCAGCTGGGCGAGGAGCGCCAGTAGCCGTGCAGGACGAGGTCCACGCCCGCGCCCTAGACCACGGTGAAGGCGACGGGCGGCAGGTCGGCGACGCGGCCCTCCACGCGCTCGCCCCGGGCGATCGGGCCCACGCCCTCGGGCGTGCCGGTGAAGATCAGGTCGCCCGCCTTGAGCTCCCACAGCTTCGACGCCTCGGCGATCACCTCCCCCACGCTCCAGATCATGTCGGCGAGGTCGGCGTCCTGCCGCACGGCGCCCGCCACGGTCAGGACGAGGCGGCCGGGCGGCGGGGCGGCGCCCTGCGCGCGGCGCAGGTGGCCCACGGGCGCGGAGCGGTCGAAGGCCTTGGCCGCGTCCCACGGCTGGCCGCCCTTCTTGGCGAGGCCCTGCAGGTCGCGCCGCGTCAGGTCCACCCCCGCGGCGTAGCCCCATACGAGCCCGAGCGCCCCGCCCGCCGCCACGTCGCGGCCGCCGCGGCCGAGCGCGACGACCAGCTCGATCTCGTGGTGCAGGTCCCGGGTGGCGGAGGGGTAGGGCGTGTCCGCCCCGCCCGTGACCAACGCGTCGGCGGGCTTGGTGAAGAAGATCGGCGGCTGCTCCTTCTCGTGGCCGCCCATCTCGCGCACGTGGGCGCCATAGTTCCTGCCCACGCAGAAGATGCGCCGCACGGGGAAGTCGCCCCCGCCCTCCACCGGGACCGTGACGACGGGCGGGGCGGGGAGCACGAGATCGGCCATGGCGCGGGCCTAGCGCGACGGCCCGGTCCGCGCCAGCGGCGCCGCCCACGCCGTCGTTGACGTCCTTTCACTTGATGCGCCCCGCCCGCACGGGCAGCGTGGCGGAACGAGGGCGGAGCCGCCGGCGCGCATGCTGCAGATCGACGAATTGACCCACGTCTACCCCGACGGCGTGCGCGCGCTGGACCGGGTGACGCTGAACGTGCCGCCCGGCCTGTTCGGCCTCCTGGGGCCCAACGGCGCGGGCAAGTCGACGCTGATGCGCTGCGTGGCCACCCTGCAGACGCCCACGAGCGGCCTGGTGCGCTTCGACGACATCGACGCCGTGCGCGAGCCGCAGCGCCTGCGTCGCGTGCTGGGCTACCTGCCGCAGGACTTCGGCGTCTACCCGCGCGTGTCCGCCTACGAGATGCTGGACCACCTGGCGGTGCTGAAGGGGATCGTCGACCGCGCGGACCGCCGGGCGGAGGTCGAGCGCCTGCTGGAGCAGGTGAACCTGTGGGCGGTGCGGAAGAAGGCGCTGGCGGGCTTCTCCGGCGGCATGCGCCAGCGCTTCGGCGTGGCCCAGGCGCTGATCGGCGGCCCGCGCCTGATCGTGGTGGACGAGCCCACCGCCGGCCTCGACCCGGAGGAGCGCCTGCGCTTCCTCAACCTGCTGGCCGAGATCGGCGAGCGGGTGGTGGTGATCCTGTCCACCCACATCGTGGAGGACGTGGCCGACCTGTGCCCCGCCACCGCGGTGATCTGCGACGGCCGCATCGTGCGCCAGGGCGCGCCCGCGGCCCTGGTCGCGGAGCTGGCGGGCCGCGTCTGGTCGCGCACGGTGGAGCGCGCCGAACTGCCGGCGTTGCGCGA
The DNA here is from genome assembly GCA_964242255.1 of uncultured Caulobacteraceae bacterium. Taxonomy (GTDB): domain Bacteria; phylum Pseudomonadota; class Alphaproteobacteria; order Caulobacterales; family Caulobacteraceae; genus JASLDZ01. The sequence goes on along the minus strand of CAXTCO010000148.1, from coordinate 1,010 downwards.
GCGGCACGACGTCATCTCCACACGCCTGCAGGCCGGGCGCACGGAGGCGCACGTGGTCAGCGACGGCGACCCCGGCGACGGCTTCCGCCCCCAGCCGGGCGGGCTGTCCGACGTCTACTTCGCCGCCCTGCACGGGGTGCGGACCCGGCCGGTCCCCGCGGCCCTGGCGGGGAGGCGCCCCGCGTGACGGGGGCCGTCGCGGGGTTCGAGCTCCGCTTCCAACTGCGCAACCCGGCGTTCTGGATGACCGGGCTGATCTTCTTCCTGCTGGTGTTCGCCTCGACGACGGTGGACGAGGTGCGGATCGGCGCCCGCGGCCCCGTGCATCTGAACTCGCCCTACGCCCTGTCGCTGACCACGCTGACGACGGGCGTGCTCTACATGTTCGTCTCCGCCGCCTTCGTCGCGGGGGCGGCCCTGCGCGACGCGGAGACCGGGTTCGCGCCCCTGGTCGCCGCCACGCCCGTGGGCCGCGACGCCCTGGTGTTCGGCCGCTTCGCCGGGGCCTGGGCGGCCGCGGCGCTGGGCTTCCTGTCCGTCCCCCTGGGCGTGGCGGCGGGGACGCTGGCGCCGTGGGTGGACCGTGAGCGGTTCGGACCGTTCCTGCCGGGCAGCTACCTCTACAGCTACGTCGTCTGGGGGCTGCCGACGGTGTGGACCACGGCCGCCCTGCTCTACGCCCTGGCGACCGCCGCCCGCTCGGCCATGGCCGCCTACGTGGGCGCGGTGGCGCTGCTGGTGGTGTTCACGGGCGTGCGCCAGCTCTCGACGCGGCTGGGTCTGGAGGGCGCGGCCGCCTGGATCGACCCCTTCGGCCTGGGCGCCTTCGGAGAGGCGACGCGCTACGCCTCCACCGCCGAGCGCAACGCGCGCGACCCGGCGCTCACCCCGGTGCTCGTGGGCTCGCGCCTGCTGTGGATCGCGGTGGGCGCCGCGGCGCTCGCCCTCGCGCGGCGTCTCGGGCGGGACGAAGGGCGGCCCTCGCGGCGGGCGCTGCGGCGGGCCGAAGC
>CAXTCO010000147.1:0-5958 GCA_964242255.1 uncultured Caulobacteraceae bacterium | reverse complement strand
CCGAGGCGGTGAGCCGCGGCAGGTCGGGGCCCAGCGCCGCCCAGCGCGCGCCCGCGGCGACGCCGGTCATGGCGCCTTCCGTGCCCAGCTGGCCGCGCAGGAGGCCGGAGAGCACGAAGCCGCCGTCGCCCGTCGGCTCGGCCGTGGTGAACTGCAGCACCTCCCACGCGCCCGCCGCGTTCTGGACGGCGAGGGCGCCGGCCCCGTTCAGCACCTGCGCGGTCGTCATGCTGGCGAGCAGCGCGCCCGCCGCAGGCCGCACGGCGAGGCGCGTCGCCGCGTCGAAGCGGTTCAGCGGCCCGGGCGGCAGCGGCGACGCGGTGAGCCCCATCACGGCCGGCTCCGCCGCCCGCCCGCGGAGCGTGAGGCCGGAGGCGTCCGCACCGGCGGAGACGTCGAAGGCGGTCCAGGGCGAGGCGGCCACGGCGGCGAGGGGCCGCGCGTCGTCCTCTGCGCCGGGCAGCGGCGGCAGGTCGAGCACGGCGAAGGCGGGCGGGCCGTAGACCGTGGTCAGCGGGTCGGGGCGGGGGTCGCCCGCGGTCCCGCCGGCCAGGGCGGCGGTCTCGTCCGCGTCGGCGCGGGTCAGCTGCAGGCTCGGCGTCTCGTCCCAATCGATCCGGCCGACGCGCCAGGCGCCGCCCACGCCGTCGACGGACACGACGTCCGCCGGCTCGACGCGCGCGGCGGCGGCGGGGGCGACGGTCACCGTCAGGGCGTCCTGGCCGGCGAGGGCGCGGGCGAGGCGGCGCGCCCCCACGGCGACGGCCTCGTCGGCGTCGAGCACCACGGGCAGGTCGATCCCGTGCGCCCCCGCGCCGCCCGGCTCCGACGCCCGCAGCACGACGGAGGCGGCCTGGTAGCTGTCCGCCTCGTCGAGGAAGCGCACGCGGGCGAGGTCGGGCGTGGGCGCCAGGGTGCGCGTGAGCTTGCGCGGGTCGGGCGCGTCGTCGGGCAGGGCGAGGTCGTCGCCGGCCAGCGCCGCCACGGGTTGGCCCGTGCGGCCGACGAGGGCGATGCGGCCGCCCTGCTCCGCCCCGTCGAAGTCCAGCGCGTCCGTCAGCGGGCGGAGCAGGTCGGCGGTGGAGAGCGGGCCGGAGACCGCGTAGCCGTAGGCGCGGCCGGTGACGCCCTCGATGGTGAAGTCGTCGGGGCCGAGGCCCGCGCGGCCCAGGATCATGGCGAGGAAGGCGTAGGCGTCGCCCTGGCCCACGCGGCCGTTGAGCCAGTGGCCCAGCGTCCAGTCGGGGGCGTCCTTCCACACGTCGCCGCGGGTGGGGAAGTCGGGGTAGGGCCGCGCGTCCCAGCACCAGGCGCTCATGCGCTCGATCATGGGCCGGCCGTCGGCGGGGGAGGGCGGGTTCTCCGGGCGGGCCGGGCCGTAGACCGACAGCAGCGCCTCCAGGGCGCGGCGCTGCACGGTGTCGTCGCGCACGCCGGTGGAGGCGGGGGGCACGCCGCTCTCGCTCGACTTGGGATCGACGAACAGGTTGGGCGAGTTGGAGCCGCGGTCCACGGCGGGGCAGCCGAACTCGATCAGCCGGATAGGCTTCATCCCCGGAGTCCACGCGGTGGGCGTCGCGCTGCGGACGCCGGCCGGCCGGTCGTGGTGGGCGTTCGACCACCAGGAGCGCAGGTCCTTGGAGCGGAACACCCACGGCTCGCCGTCGGCCGTGTCGACGATGGGCGTGCGGTGCTGGGCCGCGCGGTCGCCGGCGGAGGCGTAGAACCAGTCGGCGTTCTCCCCGCCCGTGACGCCCGCTTCCAGGTAGCCTTCGTCGTGCGGGCCGGTCCAGCCCGCCCGGGCGTCCAGGCCGCCCGAGCCCTCGCGCCAGTCGGACAGCGGCTCGTAGAAGTCGATGCCGACGAAATCGACCGCCGGGTCGGCCCAGAGGGGGTCGAGGTGGAAGCGCACCTCGCCCGTGCCGTCGCCGGGCTGGTGGCCGAACCATTCGCTCCAGTCGCCGGCGTAGCCGACCTTCACCCCCGGCCCGAGCACCGCCTTGGCGTCGCCCGCCAACCGGCGCAGCTGGTCCACGGCGGGGTAGGCGCCCGGCGCGGAGCGGAGCCAAGTGAGGCCGCGCAGCTCCGAGCCGACGAGGAAGCTCTCCACCCCGCCGCTGAGCGCCGCGAGGTGGGCGTAGTGGAGCACGCAGCGGCGCCACGTCCACTCGTCGGGGCCGCCGTAGCTCACGCCGCCGTCGCCGGACGTGAAGTCGCTGGAGCCGGCCGCGCCGAAGAAGCTCGCCACCTGCCCCGTCGCCGCAGCCGTCAGGTCGGTGGAGCCCGGCAGGCCGGGGGCGACCTCGCCCGTGATCCGGCCACGCCACGGGTAGGCGCCCTGGCGCGGGCCGCCGTAGGGGTCCGGCAGGCTGTTCCCCTCCGGCACGTCCATCATCAGGAAGGGGTAGAGCGTCACCGCGATCCCGCGCCGCTTCAGTTCGGCGAGGCAGGCGAGCACGGACGCGTCCGACGGAGTCCCGCCGTAGGCCGCGCCGCCGCCGTGCTGCGAGATCACGTGCGCGCCGTCGCGCGCCACCTCCACGCGCCACACGTCGGGCGCGGTGACCTTGGGGTCGCTGTCCACGCCCGGGCGCACTTGGCAGCGGCCGCAGCGCAGGTCGGAGCCGAACCAAGCCACCACGAGGTTCACGTGATCCACCCTGGGCAGGAGCGCCTGCAGCTGGTCGAGGGAGACCAGCACGTCCGGCCGGCCGCTGGCGTTGTTGACGTTCTCCGCCGTCCACTGCGCCTCGTTCACGGCGCGCAGCTCCGGCGTGACGGCGAGCACGAACTCGCCCGCGCCCGGGATCAGGTTCACGGAGGTGAGCTTCGCCTCCAGCGAGCCGTCGTCCGGCGGCGGGCGGAAGATCTCCACGTTCAACTGAGGGGGCCGGTTTCCCCAGGTGTCCAGGGGCAGGTCCTCGAACACGAGGTAGGCCGTTCCCCGGTAGGCGGGGGCGGAGCCCTCCACCGCCTCGATCAGGGCGTCGGGCGCCTGGTCGGCGTCGCCGAGGTGCAGGCGGTGGGTGACGGAGGAGAGGTCCATCACGGTCCCGTCGGCCCACACGCGGCCGATCCCGGTGATCGCCCCCTCGCACAGCCCCACGGCGAAGGAGAGCGAATAGGTGTAGCTGACCGTGCTCGCGCCGCCGCCCTTGCCGCCGCCGGTGGACTGCTCGACCCGGTGCTCCTTGAAGCGGGCCGCCCAGATCGTCTGGGCCGCGACGCGCGCCCGGCCGAACACGGCCGCCATGGGCGCGCCCACGCTGGTGGAGTGCAGCTCCAGCCCGCTCAGCCGCGAGCCGGTCTGCGTGGGCGGCGTCAGGGCGGAGACGACCGCCCGGTCGGCGATCCCGCCCAAGAGCCCGCCCGCCACGCCGCCCAGCGGGCCGGCGAAGGCCGTGCCCACGGCGGCCAGAACGACTTGCGCCATGCGCTCAGCTCCCGGTCTGCGGAGGGGGGAAGGCGAAGGCGTGCGTCAGCCGCCGCCGCCACCAGGGGTGCAGCCAGCTCTCGACCACCACCCGGCCCCAGTAGGCGTGGATCATGCGGCCGCCGCCGTCCGGCGCGGGCGGCCCCTCGGAGAGGATGGCGCAGTGCTTCACCGGCGCGCCCGGCGCCATGCGGAACAGCAGCACGTCGCCCGGCCGCGCCCGGGCCGGGGCGAGCTCGTGCAGCCGCCGGCGCGCGCCGGCCAGGAGGGCCTCCTCGCCCCCGACCTCCGCCCAGTCGGGGCGGTAGGCGGGGATGCGCTCGGGCTCCGGCCCGACCCGCTCGCGCCAGACGCCGCGGACCAGGCCCAGGCAATCGGCGCCCCAGCCCTTCAGGCTCGCCTGGTGGCGGTAGGGCGTGCCGATCCAGCCGCGGGCGGCGTCCACGATGTCGGGCCGGCTCCCGCGGGCGGAGGTCGCGACGCCCGGCCCGATCATCGGCGCGAGCCGCCGTCGGCCGTCCCCGCCGTGCCGGCGTAGACGGCGATGAAGTCGTCGCCCGGCGTGTCGGGGAAGCCCTGGAAGTTGAGCGCGTTGGCGAACACGCCGTCGCAGGTGGAGAAGCTCTTGTCGCAGGTCGCGCCCGGGAAGGCGGCGAGGTCCACGCGGCAGCGCGCGTCGCCCAGCCGGGCGTCGCACACCCGGTCGTAGGCGCGGCCGACCACCTTGCGCAGGGCGGCGAGCGGCCCCTCCAGCTCCGCGGTGAAGCCCTCGCCGGTGCGGACCAGGCGCCCGACCGTCTCGCGGCGCAGGAGCACGCGGGCGCCGGGCGCCGACCAGTCCACGCGCCAGGTCTCCACCAGGGCGCCGTCGTAGAGGCCGGCGGCGATGTCGGCCTCCGTCAGCGCGTCGGAGCTGAGGGCGCCCGCCGCCGAGGCCTGGCCGGGCGCGAGGCCCAGCTCGCCGTCGGCCGCGCCCGCGGTCCAGCCGCTGGCGGCCTCGCAGGTCAGGCCCTCCACCGCGAGCGGGGCGTCGTGGTCTGTGAACCCCAGGCGCACGCCGTCGGCGCGGGTCAGGATCCAGGCGGTGCACAAGGTGGCGGCCTCGCCGTCGAGCGCCGCGGCGAGGTCGGGCGGGAGCGCGCGCATCAGACCCGCACCTCCACCAGGGGGGCGGCCACCACGCGGGCGGCGTCGAAGCTCTCCAGCGTCACGTCCAGCCGGTCCGTGTCGAAGCGGACGGGGACGTCGAACAGGAAGCCGGCCGTGACCGCCGCGCCCACGGCCGGCGGCGCGGCGAGGGTCACGACGCCGGCGGTCGTGTCGACGGTGAAGGCGGCGGGCGCGCCGGCGACGGCGGCGAGCACGGATCCTGCGACCGGCTTGGCGACCGGCCGGGCGAAGGCGTCGGCGCCCTCGCCGTAGGTCTTGGCGAGCTGGAAGGCGGCGGTGGTCCCGTCGCCGACGCCGATCGGCTGGTCCGTCGCCGCCGGACCCGCCGCACCCGCCGGGGCGGACGAACAATCCGTGAAGTCGCGGAAGCGGAAGCCCTGCAGCCGGCCGCGCCGCGCCTCGAAGAAGGCCAGCAGCTCCGCCGCCTCGTCCAGCCGCCGCACGCCTCCGCCCACCAGCCAGCGGCGGCGGCCGAGCGCCCAGGGCGTGGCGCGCCGCTCGTAGCCGGAGGCCAGCGTCACGATCTCCGTGCGCCGCTCCACCCCGCCGGTCGAGCCGAACGCCAGCCGCGCGGGGAAGGCGACCTCGGCGAAGGGAGCGGCCATCAGCGACGCCCCACGGCGACGGCGCGCTGCAGGGCGGCGGCGACCTGCGCCTCCGACCGCAGCAGCGCGGGCGCGCCGCCCTGGCCCACGGACACGTTCACCGTGACGCCGCCGCCCGACCCGCTGCTGGCGTCCACAGCGCCGGACGAGGACGGGCGGAACACCTCCGGCCCGCGCTCGCCGACGAGGTAGGCGCCGCCCGACGCGACGGGCCCGCCGTCGGCGCGCGCCCCGAGGAACAGCCCGCCCACCGCTCCGGCCAGGGCGGACGCCAACGTGCCGGAGCCGCCGCCCGCCTTGCCGCCGGCCAGCCCGTCCACCGCGGAGATCACGGAAGCGGCGAGGTCGCCGAGGCTGCTCTTGCCGTCGCCCGCCGCCTTGACGAGGCTCGCCGTCAGGCTCGCGCCCGCGCTCGTGAACGCCTGGTCGATGGCGTCGGCCGCGGCCTTGGCGGGCGCCTGCAGCGAGGCCAGGGCGGCGGCGGCTTCGGCGGCCTGCGAGGCGAGGCCGGGCAGGCCTGCGCCCCCGCCGTCCGGGATGGGGTCGGTCATGGTGCGTCGTCCGGGTGGAGGAGGAGGAGGGCGTCGAGTTCGGCGCGGGTGAGCGGCGCGGCGGCGGCCGGCGGCGTGGTGAGGGCGCGCCACTCGGCGAGCGACAGCGCCCACATCTCGCGCGGCGGCACGCCGAGGCGTGCGGCGAGCTGCAGCACCGCCGGCCAAGCCGCGCGGGAGGCGGCGGGGCTCATCCGCC
>CAXTCO010000146.1:0-5981 GCA_964242255.1 uncultured Caulobacteraceae bacterium | reverse complement strand
GTTCCAGGCGAGCCCGCCCGGCGCGGCGCGCGCGCCGGCGAGGTCGAGCAGCACCGCCCCGTCGCCGGCCGGTCCGCCGGGCGCCGGCTTCACGTACAGCCCCAGCCGCCGCGCGGCGAGGAGCGTGAACGGGCGCGCGCCCGCCGGCGTGGCGAAGGCGACGTCCCGCCCCTCCAGCACGATGCGCCACGGGGAGGTCCCCACGCCCGCCACGCTGGCGCGCAGGGCCGAGCCGGACACGGCCACCGGCCCGTCCTTGGGCCGGGTCACCGTCAGGCCGTCGGGCGCGGCGAGCACCCAGTGCAGGGGCGAGACGACGTAGGCCTGGGCCACGAGGTGCGGCGCGTCCACCGCCCAGCCCGAGCGCCACGCCAGCCGCACGGGCCCGGCGGCGACGCGCAGGCGCAAGGGGAAGCCGCCCACCTCCGCGCGCCCGAGCGACAGCTCCAGCCCCGCCGCGCGGGCGCGGTCGGGCGCGCGCTCCAGCGCCGTGAGCAGCCGGCCGCGCAGCACGATCCAGGCCCCTGCGCACGCCGCCAGCAGGAGCACGCCGACGGTGAACGGGACGAACACGAGCCAAGCGCGCCGCTTGCGCAGGCGCGGCTCGGCGGCGGGAGAGGTCAGGCGGGCCGGCATGGGACGACGCCGTTCCTGAAGCGTCGCGACGCCGAGCTCAAGGCCCGGTCGCCGCCGCCCCGCAGGGCGCCGGCGGCGCGGCTCAGGCGGTGGGGTGCGGCCATAGCCAGGCGGCGCCGCGGACGCCCGAGCTGTCGCCCCAGCGGTTCTTCACCACGCGCGCCACCGGGGCGTCCGTGAAGGTGTGGGGGCCCAGCGCGCGCTCCACGGCGGGATAGAGCGCCTCCACGTTGCTCATGCCGCCGCCCAGCACGATCACGGCGGGGTCCACGATGTCGCACACCACCGCCAACCCGCGCGCCAGCCGGGAGACATAGCGCTCCAGCGCCGCCACGGCGTGCGGCTCGCCGGCCTCCGCGCGCTCCGCCAGCTCCTGCGAGGGCGCGCCGCCGTCGCGGGCGAAGGCGGGGCCGGAGACCCACTGCTCCATGCAGCCGCGGCGGCCGCACCAGCAGAGCGGCCCCGGGTGCTCCTCGGCCGTCGCCCAGGGCAGCGGGGTGTGGCCCCACTCGCCGGCGATGCCGCCCGCGCCGGGGACCAAGCGCCCGTCCACCACCACGCCGCCGCCGCAGCCGGTGCCGATGATCACGCCGAAGGCGACCTTGGCGCCCCTGCCCGCGCCGTCCGTCGCCTCCGACAGGGCGAAGCAGTCTGCGTCGTTGGCGATCCGCACACGTCGGCCGGTGGCCGTCGCCAGGTCATGCGCCAGGTCGCGGCCGTTCAGGAAGGTGGTGTTGGCGCCGCGGATCAGGCCGGTGGCGGGCGAGACGGAGCCGGGGATGCCGATGCCCAGCGGCGTCGCCGGCGCGGCCACGGCCGCCGCCAGCTCGGCCACGACGCGCACCAGGCCGTCGTAGTCCTGCGGCGTGGCGGCGCGCCGCCGCTCCGTCAGGGCGCCGTCGCCCGACATGGCGGCGGCCTCGATCTTGGTGCCCCCCAGGTCGACGCCCAGGCGGTGCGAATCGGGATCCATACGATGTGCGTCCACCGGGCGAAGCTAGACGGGCTCGCCCGCCGACGCGACCCCGGCGCTCACGCCGCCTCCGCAGGCGCCGGCGCCACCGCCCGGCGCAGGGTGGCGGCCAGGAGGCGCAGGTCGGCGGCGCGAGGGTTGCCCTTGCGCCAGACCAGGGCGATGCGCCGCTCCGCGCCGGGCGGCGCCAGGGGCCGGCTCGTCACGCGCGTGCCGTCCAGCAGGCCGGCGTCCACCGCCATGCGGGGCAGGAAGGTGACGCCCAGCCCCGCGTCCACCATGCGGACCAGGGTGTGCAGGGTGGACGCCACCAGCCGCGACTCGGGGGCCGCCTCGCTCAGGTCGCAGGCGGCGAGGGCCTGGTCGCGCAGGCAGTGGCCCTCGTCGAGCAGCAGCAGGTCGGCCGGATCGAGGGCGGCCGGGGCGACGGGGCCGCCCTCGCCCGCGCCGGCGGGGTCCGCGGGCGAGGCCAGCACCAGCCGGTCGACCAGGAGCTCGCACGCCTCCACCTCGCCGCAATCGACGGGAAGCGCCAGCAGCACGCAGTCGACGCCGCCCCGCGCCAGGGCCTCGCACGCGGCCCCCGTGAGCATCTCGCGCACGGCCAGCTTCAGGCGCGGCCACTCCCGCTGCGAGGCCGACACCACCGCGGGGAGCAGGAAGGGCGCCACCGTCGGGATGGCCGCCATGCGCAGCGGCCCGACAAGGGGCTCGCGCGACCCCTGCGCCAGGGTCTGCAGGTCCTCCGCCGCGCGCAGCACCTCGCGCGCCTGCGCCGCGACCTGCTCGCCCACCGCCGTGAAGCGCACGCTGCGCTTGGAGCGCTCGACAAGGTGCGCGTCCAGCGCGCGCTCCAGCTCCGCGATGCCGACCGACAGGGTCGACTGCGTCACGAAGCAGGCGGCCGCCGCGCGGCCGAAGTGGCCGTGCTCGCGCAGGGCGACGAGGTAGCCCAGCTGGCGGAGGGAGGGGGGAGCGGTGATCGGAAGCGCCTATGAGAGAAATAGGGTCAAATCGTTGGATTGATTTATCCGGATGGGCCATCTGCCTGTCCAGTCCGGCGTGGCGCTCCACCGCACGGGCCGAGGCGGGATCGCTCCGCCCGGCCCGCAAGCGGCCGTTCGAGCGCGCCGGGCGCGGACCTTCAAGGGAGACCTGGCATGAACGCGATCAACCCGGACGCGCCGGAAGGCGAACCGATCCCCGCCGACTCGCCCGCGCTGCGCACGCTCCTGGGCCGCACCAACCGCGACTGGTGGCCCAACCTCCTGTCCATCGACATCCTGCACCAGCGCGGCGTCAGCCCCGACCCGCACGGCGCGGACTTCGACTACGCCGAGGCGTTCAAGGGCATCGACTACGCCGGGCTGAAGCGCGACCTGACCGCGCTGATGACCGACAGCCAGCCCTGGTGGCCGGCGGACTACGGCCACTACGGCCCGTTCTTCATCCGCATGGCGTGGCACAGCGCCGGCACCTACCGCACGGGCGACGGCCGCGGCGGCTCCTCCTCCGGCACGCAGCGCTTCGCGCCGCTGAACAGCTGGCCGGACAACGGCAACCTGGACAAGGCGCGCCGCCTGCTGTGGCCGGTGAAGGCCAAGTACGGCAAGAAGCTCAGCTGGGCCGACCTGATGATCCTGGCCGGCAACGTCGCCATCGAGAGCATGGGCGGCCCGACCTTCGGCTTCGGCGGCGGCCGCGCCGACGTGTACGAGCCCGAGAAGGACATCTACTGGGGCACCGAGGAGGAGTGGCTCGGCCAGACCCGCATCGACGAGGAGGCGGGCCTGACGCTGGAGAACCCGCTCGCGGCGATCCAGCACGGCCTGATCTACGTCAACCCGGAAGGCCCGGGCGGCAAGCCCGACACCAAGGGCTCGGCGCGCGACCTGCGCGAGACCTTCGCGCGCATGGGCATGAACGACGAGGAGACCGCGGCGCTGACCGCCGGCGGCCACACCTTCGGCAAGGCCCACGGCGCGGGCGACACCAAGCACGTGGGCGTCGAGCCCGAGGGCGGCGACATCGCGGCCCAGGGCCTGGGCTGGCTCTCCACCCACGAGAGCGGCATGGGCGACCACACCATCACCAGCGGCCTGGAGGGCGCCTGGACGCCCACGCCCGTCACCTGGGACATGACCTACTTCGACATGCTGCTGGACCACGAGTACGAGCTGGTCCGCAGCCCGGCCGGCGCCAAGCAGTGGCAGCCCGTCGGCAACCCGGCCGAGACCCTGGCCCCCGGCGCGCACAGCCCCGACAAGCGCGTGCCGACCATGATGTCCACCGCCGACATGGCCTTGAAGGTCGACCCCGCCTACCGCGCGGTCATGGAGAAGTTCCGGGCCGACCCGCACTACTTCGCCGACGCTTTCGCCCGCGCCTGGTTCAAGCTGTGCCATCGCGACATGGGCCCGAAGTCCCGCTACCTCGGCCCCGAGGTGCCGGCCGAGGACCTGCTGTGGCAGGACCCCATCCCCGCCGTCGACCACCCGCTGGTGGACGCTGCGGACGTCAAGGCGTTGAAGGAGAAGGTGCTGGCCAGCGGCCTCACGGTCGCCGAGCTGGTGGCCACGGCCTGGAGCTCGGCCTCCACCTACCGCGGCTCGGACCACCGGGGCGGGGCCAACGGGGCCCGCATCCGACTGGCCCCGCAGAAGGACTGGGAGGTCAACCAGCCCGAGCAGCTCGGCCGCGTGCTCGCCGCCCTTGAGAAGATCAAGGCGGAGTTCGACGGCGGCGGGTTCGACACGCGCGGTTTCGGCTCCGGCGGCTTCGACAAGGCCGACGGCAAGAAGATCTCCATGGCCGACCTGATCGTGCTCGCGGGCTGCGCGGGCGTCGAGAAGGCGGCGGCGGACGGCGGCCATGCGGTGGAGGTGCCCTTCACCCCCGGCCGCACGGACGCCACCGCCGAGCAGACGGACGTGGAAGGCTTCGCGGTGCTGGAGCCCCGCTGCGACGGCTTCCGCAACTACCTGCAGGTGCGCTTCAACGTGCCGACGGAAGAGCTGATGGTCGACCGCGCCCAGCTCCTGGGCCTGTCGGCGCCGGAGATGACCGTGCTGGTGGGCGGCCTGCGCGTGATCGGGGCCAACCACCCCAAGGCGGTCGACCACGGCGTGTTCACCACGCGCCCGGGCCAGCTGACGACCGACTTCTTCGTCAACCTCTTGGACATGGGCACGTCCTGGAAGCAGATCGACGGCCACGCCGACGAGGTGTTCCAGGGCACCGATCGCCACACGGGAGAGCCCAAGTGGAAGGCGTCGCGCACCGACCTGGTGTTCGGCTCCAACTCCCAGCTGCGCGCCCTGTCGGAGGTCTACGCCTCGGCCGACGCGCACGCGTCCTTCGTGAAGGACTTCGTGAAGGCGTGGACCAAGGTGATGGACGCCGACCGCTTCGACCTGGCGGCCTGACCCAGCGACAGCTCTTGGCCGCCCCGGCGGCTGGGCTTCGGGGCGGGCGGCCGGAACGGGTCGTCCGCCCTCGTCGTTCTTACGGCCAAGGTCGACCGCACAGGCGCGACCGTCCGGCTGGGAGAACTCCACATGCGCTCGCTCCTCCTGATGTTCCTGGGGGTTCCCCTCCCGATCATCCTGCTGCTGGCCCTGTGCACGCACCACTTCTGAGGAGGCGGGCATGTCCCTGAACACGCGGACGGACGCCTATCTCGAGGCCGAGACGCCGGTGGCGTGGTCGGCGGTGCTGGCCGGCGCGGCGGCGGCGCTCGCCATCTCGATCTTCTTCACCGTGCTGGCGGCGGGCTTCGGCTACACGCTGGCGCCGGGCGGCTTGGCGAGCCGCGGCTCCCTGGCCGCCTTCACTCCGCAGGTCGGCGCTGGCGCGGTGGCGGCGCAGGTGCTCTCGGCGGCGCTGGGCGGCTACCTCGCCGGCCGGCTGCGGCCCAGCTGGAGCACGCACACCGACGAGGCGCACTTCCGCGACACGGCCCACGGCCTGCTGGCCTGGGCGGTGAGCACGGTGGTGGGCGTGGTCCTGGCCGCGGCGATCCTGGCGCCCTACGCCGAGGCGATGGCGGGTTCGGCGACGACGGCGGCGGCGCACGCCTCGGCCGACGTGGCGGCGCAGTCGTCCTTCTTCGTCGCCGTGGGCATGCTGCTGAGCGCCTTCACCGCGGCCGTCGCCGGCCGCCTGGGCGGCCTGCAGACGGAAGCGGCCGTCACGCGGGCCGTCGTCTGACCTCGAACGCGCCCGGCCCGAGCGGCCGGGCGCGCTTCCGCTTTCCAGCGCGGCGATGAACGGGCTAGCTAGGCCCATGCGCCGCCGCACCTTCCTCGCCGCCGTCCCCCTCGCCGCCGCGGCCGCGGCGGCCGCCCAGTCGACGGCGGGTCCGGCCGCGGGC
>CAXTCO010000145.1:0-5994 GCA_964242255.1 uncultured Caulobacteraceae bacterium | reverse complement strand
AGCGCCGCGCCCGCCGCCTCCCGCGCATCTCCTACGAGGAGATGCTGGAGATGGCCTCGCTGGGCGCCAAGGTGCTGCAGACGCGCTCGGTGGAGCTGGCCATGGCCCAGCGCGTGCCCGTGCGCGTGCTGTCCTCCTTCACAGAGCCGGAAGACCTGGCGAAAGCGGCGAACGACGTCGGCACTGTCGTTTGCGACGAGGAGACCATCGTGGAGAAACGCATCGTCTCGGGCGTGGCCTACAGCCGCGACGAGGCCAAGATCACCCTGTTCGGCCTGCCCGACCACCCGGGCGTCAGCCAGAAGATCTTCGCCGGCCTGTCCGACGCCGACGTCAACGTCGACATGATCGTGCAGAGCCGCGCCCGCGCCAGCGACGTGGCGAACATGAGCTTCACCGTGGGCAAGCGCGACGCGGAGCGCGCCATGGCCATCGTGCGCGCCCACCAGGCCGAGATCGGCTTCGAGGCCGCCGACATCGACGAGGAGGTCGCCAAGGTCAGCGTCGTCGGCGTCGGCATGCGCAGCCACACGGGCGTGGCCTCCACCATGTTCGGCGCCCTGGCCGAGCGCGGCGTCAACATCCAGGTGATCTCCACCAGCGAGATCAAGATCAGCGTCCTGATCGAGGCCGCTTACACCGAGCTCGCCGTCCGCGCCCTCCACGCCGCCTACGGCCTGGGCGGCGAGGGCTGAGGGCCTGCGCCGCCCGTCCCCTCAGAGCGGCAGGCGGCAGCGGCGCAAGGCGCCCAACGTCTCCTCCAGCGCGACGTCGTAGGTGTGCGCCAGGGCGAAGCGCTGGCCGGCTTCGGCGACGGCGCGGGCCTCGGCCGGATGGGACAGGCACCAGTCCAGCCGCGCCTCGAGGTCGGAGCCGTCGTGCGCCACCGGCACGAAGTGCTCCCACGGCCGCAGGCGGTCGTAGAACCACATCTCGAAGGGCGAGCCGACCTTCAGCACGCAAGAGCCGCCGAGCAGCCGCTCGAACAGGGCCCAGGCGTTGGCCACGCCGTCGATGTCCAGCTGGAACTTGTAGCGGGCGTGCTCCGTCATCGGCCGGCCCGCGCCGTAGATGCGCTCCGCACGCAGCCACGCCAACACCTCCGCCTCCGTCTCCGGCTGGATCCAGGCGCCCAGGATCTTCACGTCCGCCCAGGGATGATCCCGCAGGCGCAGGGCCGTCGCGATGCGCGGCGCGTCGGACAGGGCCGCCACGGGGCCGCCGTCGAGGCGTTCGTGCCGGTGCGTGCCGCGCCCGCGCCAGAACAACAGGTCCTCCCGCGCTTCCCACGGCGGCAGCGCCCCGGCCTCGGCCGCGGCGCGGAGCTGCGGGTATCCCCCGCCGGCGTGGAAGTAGGGATCCATGACCAGCTCGACCGCGGGAGCCTCGCCGACGAGGCGCCCGAAAGCCACGGAGCGGACGCGCTGGTGGGCGAAGTCGTCGAACTGCAGCAGGGTCAGGCCGTCCGGCCCGTCCGGCGACGGTCCGCGCGCGGCGGTCAGCGTGCGCATCATGGCGACGGCCGGCTTCAGCCGCGCGTTGACGGCGGAGTAGCCGGCCGTGGTGAAGCGCAGGCCCGCATCGCCCTCGCGCATGCCCAGCATGGCCCAGGCCCTGTCCGAGTGCAGCTTCATGACGCGCCGCCGGCTTCGAGCCGCGTCCAGGCGTCGTCGATCTCGATCCGCGCCCGCGCCCGCTCGGCGTAGCGCTCCAGGCCGTCCGGCCAGTCGCGGGGCTCTCCGCCGGCGATCAGCACGGAGGGGGTCGGCCCGCCCGGCTGCTGGGCGGCGAACCAGGCGGCGGCGGTGCGGCGGTCGCCCAGCACCACCCGCCCGACCTGCGCTTCGACAGCGCCATCCAAGCCCGGCGGCGGCGGCGCGCCTCCGTCCCGCAGCTCCACCCGCATGAGCGCCAGGCCCAGGCGCCGCCTGTCGTCGCCGCCGTGCTCGTCGCAGACGCGGACCAGGCCCGTGAAGGCGAGGTCGAGGCGCAGCGGCCCGCCGTCGGCCGGCCCGGGCGTCCGCAGCGTCAGGGCGACGTCGGCCGGCTCCCCCGGCGCCCGCGCGACCGCGCCGAGCGGCCGCCCACCCGACGAGACCTCGACGGCGACGACCCCGTCGCTGCGGTGGGCCAGTTGGCCCGACAGGGTGCACACCTGCACACGGCCGGTCGGGACGGGCGGCAGGACCACCACGGCGCGGTCCCCGTCGGTCCACACCCTGTCCACCTCCACGTGCGACCAGCCGCTCGCCAGGAAAGCCGCCCCGCCGCCGCCCTCGCGCACGTCGAAGACACCGCCCGTCGCCCACCGGGTCGGCGGAGCGGACGCATGCGCGTCGCTCCCCAGCGTCTCGCGGAGGGCTTCGGCGTAGCCGGGCGGATCCGCGCCGCCCACCGCCGCGCCGCCCTCCTCGACGGGCGGCGGGCGGGCGTCCAGCAGGGCGGCCAGATCCTCGCGGAAGCGCGACGGCTGGGTGAACAGCGCATCTTCCGCCAACACCGGGAAGCCATCAAGCGCCCGGTCGTCGTCCAGCAGCGCCCGCCACCGCGCGGCGCGGGCCGACCCCTCTGGCCAGGGCCGGCCCACCGCGTCGTGCACCGCCACCAAGGCGGGCCGCAGGTGGACGAGGCGGAGCAGGTCCGGCCGCGTCCGCGCCAGGGCGAGCCACTCGGCCGCTCCGCCGCGGGCGATCAGCACCGATGCCGGCTCGGCCGCCTCCAGCGCCGAGAGGGTGGCGGACCCCGCAGGCGGATCGATGCGCTTCACCGGGCGGCCTGCACCCAGGGCGGCCGTCGCCTCCCGCACCGCCGCGGCAGCCGCGGCGGCGCTCGCCGCGAGCAGCACGGTGACGCGGGGTTCGTCAGGCGGAGGGCCGGAGCTCACGGCCGAAGACGTGTCGCGATGTTCGACGAGCGGCGCCTCACCAGGCGGCGATCTTCTTGGCGTCCTGGTGGCTGATCGGGTGGTGGGCGCGCGCGTGGTCCTCCTCGGCGAGGAGGCGGGCGGCCTCCAACGCCGCCATGCAGCCCATGCCCGCCGCCGTCACGGCTTGGCGGTAGACATCGTCCGTCACGTCGCCCGCGGCGAACACGCCCTTGACGTCCGTGGCCGTCTTGCCGGGATGGACGTGGAGGTAGCCCGCGCCGTCCGTCGGCAGCTGGCCCTTGAACAGGGAAGAAGCCGGCGCGTGGCCGATGGCGACGAACACGCCGTCCAGGGCGAGCTCGACGGGCGCGCCGGTGAGGCGGTGCTTCAGCCGCACGCCCGTGACGCCGTCCATCGGCTGCGCGCCGCCCAGCACCTCGTCGACCTCATGGTCCCACAGCACCTCGATCCTGGGATGCGCGAACAGGCGCTCCTGCAGGATGCGCTCGGCCCGCAGCTCGTCGCGGCGGTGGATGAGCGTGACCTTCGTGGCGAAGCCGGCGAGGTGCAGCGCCTCTTCGACCGCCGTGTTGCCGCCGCCGACCACGGCCACGCGCCGGCCGCGGTAGAACGGCGCGTCGCAGGTGGCGCAGGCCGAGACGCCGAAGCCGCGGTGGCGCTGCTCGCTCTCCAGCCCCAGCCAGCGCGCCTGGGCGCCCGTGGCGATCACCAGGGTCTCGGCCAGGAGCTCCGCCCCGCTGTCCAGCTTCAGGCGGAAGGGGCGGCGCTTCAGGTCGGCCTCCACGACGAGGTCGTTGATGATCTCCGTGCCGACGTGTTCGGCCTGGGCGCGCATCTGCTCCATCAGCCAGGGGCCCTGGATCACGTCGGCGAAGCCCGGGTAGTTCTCGACGTCCGTGGTGATGGTCAGCTGGCCCCCCGGCTCCATCCCCGAAACGAGCACGGGCTTCAGCAGGGCGCGCGCCGCGTAGATGGCGGCGGTGTAGCCGGCCGGGCCGGAACCGATGATCGCGACGCGGACGGAACGGGGCTCGGGCACGGGGCGGGGTCTCTGGACGGGGTCTTGGGCGGGGGCGGAGGCCGCGTCATGTAGGCGCGATTCCGCCCTCGTGCGAGGCGGCCGCGTTGCCTGCGCACGGCTGCGCTGGTAGCCGTTCGCGTCCCGGTCACCAGGAAGGCGCGGCTCCCCTGTCCACCTCCCCCTCTGCGGCGCGACGCCGGCGCGGGCTCCTGTGGGAGCTCCTGACGTTCGAGCGCCTGCTCACCGGGCCCATCACCCACCTCGTCTACTGGGCCGGGCTGGCGCTGATCTCGCTGGTCGCCTTCGGCTCCGTCGGCGCGGCGGTGGGCCTGTGGATCCGCTCGGGCTGGGGGGAAGGGCTGCTGCTGGCGGCGCCGACCGTCGTGGTGGGCCTCCTGATCGCGGGCGCGCTGGCGCTGATCTGGCGCAGCTGCTGCGAGTTCTTCGTCGCGGTGTTCTCCATCGCGGAGGACCTGCACGCCTTGAGGCGCGAGCGGCAGGCGCAGGGCGCCGCCTCCGCCGCGCCCCCGGCGACGTCTCCCCTCGATCCCGAGCGGAGCGCCTTCCACCCGCGCTGAGGGCGCCTTTCGTCAGACCGCGTAGTAGCTCTGCACCTGGGTGTCCCAGCCGTAAGCGTTGCTGTTGATCTGGTCGCGGTCGTAGGCCGGGGCCGCCTTCAGCCGCTCCTTGGTGAAGGGCGCGACGTATCCGGCGTGCGCGGCGTCCCACCGCAGGACGCCGAAGGGCACGGGGTGGAACTTGCCCCCGCCGCCCAGCAGGCCGGACAGTTCGACGATGGCGAAATGCACTTGGCCGGAGGCGGGGTCGAGGAAAAGCTCCCTCACCACCGCCATCTTATGGCCCGCGCTGTCGTAGAGGTCGGCGCCCATCACCTCGCTTGTCTTGAGCAACGCCCTCTGGATGGTGGTGCTGACGCTCATGACTTCGCTCCTTCCGCTGTCGGGAGGAACGGAGCCGCCGCGCGAACGATCCCGCCGGGCCGACGGCGTCAGGCGCGCAGGGCCGCCGCCATGGACCAGAAGGCGGGCTTGGGCCGGCCCGCGTCGTCGAAGGGCAGGGGCTTGTCGGTCCCGGCGTGCTCGTCGGGCAGGTTGAGCCAGCTGTCGCGGTCGCGCACGCCCCAGATCGTGAAGGCGTAGCGCTGGCGGGGCGGCAGCTCCAGGAAGGCGTCGAGCACCTCGCGGCAGCGCCGCGCCTGCAGCCGCAGCCGCTCGGGGTCGGAGCGGAAGTCCAGCCGGCGCGGGCGCGTGGACACGTCGAGCTCCGAGGAGTGCACCGGCAGGCCGAGGGAGCCGAGGTCGCGGAAGGCGGGGCGCGACAGGCCGTCGGCCACGTCGATGTCCAGGTGCCCCTGGGTGCCCAGCCCGCCGAGCGGGACGCCGCGCTTCAGCAGCCGCTCCGCCAGGTTGAGAAAGGCGAGGCGCTTCTTGGGCAGGCGCTCCAGCGCGAAGTCGTTCAGGAAGAGGATCGCGTCGGGGTCGGCCGCGTGCGCCGCCTCGAAGGCGCGTGCGATGTGCTCCTCGGGGCCGAGCACCGCGGCCCAGCGGCTGGGGCGCAGGCCCTCTCCGTCCTCGGCCACGGCCTCGTTGACGCAGTCCCAGCCGGCGACGCGGCCGCGGAAGTGCGCCGTCACGTCGGTGATGTAGCGGTCGTAGGCGGCGCCGAACGCGCGGGGGTCGTCCTGCAGGCCTTTGAACCACTCCGGATCCTGCAGGTACCAGACGAGGCAGTGGCCGTGCAGGCGCTGGCGGTTGGAGGCGGCCCAGGCGGCGATGCGGTCGGCGGGGCCGAAGTCCAGCCGCCCGTCGGGCTTGAGCACCACCTCCATCTTGAGCTGGTAGCCGGGGGTGATCTGGCTGAACTGGCGGGCCGCCAGCCTCGGCAAGGCCGGGTCGTCCAGCTGTTCGGTGGTGACCTCCGTGCCGACCGGGAACGGCGCGAGGTCGCGCAGGGCGGGGACAGGCCCCGCAGGATCAAGGGCGGCGGCGGAGGGCGCGTCGGCGCTCCCGCCCGGCTGCGCCGCCTCCGCCGCCGAGCCTCGCCGGCACGCCGCGGCCACCAGCGG
>CAXTCO010000144.1:0-6029 GCA_964242255.1 uncultured Caulobacteraceae bacterium | reverse complement strand
CGTCGAGCTTGGTCATGACCACGCCCGTGACGCGCGCCACCCGGTCGAACTCCTGGCGCTGGCCCAGGGCGTTGCGGCCGACGGTGGCGTCCAGCACCAGGAGGGTGTCGTGGGGGTAGGAGGGGTCGAGCTTGCGGAGCACGCGCACGATCTTGCCCAGCTCGTCCATCAGCCCCTGCTTGTTCTGCAGGCGGCCGGCCGTGTCGATCAGCACCACGTCGAACCCCTCGCGCCGGGCGCGCTCCACGGCCTCGTAGGCGAGGGCCGCCGCGTCGAAACCGGCGGGCTTGGAGACGATCGGCGCGTCTGCGCGCTCGGCCCAGACGGCCAGCTGCTCGATGGCGGCGGCGCGGAAGGTGTCGCCCGCGGCGATCAGCACGCGCGCCCCGCGGCGGCGCAGGTCGGCGGCCACCTTGCCGAGGGTGGTGGTCTTGCCCGAACCGTTGACGCCCACGAACAGCACCACGCGCGGCCGGGAGCCGAACCCCTCCAGCGGGGCGAAACGCCCCTCCCGGTGGCGGATCTCGCCGGCGATGGCCTCGGCCAGGCTCTCCTTCACCTCGTCCTCCGTCGCCTCGCGGCCGAAGCGGCCGGCGCCGAAGCGCTCGGCGATGCGGGCGGCGGCCTCCGGGCCGAGGTCGGCCTCGATCAGCATCTCCTCCAGGGCGTCGAGGTCGGACTGGTCGAGCTTCTTCTTGGTGAGCGTCGCCACCACCTGCTCGCCGAGCTGGGTGGAGGAGCGCGACAGCCCCTTGGCGAGCCGCTGCATCCAGCCCGGGCGCGGACCCGTGCCGGGGATGGGCGCGACGATGAAGCCGGAGCCGTTCGGTCCGCCAGGGGCGGGCGCGTCGTTCATGGCGGACATTTAGGCGGGAACGACGGCGGACGCACCCCCGCGTCCGGACCGGTCACTTGCGCTCGTAGGTCCCGATCAGCACGCCCTTGGCGAGCACGTTGCCCTTCAACGCCTCGGCCACATCCTTCTTCTTCGGGTGGTCCTTGTCGAGGCCGCTGGCGTGCTTGAGCGCGAACACCTGGAACACATAGCGGTGCACGCCGTGGCCGGGCGGCGGGTCGGGCGGAAGCCAGCCGTCATGGCCGAAGCTGTTGCGGCCGACCGCGTGCCCGGCGCCCTCGCCGGCGGGGGACTTCAGATCGCCGCCCGCCCATTCCCCGTTGCGGCCGGGCTCGTCGTAGGCGAGGAGGTGGACGATCGGCTTGGGCGTGGGGCTGTCGGCGTCCTCCACCACCACCATCACGGCGGCGGTGTCGCGGGTCACGCCCGTCCACTTCAGCGGCGGGGAGAGGCCCATGCCGTCCTGCGTGAACTCGGGCGGGAGGGGCGCCTCGTGCAGGAAGGCGGAGCTGGTGACCTCGATGAGATCCGGCGCGTCCTTGGCGCAGGTCTCGTGCAGCGTCTTCTCCAGCCCGGGCCGGTTGTCCTTCAGGGCGCGCCCGACGGCGTGCGGCAGCTTCTCGAGCATGGGGCGTCTCCGTGTCGGGAGGCGAACGCGGCGGAAGCGCGGCCGTTTCCGCCGGCTCCGCGTCCCGCGCGAGGTCAGGCGAGGGCGCGGCGGCCGTCGTGACCCTTCAGCGCGAGCGGAACCGTCTCACCGGGCCGGCCCCCGCCGGTGAACGCGACCTCGGTGAAGTCCGCGGCGCGGGCGAGGCCGGGCCGCTCGACCAGGGCCTCGACCGTGCGGCCCACCTGCCGGTCGAGGTGGCGGGCCAGGGCCGCCGCCCCCGCGGCGCGCAGGCGTGCGGCGCGCTCGCGGACGAGGGCCGGGGCGAGCGGCGGCATCAGCGCGGCGGGGGTGTTCGGCCGCGGGCTGAACGGGAAGGCGTGGACGTAGGCCAGCCCCGCCTCCTCCACCAGCGACAGGGTGTTGGCGAAGGCGGCCTCGCTCTCGGTGGGAAAGCCGGCGATCAGGTCGGCGCCGAAGGCCGTGTCCGGCCGCACGCGGCGCACGCTCTCGACGAGGTGCAGCGCCTGGGCGCGGCCGTGGCGGCGCTTCATGCGCTTCAGGATCAGGTCGTCGCCGTGCTGCAGGCTGAGGTGCAGGTGCGGCATGAGCCGCTCCTCCTCGGCGAACAGGCGCAGCAGGTCGGCGTCGAGCTCCGCCGCGTCGATGGACGACAGGCGCAGGCGAGGGAGCTCGGGCGCGAGCCGCAGCACGCGGGCGACAAGCTGGCCGAAGGTGGGCGCGCCCGGCAGGTCGGCGCCCCAGCTGGTCACGTCCACGCCCGTCAGCACCACCTCGGCCACGCCGCCGCGGGCGAGCGCCCGCACGCGCTCCACCACCTCGCCGGCCGGGACGGAGCGCGAGGGGCCCCGGCCCTGGGGGATGACGCAGAAGGTGCAGGCGTGGTCGCAGCCGTTCTGCACCTCCACCTCCACGCGCGCGCGCCGCCCAAGTTCGAAGCGGGGGTCGGGAACGACGGGCAGGGCCGGGTCGCGCCGGGCGAAGGCGTCCACGCGCACGCGCGGCGCATCGTCCGCGAAGGCGGCGGCCGCGTAGGCGCCGGGGGCGCTCTTCAGGCCGTTGCCGAGCACCCGGTCCACCTCCGGCATGGCGGCGAAGGCGGCGGGGTCGATCTGCGCGGCGCAGCCGGTGACGACGATCCGCGCGCCCGGCCGCTCGCGGCGCGCGCGGCGGATGGCCTGGCGCGCCTGGCGCACGGCCTCGCCGGTGACGGCGCAGGTGTTGAAGATCAGGGCGTCCGCGAGGCCGTCGGCGGCGGCGCGGGCGCGCACCTGCTCGCTCTCGCAGGCGTTCAGGCGGCAGCCGAAGGTGACCACCTCCACGTCCGGCCGCTCCCGGACGGCGGCGACGGGCGCGGCGGTCACGGCGGCAGCGTCCCGGTGAACTCCAGCTGCACGTCGCCGGTCATCAGCACATGGCCGTCCGCCTCGCGCCACACGATGCGCAGGGTTCCGCCGTCGAGCTCCACGTCGGCCTCGCGCGCCGCCTTGCCGCGCCGCACCGCCGCCACCAGCGCGGCGCAAGCGCCGGTGCCGCAGGCGAGGGTCAGGCCGGCCCCGCGCTCCCACACCCGCAGGCGCAGCTGGTCGGCGGCGCGCACCTGCAGGAAGCCGACGTTGACGCCCTGCGGGAACAGGGGGTGGCGCTCGATCAGCGGGCCCACCTCGCGCACCGGGGCGGCCGCCGCGTCGGGCGTGAAGAAGACCACGTGCGGGTTGCCCATGCTGACGCAGCCCGGCGTGTGCAGGATCGGCGCGGTGGGCGGGCCGACGGCCAACTCGATCCCCCGCGTGTCCATGTCCTCGGCGAGGGGGATGTCGCGCCAGTCCAGGCCGGGGCGGCCCATGTCCACCGTCATGCGCCGGTCGCCGGCGGCGGCGGCGTGCAGCAGGCCCGCGCGCGTCTCGATGGCGGCGTCGGCGCGGCCGCTGGCCTGGGTCAGCAGCCAGCCCACGCAGCGGGCGGCGTTGCCGCAGGCGGCCACCTCCTCTCCGTCGGCGTTCCAGATGCGCATGAAAGCGTCGCCGCGGGCGGAGGGCTCCAGGGCCACCAGCTGGTCGCAGCCGATCCCGTCCGGCCCGCGGCTGGCGAGGGCGCGCACCTCGCCCGGCGTGGGCGCGAAGGGCGCGCCGGCCGGGGCCTGGACCACGACGAAGTCGTTGCCGAGGCCGTTCATCTTCAGGAACGGGCGGGACATGAGGCGCGGCATATAGGGCAAGCGCGGCCGGAGAGCACGCACGAGCCCCTTCCGGCGGCGGCCGGACGAGAGGAGTCTTGCACGGGCGGCGTGGCGGGGCCTCCCTAGGCGCGGCGGCGCGTCTCCAGGGCGTCCCACATCAACGCCGTGGCGTCGACGCCCGTGAAGCGGAGCAGCTGCTGCGCGCCGGTGGGCGAGGTGACGTTGATCTCCGTGCAGTAGGCGCCGATCACGTCGATGCCGACGAACAACAGGCCGCGGCGGCGCAGGTCGGGGCCGATCTGCGCGCAGATCTCCCGGTCGCGGGCGGTGAGCTCCACCGACTCGGCCCGGCCGCCCACGTGCAGGTTGGAGCGCACCGCCCCCTCGGCCGGCACGCGGTTGACCGCCCCCACCGGCTCGCCGTCGACCAGGAGGATGCGCTTGTCGCCCGCGCTGACGTCGGGGAGGAACGCCTGGGCGATCACCGGCTCGCGGCTGACTGCGAAGAACAGCTCCAGCAGCGAGTCGAGGTTGCCGTCGCCCGGCTTCAGCCGGAACACGCCCGCCCCCCCGTTCCCGTAGAGCGGCTTCACGATCACGTCGCGGTGCTCGTCGCGGAACGCGGCCAGCGCGCGAGGATCGCGGGTGATCAGCGTCGGCGGCTGCAGGCCGGGGAAGCCGGTGACGTAGAGCTTCTCCGGCGCGTTGCGCACTTCCGCCGGATCGTTGGAGACGAGCACGCCCTTCCCCTCCGAGCCCGGCCCCAGCCGCTCCAGCATGTGGGTGGCGGTGATGTAGGCCATGTCGAACGGAGGGTCCTGCCGCAGCAGCACCACGTCGACGCCGTGCAGGTCCAGCGCCTCGGGCGCGCCCTGCGTCGCGTGCTCGCCCTGGCGGTCGTTCAGGCCGTCGAGCGGGCGGGCGCGGCAGGAGATGCGGCCGTCGCGCTGCGCCAGCGTCTCCGGATGATAGGTCCACACCTTATGGCCGCGCTCCAGGGCGTTGCGGGCCATCAGGAAGGTGGTGTCGGCGGACACGTCGACATGATCGATCGGATCCATCTGGATGGCGACGCGCAGGCTCATGACCGGTCCTTAGCGGGCCGATGTTCCACGTGAAACCTCAGTTCAGCCGCATCCGCACGCGCTCGCGCTGCGCCCGCGCCGCAAGGGACGCCATGCCGTCGAGCGACTGGGCACGGGCGAGCGCCTCCAGCGATCCCGCCAGCCGCCCCTGGCCCTCCCGCGCCGCCGCCACGTCGAGCCAGGGGCGGTGGTCGGCGGGGTCGAGCAGGGCGCGCCGCAGGGCCGAGCGCTCGGCCCGGGCGAAGTCGCCGGCGCGGCTGGCGCGCGCGTAGATCTGCGCCTGGAGGCGCAGCGCCACCTGCCGCGCGGGGATCGGTCGCATGAGGTGGTCGAGGTCGTCGGCCACGGCGGGAGGCAGGCCGGCGCGAAGGGCGCGCCGCACCAGCTCGGACGGCATCACCACTTGGCCGCCGGTGAAAGGGTCCAGCGCCATCGGCCCCTCCCCGGTCTCGACCCGAAGCAGGAAGTGGCCGGGGAAGTCGACGCCCGCCAGCTGCAGGTCGCACCGCCGGCCCGCCTCCAGGAACAACACGCCCAGGGCGACGGACAGGCCGCGGCGGCGCTCGCACACGGTGAGGAGGTCGGTGTTGGCCGGGTCGTCGGGAGCCAGCAGGTCGCCGGAGAGGTGCAGGTCGACGCCGAGCGTCTCGCACAGGGCCTCCTCGGGCGGGGCGCCGCGCAGCCGGTCGCGCAGCCGCGACTCGGCCTCCGACGCCAGGGCGCGTGCGGGCTCGGGGTCGCGGCCGGGCGTCTCGTGCAGGGCGCAGCAGAGGGCGGCCTCGAACAGCGGGAAGCGCGTGTCGGGCGCCGCGCCCGCGGCGGCGAGGGCGGCCTCGGCGGCGTCGCGCCTCACGCGGGCGGCCCCGCGTGGCGGCGCGGCGGGCGAGGCGGGCGAGGCGGGCGGGTGGACGTCATCGTCGCGGGCGCTCCCCGGCGTCGGACCAGGCGTCCGGACTATGGCGCGGCAAGCGGCCGGGTGCGAGCGCGACGGTGTCGAGCCGAAGCGCCAAACCGTGCAGCCCAGGGCGGGCGCCCTGCACCGCCAGACCCGCCGCGAGCAGGCGTTGCGCCTGGGCGGGGTGAAGCGCCTGCTGCGCCAGGGCCAGGGTGGCGCGCCGCTTCACCTCCACCACCGCCAGCACGCCGCCGCGCCGCGCCAGGATGTCGATCTCCGCGCCGGGCGCCTGGAGGCGGAACGCCAGGACGCGCCAGCCGTGCAGCATCAGCCACAGGGCGGCCCAAGCCTCCGCCGCCCGGCCCGCCCGCCGCCCGTCCGCGCCC
>CAXTCO010000143.1:0-6066 GCA_964242255.1 uncultured Caulobacteraceae bacterium | reverse complement strand
AGCCAGATGAACAGCACGTCCAGCGTGCGGTTCGAGAGGCTGTAGCCGGCGTGGTAGGCCCCCACCGTCGCCTCGTCGGTGAAGGCGGCGAGCACGAACCGGTCGGTGGTGGCCAGCACCAGGGCCAGCACCAGCGAGAGCGAGATGGGCACGCCATAGGCGGCGTAGCGCCCCAGCCGCGCCCGGTCGAAGCGGCCCGCTCGCGCCGTGCGCAGTTCGCCCGGCAGCACCACCGCCACGAGCACCAGGCTGGTGGCCGCCGCGCCGAGCAGGGGCGCGGCCCCGCCGAGCCCCGCCGCAGCCCCCGCCGCGCCCAGGGCGAAGGCGCCCAGGGTCTGCGTCATGTCCAGCACGGCGTAGCCGCGCACCTCGCCCGCCGCCCGCCGCCGCTCCTGCGACAGCTTGAGCAGGGAGCGGATCACCGTGGAGCCGACGCCCGCCGCCACCGCCCAGCGCACGGCGGAGGGAACGGGCGCCAGCAGGGCGAAGCCGGCCGCCGCCGTCGGCGCCGCCACGCTCAGCACGGCGAAGGTGCGGTAGACGGTGGCGAACAGGGCGGCCCGGTCCTCGCCCTCCGCCTCGGCGGCGAAGAAGCGGGCCATGGCCGCCTCCAGCCAGATGAAGGCGCAGGTGCCCACCAGGCTGAAGGCGGAGAAGCCGAGGGCGTAGGCCCCGTAGTCCGCCGGCGACAGCAGCCGCGTGAACACCACCACGGCGCCGAGCCCCGCAAGGCCCTGCACCGCCTGCACGGGCAGGTAGCCCAGCACGCCGCGCCAGAACATCAGCGCACCGTGTTCCGCTGCGCGAGGAGGCGCGGGAGGGTCATGACGATGATGTAGAGGTCGAACCAGAACGACTGGCGCTCGATGTAGGCGATGTCGAGCGCCACGCGGCGGCGCACGGCCTCGGGCGTGTCGACCGCGCCGGTGGAGCCGTTGATCTGCGCCCAGCCGGTGATGCCGGGCTTCATGCGGTGGCGCCACGCGTATTCGGCCACCAGGCGCGAGGACTCCTCGCCCGCCGTCTTCATGCCGATGGCGTGGGGGCGGGGGCCGACCAGGCTCATCTCGCCGCGCAGCACGTTCCAGAGCTGGGGCAGCTCGTCCAGGCTGGTGCGGCGGATGAAGCGGCCCACGCGCGTCACCCGGTCGTCGCCCACGCTGACCTGGCGCGCGGCGGTGGCGTCGGCCGCCTCCACGCGCATGGAGCGGAACTTCAGCACGGTGATGGTCTCGTTGTTGAAGCCGTGCCTCCGCTGGCGGAACAGGGCCGGCCCCGGGCTGTCCAGCCGCACCGCCAGCGCCACGGCCGCCAGCACGGGCGAGACCAGCACCAGGCCGACGCCGGCGATCGCCAGGTCCTGCACGCGCTTCATCAACGTGCGCCGTTCGTCCTGGCGCACGCCCGACACGTGGGCCAGCGGCGAGGCGGTCAGGCGCGACAGGGCGTCCGCGCGTTCCCGCTCGCCCTCCACGTCGACGAACAGGGTGACCGTGTTGGGCAGCACGCGCAGCCGCTGGATCAGGGTGCTGACGCGCGCCTGCGCCGTGGCCGTCACCGCGATGACGATGCGGTCCACGTAGGGCAGGAGGCGGTGCTCCAGCAGCGCGTTGGTGTCGCCCAGCACCGGCACGCCGTGCACGTCCGGCCCGACCCGGTCGGCGCGGTCGTCGAACACGCCGATGACGTTCACCTCGCGGGTGGCGAGGGCGCTCTCGATCAAGCGCGCCGCGTTCTCCGTGGCGCCCACCACGATGATGTTGGGCGTCAGCCGCCCGGCGCGGCGCCAGCGCCGCACGCGCAGCCACGCCCAGGCGTGAGACAGGCCCAGGGTCAGCGCCATGGCCGCGCCGACCCCCGCCGCCTCCACCGGTCGGCCGGCGGGCAGCAGGGCGGAGAGCCCCAGCGCCACGGCCGCCCCCGCCGCCACGGCGGCCCAAGCCCGCGCCAGCTGCAGCCACAGGGGATCGCGCGTGGAGAAGCTGTAGGCGTCCAGCCCGTCCAGGGCGCCCAGGGTTGTCAGCACGCCCAGCACCAGGGGGGCCACCGTTCCCGCGGGCTGCCACGCCAGGGCGGCCTCGCCCGCCAGCCCCGCGCCCAGGAGGGCGCCGCTGGTGGCGGCCACCGCGTCCACGGCCTGGAACATGCGCCGCAGCACCGCCCCGCTCAGCCGCTCGCGCACGGGGGCCAGCCGCTCGGGCCGCAGCGGGCCGCGGACGAAGCGCGCGCCCTCGGCGGACGGGAAGGCGGGGAGGGCGTTCACGCGGCGGTCCGGCGTTCGGATTTCGGTTCGCGGGCGCAACGGCGCGCCCGCCGACCGTGTCCCACACCCGCGCTGAGCGCCGCGTTAACGCCCGGCGGCGCCGCCGCCGCGGCGCAGGCTTCCTACGGGGTCCGCCACGGTCATGCAGACCCGTGCGGAGCCGCCGACGGGCGGGGGACCGTGCTCGGGTGGGCGGCGTCCTGCAGCAGGCGGATGTGCGCCACCTTCGCCTCGGCGGCGGTCTGCTGAAGGGAAGGCTTCGGCATGATGGTGACGAGGTGCGGCGGCCGGGCCGCCGCCGTGAGCCGCTGGATGACGCCGTCGTAGGGGCCGCCCGTCATGGCCGCGACGACGACCACATACCCATGCGCGGCGAAGCGCGAGATGCTGCTGCTGTCGGGATACGGCGTCAGCCCCATCACGACACGGTGCGGCCCCACCCGCAGGCCTGTGGATCGTCGCGTTCAGGCGGACGCCGTCGCGCATGGGCGCCTTGCCAGCGCCTGCACCGGATAGCCGGCCGGCGGCGCAGCCGCGGCGACGCCGGCCGACGCCAGTCCGCGCAGGTTCTGAGACATGGCCGGCCCGCGACGACTGTTCCGCTTTCACGCGGCGGCGGCTCCGGTCTTCGTCGGCCTCGTCGAGCCCTCCCACGACCCGTTCACGTCACCACCGGGGCGGCGGCGTCTTGATCGGAGGTTCGGGCGTGTCAACCGGCGTTCTGCGCCGGACTGCGTTCGGGGCCCGCCCGCTGGGGAGCCGCGCGGGCGGGCGAAGCCGGCCGCACCGTTGCCACCGCAGTCCGGACCCGCTATGCGCACCGCCTCGCGTCCGGCCTGCCCCGTCCGGCGCGCGGGGGTGACGTGGCCGAGAGGCTGAAGGCAACGGTTTGCTAAATCGTCATACCGGAAACGGTATCGTGGGTTCGAATCCCACCGTCACCGCCACCCACCCATTGTTTCTTGTGGGTTTTCTGCTCAACACAGCACAGTTTTGGCGAACACACCTCTGACGGGGTGTGTTCGCGGCTGTGCAGCGCCTCGCTGACACACCGCTGCACACTGTGCCGCACAGCACATAGCGACTGCGAGCCCGAGGTGCTTTGTCGAAGGAATAGCTCGTCCCCCGTCACGGATGCTGACGAGGGACAAGCGGGCCCTCGAACCGCTCTTGCAAGGCTGCGATCTGCTGAGGGCTCGCGCTCAGCATGGTCAGCGACGACGGCCACGCCGACACGGTACCCTTCCCCCTCGCCTCTCCACCTGGCCGGCGTGGACGCCGCGGACGCCCGCCGTCCCATCGACCGTAGACGCGAAGGTGTGGTCGGCTGAAGCTATGGGGCGTTCATGGCCATGATGGCCCCAGGCAAGACCCCGCGTTCCGGGCCGCGGTCGCCGGTCAAAGGGACACCTTACGCCGCGCCGCCGATTGGATGGCGAAATACACGCCTGCAGGAGGAATGTGCGCGTCGATTCTCCTGCGCGCGTCAATGCAGCCTGCGGCGCAGCTTCACTGCTCTGCGCCTTGAGGATGATGTCGGGTTGAATGCAGGGGGCCGTAGCGAGCACGAAACAAGAACTTGCGGTCCGACGGCTTGGATCAGACTCTCATCCTCTGCCTGACCTCCTTGAGAAAGCTCCTGCCGATAGGAACACGGACGCCGTTCCCCAAGCGCAGGAAGGGCTCGCCTCGCAGACCCGGCTCCAACGAGACGACCGCCGAGCAAGCGACCGCGAAGGAACGATGCGTCCGGATGAACGTCGACGGATCCAACTCCGCCACCATGTTCGACAGCGTGCTCTTGATCAGGAAGGAGTCGCCGCCCGTGTGGAGCCGCACGTAGTCGCGCTCGGCTTCGACGTGGGTCAAGCTGTCCGCCTGCACGCGCACGAGGCTTCCCCTGCGCGGCGCCCAGAACTCCGTGGCGAAGGCGCGTTCGCCGTCGGCGGTCGAAGGCGGTGCGTCCTCGGGCGCGCGGCATCGCCCGAGGGCGCGCGCCAGACGGTCGGCTTCGACCGGCTTCAGGAGGTAGTCCACGGCCGGGACGTCGAAAGCGCGGACGGCGAAGCCGTCGTGGGCGGTGACGAAGACGACGGCGGGGATCGGCCGCAGCCGGTCCAGCGCCTGAGCCGTCTGCAGGCCGTCGAGCCCCGGCATGGTGATGTCCAAGAGCAGGACGTCGGGCCTGAGTTCGGCCGCCTTCTCCAGCGCCTCCCCACCGGAGGCGGCCTGCCCCACGACCTCGACGCCGTCCAGCGCACGGCAGAGCCGCTCCAGCCGGTCGCGCGCGAGGCTTTCGTCGTCCACCAGGAGCACGCGCAGGACCGGCGTGGCGGCGGTCACGGCCTGGACCGGCGCCGCAGGGGGAGCCGCACGTCGACCCGGAAGCCGCCCTGCGGCCGCGGACCGTAGGTGCAGCCGGCCCGGTTTTCGAAGCGCACGGCGAGCCGCTCACGGACGTTGCGGAGGCCGCGGCCCCCCGTCGGCGCCGGCGGCGCGGCGGTGCGGGCGTCGTCCTCGACCCGCAGGTGCAGGGTCCCGGCCTCCGCGCGCGCGACGATGCAGAGCTTCACGGTCGCGAGGCTGGCCGAGACCGCATGGCGCACCACGTTCTCGATCAGCGGCTGCAGGATGAGCGACGGCACGAGCGCGTCGTGCAGGTCCACGGGCGCCTTCACCACCACCGAAAGGCGGTCGCCGAAACGGATCTGCTCCACGGCGAGGTACAGGTGCTGCAGCCTGATCTCCTCGTCCAGGGTGATGTCGGCCGAGACGTCGAGGTCGAGGGTGGTGCGCAGGAAGGCGGAGAGCTGGGCGACCGTGGCGTCCGCCCGCTCGGCGTCGCCTTGCAGGATGAGCGCGGAGACGGAGTTCAGGGCGTTGAACATGAAGTGCGGGTTCAGCTGGTAGCGTAACGCCTGCAGCTGTGCGGCGCGCGCCTGCGCCTCGGCGGCCAGGGCGGCGCGCTGGGCGGCGCGGAACTGGTCCGCCCTCGACACCGCCGTGTAAAGCGTCGCCCAGGCGATGAAGAGGAAGTAGTTCTCGGCCATGGTGGCGGTGACCACCTGCGCGAAGGTGTTGTCCTGTCGCAGCTGCACCGACCAGAGGCCCTCCGGCGCGAAGACGAACATGACGTCGTAGTTGACCAAGGAAAGCAGCATGGCGGGGACGGCGCTGGCCACGAGGGCGGCAGAGATGCGTGTGCTGATCGGCGCGTTCGCGAAACGCTTGAGCACGAAGTGCAGTCCGACGGTGAGCGCCACGCCCGTCGCCGCGGTCAGGCCATGGCGGGCGATGAGGGTGTGGGCGTGGGGGAAGGCGATCACCGAGACCCGCACGGCGACCAGCGCCAGGTACATGGTCCAGGCGCCCACGATGGAGACGACCAGGAAGGTGCGGCCCGACCAGGGGTCTTCGACGCGCGCGTCGGCCGCCCCCGCCGGCGCCGGTCCGGCCTCCGTCGACGACATCAGGCGACGCCCAGGTGCTGCATCAGCTGCAGGCGGGCGTCGAGGTCGGCCACGGTGGCGGAGACGCGGCTCCGGCGCGCGGCGTACAGGGTGCGCCGGGCGACGAGCGTGCTGAGGAAGGTGTCCGTGCCGGCCTTGTAGCGCACTTCCGAAAGGCGCGAGCTGCGCTCGGCGGCGGCGACGAGCGCCGCCTGGGCGGCGCGCTGGCGGCCGACCGTGTCCAGGCGGGCCAGGTCGTCGGCGACCTCGCGGAAGGCGGACTGCGCGACGCTCTGGTAGGCGGCCAGAGCGCCCGCCCGCTGCGCGCGGGCGGCCGCCAGCAGGGGGCGGGTG
>CAXTCO010000142.1:0-6083 GCA_964242255.1 uncultured Caulobacteraceae bacterium | reverse complement strand
GCGGGTCCTCCCCGCCCTCCACCATGCGCGCCAGCCAGTAGAGCGCCGCGTCCGGGTCGGAGCCGCGGATCGATTTGTGCAGGGCGGAGATGAGGTTGTAGTGCTCCTCCCGGTCCTTGTCGTAAGCCAGGGAGCGGCGCTGCAGCGCGGCGGCGAGGCCGGCGGGGTCCAGCGGCTCCGCAAGGCCGAAGGCGTAGAGGCTCTCCGCCAGCGTCAGCACGAAGCGGCCGTCGCCGTCGGCCATGGCGAGCAGCGCCTCGCGCGCCGGCGGCGTCAGCGGCAGGGGGCGGGCCTCCAGCGCCTCCGCCCGGGCCAGGAGCTCCGACAGGGCCGCGCCGTCCAGGCGGCGCAGGACGAACACCTGGCAGCGCGACAAGAGCGCGCCGTTCAGCTCGAAGCTGGGGTTCTCGGTGGTGGCGCCGACCAGGGTGACGTCGCCGGCCTCGACGTAGGGCAGGAAGCCGTCCTGCTGGGCGCGGTTGAAGCGGTGGATCTCGTCCACGAACAGCAGGGTCGCCTGGCCGGCGAGGCGGCGGGCGCGGGCGGCCTCGAACGCCTTCTTCAGGTCGGCCACGCCGGAGAACACGGCCGACAGCTGCTGGAACTCGTAGCCGGCGGCGGCGGCCAGCAGGCGCGCGATGGTCGTCTTGCCGACGCCCGGCGGCCCCCACAGGACCAGCGACGACAGCCGGCCCGCCGCCGCCATGCGCCCGATGGGCCCGTCGGGCCCGAGCAGGTGCGCCTGGCCCACCACCTCGCCCAGCGCCGCCGGCCGCAGCCGCTCGGCCAGCGGGCGCGGCGCGGAGGGCTCAAGCCCCGCGGCTTCGAACAGGTCGGACACGGGCCGTGCTCTAGCGCCCCGATCCGACGGCTCCAAACGGCGTCCGCCGGGTCGGGCGGCCCCGTCAGAACTGCGCGGTGATCTCGCGGCCGGCGCGGTCGATCACCACGGTCCAGCCGTCGGCGCGCAACGCCTGGGCGAGCTGGGCGGTGGAGGCGATGCGCTCGCCGTTGACCGACTTCACCACGTCGCCCGCGCGGAAGCCCTGGGCGGCGGCGATCCCGTCCGCCTGCACCAGCGCCACGCCCCGGCTGAACGGGTCGAGCCCGTACTCGTCGGCGGCGGCGGGCGTGAGCGTCACGACCGTGGCGCCCGAGAGGGGCTGGCGGCCCGACAGCGTCCGCTGGTCGCGCGGGCCGCCAGGCAGGGCCGCCAGGGTCACCGTCACCTCGCGCCGCCCGCCGCCCGCCGTGCGCACCGACAGGCGCGCCGTCTCGCCCGCGCGGTGGGTGGCGGCGGCGTAGTTGACGGCGCCCTCGTCGTTCACCGGCTGGCCGTCGGCGGCCAGGATCAGGTCGCCCGCATGCAGCCCGGCGCGCTCCGCCGGCGAGCCGGGATAAACGCCGGCCACCAGGACGCCCTGCGGACGGTCCAGGCCGAGGGAGCGCGCCGTGTCGGCGTCCACGCCCTGCAGGCGCGCGCCCAGCCAAGGGCGCTGCACGCTGCGCCCGCCGCCCAGCGCCGTCTCCACCACGCGGCGCACCAGGGGCGCGGGGATGGCGAAGCCCACGCCCGAAGACGAGCCCGAGCGCGACACGATGAAGGTGTTCACCCCGATCAGGTCGCCCGCCATGTCCACCAGCGGGCCGCCCGAGTTGCCCGGGTTGATGGCGGCGTCCGTCTGGATGTAGCTCGAGAAGTCGTTGGCGTCTCCGCCCAGCCCCGTGCGCGACAGGGCGGAGACGATGCCGTTGGTCACCGTCTGGCCGACGCCGAAGGGGTCGCCGATGGCCAGCACGAGGTCCCCCACCTCGAGCCCGCCGCTGGGGCCTGCGGCCGCGGCGATGGGCAGCACGGGCAGCTTCTCGCCGCCCGGGTCGATCTTGAGGATGGCGATGTCCGCCCGGGCGTCGGCCAGGAGCACCTTGGCGGGGAACTCGCGGCGGTCGGCCAAGCTGACGGTGATCTCCTGGCCGCCCTCCACCACGTGGTTGTTGGTCACGATCACCCCGTCGGCGCGCACGATGGCGCCCGAGCCGAGGGAGCCCTGCACCTGCTCGCGCGGCGCGCCCATGCCGCCGAAGAAGGCGAAGAACGGGTCCGTCTGCGTGCGCACCACGCGCTTGGAGGAGATGTTCACCACCGCCGGCGCGGCGCGGCGCACCACGGGCGCGAAACCCATCCGCATCGTCCCGGCGTCGGCGGGGACGGCGCGGTTGGGCGCGACCAAGCCGTCGTTGGGACCCCGGGACGCGAACGGGGGCGCGAGCGGCGGCTGGGCGGAAGCCGCCTCCGGCCGGGAGCAGGCCGCGGCCAAGCCAAGCAGCGGCAGGTACAGGGAGAGGCGGAACCGGGACATGGCGCTCGCGGGGTGAGGGGTCGCGCCGCCACGCTTGGCGCGCGGAGCGGGCGTGATTATGGCGTGGCCGGCTGCATCGCCGACCCGGCGTCCAGCCGCGGGATCAGCACCGCGATGACCAGCGCCGCGACGTAGAGCGCCGCCGCCACGTAGATCGTCAGCCCCGGCAGGTTCCGTCCGCCGCTGATGGACCAGGCGAAGACGTTGGTGAAGAACACCGGCCCCACCAGCCCCGCCATGGCCATCAGCCCCGAGTTGGCGCCCTGCAGGCGCCCCTGCCGGTCGCGCGGGATGCGCCGCGTCATCACGCCCTGCACGCCCGGCATGATCAGCCCGGCCATGGCCCCGAACGGCACGCCCACCCAGTACATCCACGGCGCGGAGGCCGAGCCGTAGATCACGAAGGCGATCATGCCGCACACCAGCCCGGTGTAGATGGCGTTGCGTCCGCCGAAGCGGGCCGTGAAGGGCCGGATCACCGCCGCCTGCACCACCATCGAGCCCACGCCCGTGGCCGCCAACGACAGGCCGACCAGCCCCGGCCCCCAGTGGTAACGATAGCCCACGTAGAGCACGAACGACGAGATGAAGACCTGCTGCGCCACGTAGAGCAGCGCCAGGATCACGGCGAACGGCGGCAGCTGGGGGTGGCTGGCGTAGATGCTCAGGCTCGTGAACGGGTTGGCGTTCTTGAACCGGAACGGCGCGCGCCGTTCGGGCGGCAGCGACTCGGGAAGCACGAAGAAACCGTACAGCCAGTTGGTCAGCGACAGGCAGGCCGCGCCGATGAACGGCGCCCGCGGACCGAGCTGCGCCAGGAGGCCGCCGATCGCCGGCCCGATGATGAACCCCGCGCCGAACGCGATGCCCATGATCCCGAACGCGGCCGCACGCTTGGCGTCGGACGGCTCGTCGACGTTCAGGTCGGCGATGTAGGCGTTGGCCGTGGAGAAGGAGGCCGCCGTGGCCCCGCTGATCAGCCGGCCCACGAACAGCCAGGCGAGGTTCGGCGCCACGGCCATGAACAGGAAGTCGCAGCCCAGGCCGAAGATCGACGCCAGCAGCACCGGCCGCCGGCCGAACCTGTCGGACAGGGCGCCCTGGATCGGCGAGAAGATGAATTGCATCAGCGCGTAGGCGCCGCCGAACAGGCCGTAGATCTGCGCGCCCTTCGCCGCGCTTCCCGCGAATTGCACCACCAGCGGCGCAAGCACGGGGATGATCAC
The DNA here is from genome assembly GCA_964242255.1 of uncultured Caulobacteraceae bacterium. Classification (GTDB taxonomy): domain Bacteria; phylum Pseudomonadota; class Alphaproteobacteria; order Caulobacterales; family Caulobacteraceae; genus JASLDZ01. The sequence continues at coordinate 2,497 of CAXTCO010000142.1, read as the reverse complement.
GCCGAACGAGATCATGTCGATCAGGGCGGTGGCGAAGATGAAGCCGACCGCCGCACGCCGGCCCCGCGCCGGCTTGGCCACGCGCAGGTCGACGGGCGTGCTGGCGATGGTGGGATCGACCGGCTCGGCGACGGATTCGATGGTCATGCGGCGGCTCCCCGACGAGAGCCTACGCCGCGCCGCCGCGCCTCGCCAAGCCGCCCGCCGTCCCCGCCTCCGAAGTTTGGATCGCCGTGTCCGGCTGCGACGAGAAGCGCCCTCGCCGTTGACCGGGAAGGGCGCTGGACTTCGGCCGCGGGGCGGGATCACTCCTCGCCGTAGGCCACCTCGGCGACGGGGCCGCTGTCCTGGCCCTTGGCGCTCACGTCGCGGTCGACGAACTCGATCACCGCCATGGCGGCGTTGTCGCCATGGCGGTAGCCGGCCTTGAGCACGCGGATGTAGCCGCCCTGGCGCGCGGAATAGCGGGGGCCGAGCGTCTCGAACAGCTTGCCGACCTGGGTCACGTCGCGCACCTGGCCGATGGCCTGGCGGCGCGCGTGCAGGCCGCCGCGCTTGGCGAGGGTGACCAGCTTCTCGACGAAGGGCCGCAGCTCCTTCGCCTTGGGCAGGGTGGTGACGATCTGCTCGTGCTTGATCAGGGACGCCGCCATGTTGGCGAACATGGCGGTGCGGTGGGCCGTGGTGCGGCCGAGCTTCCGGTGGGCGACGCCGTGGCGCATGGTCTTCGGTCTCCGTGGCCCGCAGGCCGGTCAAACACGATCCCGACCCATCGCCCGGTCGGGGCCTAGCGGTGCGCCGGGGACCTCGGCCGCGGGAGAGCGGCGTCGGCGGCCCCGTCAGACGACGGCGCTGTGGACTCTCGTCAGGCGTTCTCTTCGAACTTCTTCGCCAGCTCGTCGATGTTCTCGGGCGGCCAGTTGGGGATGTCCATGCCGAGGTGCAGGCCCATGGCGGTCAGCACCTCCTTGATCTCGTTCAGCGACTTGCGGCCGAAGTTCGGGGTGCGCAGCATCTCGCCCTCCGTCTTCTGGATCAGGTCGCCGATGTAGACGATGTTGTCGTTCTTCAGGCAGTTGGCCGAGCGGACGGAAAGCTCCAGCTCGTCCACCTTCTTGAGCAGCGCCGGGTTGAACGGCAGCTCGGGCTTGGCCTCGTCGGACACGCGCTGGCGCGGCTCCTCGAAGGTGATGAAGATGTTCAGCTGGTCCTGCAGGATGCGGGCGGCGTAGGCCACCGCGTCCACGGGCGTCACCGCGCCGTTGGTCTCCACTTCGAGCACCAGCTTGTCGTAGTCGAGCGACTGGCCCTGGCGGGTGGGCTCCACGCGGTAGGCCACCCGCTTCACCGGCGAATACAGGGCGTCGATGGAGATCAGGCCGATCGGGGCGTCCTCCGGCCGGTTGCGCTCGGCGGAGACGTAGCCCTTGCCGCTCTGCACCGTCAGCTCCATGCGGATGCTGGCGCCCTGGTCGAGGGTGCAGATCACGTGGTTCTTGTTCAGGATCTCGATGTCGCTGGGCAGCTCGATTTGGCCGGCGGTGACGGCGCCCGGCCCGGTCGCCTTCAGCGTCATGCGCTTCGGCCCCTCGGCGTGCATGCGCAGGGCCAGCGCCTTGATGTTCAGCACCACGTCGACGACGTCCTCGCGCACGCCCTCCATGGAGGAGAACTCGTGCACCACGCCGTCGATCTGCACGGCGGTGACCGCCGCGCCCTGCAGCGACGAGAGCAGCACCCGGCGCAGGCTGTTGCCGAGCGTCACGCCGAAGCCGCGCTCGAGGGGCTCGGCCACCATGCGCGCCTTGCGCTGGGGGTCGGTTCCGGTCTCGATCTGCGGCTTCTCGGGGCGGATCAGCTCTTGCCAGTTGCGTTCGATCACGGGCGGTCTCTCACACGGGTGCGAGGCGCCCACGGCCGCGGGCGCCTCAAGCAGCGGAAAACTCGGGAACTGGGGCCGACGCGCCGGGGACGGCGCGTCAGACGCGGCGGCGCTTGGGCGGCCGGCAACCGTTATGTGGGATCGGCGTCACGTCGCGGATAGTGGTCACCGTGAAGCCGGTGGCCTGCAGAGCGCGGAGCGCCGACTCGCGCCCGGAGCCGGGGCCGGAGACGTTGACCTCCAGCGTCTTCACGCCGTGCTCCATCGCTTTCTTGCCCGCGTCCTCGGCGGCCACCTGCGCGGCGTAGGGCGTCGACTTTCGCGAGCCCTTGAACCCCATGGTGCCGGCGCTGGACCACGCGATCGCGTTGCCCTGGGCGTCGGTGATCGTGATCATGGTGTTGTTGAAGCTGGCGTTCACGTGGGCGACGCCGCTGGTGATGTTCTTGCGCTCGCGCTTCTTGACGCGCTCGGGAGCCTTGGCCATCCGTTGTGTGCCTTACTTCTTCTTGCCGGCGATCGGCTTGGCCGGGCCCTTGCGGGTGCGGGCGTTGGTGTGGGTGCGCTGGCCGCGGACCGGCAGGCCCTTGCGGTGGCGCAGGCCGCGGTAGGACG
>CAXTCO010000141.1:0-6125 GCA_964242255.1 uncultured Caulobacteraceae bacterium | reverse complement strand
GCGGCATGTGCGAGACCGACTTCTCCGGCTACCCCGACTGCCGCCGCGACACCCTCGACGCGCTCGAACAGGCGCTGAGGCTGGGCGTGGCGCGGCCGTTCCGCATCGAGACGCCGCTGATGCGCCTCACCAAGGGCGAGACCTGGCGGCTGGCGCACGACCTCGGCGGCGACGCCCTGGTGGAGCTGGTCCGCACGGAGACGCACACCTGCTACCGCGGCGACAGAACGCCCCACGCCTGGGGCGCGGGCTGCGGCGCATGCCCCGCCTGCGGGCTGCGCGCCCGCGGCTGGGAGGATTGGCGGCGGATGACGGGGGCGGCCTGATGTCCTACGCCGTCAAGGAGCTGTTCCTCACCCTGCAGGGCGAGGGCGGGCAGGCGGGCCGCGCCGCCGTGTTCTGCCGCTTCGCCGGCTGCAACCTGTGGAGCGGGCGCGAGGAGGACCGTGCGTCCGCCGCCTGCCCCTTCTGCGACACGGACTTCGTCGGGATGGACGGCCCCGGCGGCGGCCGCTTCGCCTCGCCGGACGCCCTGGCCGAGGCGGCGGCCGCCTTGTGGCGCGGCGGGGAGGGCGACCGGCTGGTGGTCTGCACGGGGGGCGAGCCCTTCCTGCAGCTGGACGCGCCGCTGACGGCCGCCTTCCACGCCCGGGGCTTCTCCGTCGCGGTGGAGACCAACGGCACGCTTCCCGCCCCCGCCGGGCTGGACTGGATCTGCGTCAGCCCCAAGGGCGCGCAGCCGGTGGTGCAGACGTCGGGCCAGGAGTTGAAGCTCGTCTTCCCGCAAGCGGAGGCTCCGCCCGGACGCTTCGAGCACCTCGCCTTCGAGCGCTTCCTGCTGCAACCCATGGACGGGCCGGACCGCGTCGCGAACACGCAGGCGGCGATCGCCTACTGCCTGGACCACCCCCGCTGGCGGCTCACCGTGCAGACGCACAAGGTGCTCGGCATCCCATAGGGACCGCGCCTCCCCGCGGAGGGGGGGAGGCGGAGGATCAGCGCCTGCCGCCGCCGCCCGTCGCGGCGCGGCCCACCGCTCCGACGCCGTCGGCCGCGAGGCCCACGCCTGCGCCGGCCACCTTGGCTCCTGTCTTCACCGTGACGGCCGCCACCGTGCCCACGGCGTCGACCGCCGCGACGGCGACGCAGCCGCCGAGCGGGGCGGCGAGGGCGGCCAGGGCAAGGGCGAGCAGGGCGCGGATCATGCCCCGCCCTCTACCGCCGCCACCTTGCCGAAGCGTGACAGGGCGGCGGGCGGATCGCCGCACCCGCCGCGCCCGCCGTCCGACCCGGTGTCAGGCGGCGTCGACCAGCACCAGCTCCGCCGCGTCCAGCGCCTCGATCTCCAGCCGCGTCTCACCGGTGATCGCCGCGCCGTCGCGCGCGTCCAGCTCCACGCCGTTGACCCGCACGCGCCCGGCGGCGGACACGAGGTAGGCGTGGCGATCCGGCGAGAGGGCGTAGGCCGCCGTCCCGCCCGCGAGGAGGGTGGCGCCCAGCACGCGGGCGTCCGCGCGGATCGGCAGGGCGCCCTCGTCGCCGAGGCCGGACGCCAGGGCGTGGAAGCCGCCGGCGCGGTCGCCCCGCGGGAAGGGCTTGGCGCCCCAGCCCGGCGCGCCGCCCGGTTCGCGCGGGTGGATCCAGATCTGGAACAGGGTGGTCGTGTCGGGCTCCGCGTTCACCTCGGAGTGGCGCACGCCCGAGCCAGCGCTCATCACCTGCACGTCGCCCGCCGCCGTGCGGCCCGTGTTCCCGAGGGAGTCGCGGTGGGTGATCGCGCCGGAGCGGACGTAGGTGACGATCTCCATGTCGCGGTGCGGGTGGAGCGGGAAGCCGGTGCGCGGCGCGATCTCGTCGTCGTTCCACACCCGCAGGGCGCCCCAGCCCATGCGGGCCGGGTCGTGGTGCTCGCCGAAGGAGAAGTGATGGCGCGCCTTCAACCAGCCGTGGTCGGCCCCGCCGAGCGAGGCGAACGGACGCTTGTCGATCATGGTGCGAGCTCCTCTACTGTAACCGAACTGGTGACATATGGCGCCGGTCTCGCGCGCGGCAAGGCGGGGCGGCTTGCGCGTCAGCCCGGCCGGGGGTTCCTCACCAGGGCGAAGGCGCACACGCCCGCCAGCAGCGCCGCGGCGGCGCCGGCCGCGCACGCCAGGCGGAACTGGCCCAGGAGCTCCGCCCCCTGCGATGCGAGCACGCCGCCCAGCAGCGCGGTGGCCACCAGCCCGCCCGTCCTCGCCACCGCGCTGTTGAGGCCGGAGGCCGAGCCTGTGTGCTGCGCGTCCACCGAGCCCAGCACGGCCGTGGTCAGGGGGGCCACGGCCCCCGCCATGCCGGCGGCGATCACCACCAGGGCGGGGAACAGCGTCGTCCAATAGCTCGCGCCCGACGCCACACGGGCGACCAGGGCGATGCCGGCCGCCGTCACCAGCGGCCCGATCGTGAGCGGCCACCGCGGCCCGATCCGCCCCGCCAGGGCGCCCATCGGCGGCGACGCGGCAGACAGGATCAGCGGCAGGGGGAGCAGCCCCGCCCCCGCCTGCACCGCGCTCCAGCCCTGCAGCCGCTGCAGCGTGTAGGGGATCACCACGAACAGCCCGCCCATGGCGCCGTAGAGCAAGAGCGTCAGCAGCGTCAGGCCGACGAAGCTCGGCGAGCCGAACATGGCGGGCGGGGCCATGGCGCGGTCGCCCCGCCGTCGTTCGACGGCGACGAAGGCGGCCGCCAGGGCGACGCCGAGCGCCAGGGTCGTCCACGCCTGCTTCGTCCAGCCGCCGCGGCCGCTTCCCGTGGTCAGCGCCCAGGTGAGGGCGCCGAGCGCGCCGGTGGCCAGCGCCGCCCCCGCCGCGTCCAGCGGCCTGCGGTCGCCTCGAGGCGGGTCGCGGACGAACAGCAGCGCCAGGGCGACGGCGCCGGCGGCGAAGGGCAGGTTGATCAGGAACACCGCGCGCCAGCCCACCGTGTCGATCAGGGCGCCGCCGAGCACGGGCCCGACCGCGCCCATGGCCGCCCCCGTCGCGGCCCACAGGCCGATGGCGCGCCCCCGGGCCTCGCCGGTGAAGGTGGCGCCCAGGAGCGCCAGGCTGTTGGGCATCAGCAGCGCCGCCCCGACGCCCTGCGCCGCCCGCCCCGCGAGGAGCCACGGCAGCGACGGAGCCAGGGCGCAGCCGAGGGAGGCGAGGCCGAACAGCGTCACGCCCGCGACCAGAGTGGTGCGCCGCCCCAGCCGGTCTCCCAGCGCCCCGCCCAGCAGCAGCAGCGCGCTGAGCGGCAGAAGGTAGCTGTTGACCACCCACTGCAGGTCGGCCGCCCCCGCGTGCAGGCTGCGGCCTATGGTGGGCAGACCGACGTTGACGACCGAACCGTCCACGAAGGCGAGGCTCGACGCCAGGATGGAGGTGGCGAGCGTCAGGCGCGGGTGCGGCGTCTGACTCGCCGCGGCGGGCGCGTCGTCCTGCGCTGCGGCCGCCACCTCAGCGGCCGCGGAACACGGGGGGGCGCTTCTCAAGGAGGGCGTCCACACCCTCCATGTGGTCCTCGGTCCAGTGCGACAGGCCTTGGCTGGCGGCGGAGAGCTCCATCATCACGTCGTAGCTGGCCTCCTGCCCGCGGCGCAGGAGGGACTTGGCGAGGCGCAGGGCGTGCGGCGGCTGCTGCGCGATGCGGTCGGCCAGCTTCTGCGCCTCGGCCATCAGCGCGTCGGGCGAGACCACGTAGCTGACGAGGCCGATCTCCTTGGCCGTCGCCGCGTCCACCACGTCGCCGGTGAACAGGAGCTCCGCCGCCTTGCTCATGCCCACCGTGCGCGGCAGCAGCCACGCTCCCCCGTCGCCGGGGATGAGGCCGAGCTTCAGGAAGGTCACGCCGAACCTGGCCGTCTCGCTGGCGATGCGGATGTCGGCCATGCACGCCACGTCGCAGCCGAGCCCGATGGCCGGCCCGTTCACCGCCGCGACCAGCGGGACCTCCAGGTGGTGGAGCGAGCGGACGATGCGGTGGATGTTGCGCCGGTAGCCGTCGCGGATCTCCATCGGGCCGCCGCCGAACGCGCCCTCGCGCGCCTTCATCGCCTTCACGTCGCCGCCCGCGGAAAAGGCGCGGCCCGCACCCGTGAGGATGGCGCAGCGGACCGCGCCGTCCGCGTTGACCCGCTCGCAGGCCGCGGCCACCGCGTCCCCGTCGCCCGGCGCGCCGAGGGCGTTCAGGCTCTCGGGCCGGTTGAGGGTCAGCCGCGCGACGGCGCCCTCGATCTCGACGGTGACGAGGTCCATGCACGCGACTCCCCGGCTGTGCGGGGCGGCTTACGGCCCGGGGGCCGTCTGCGGCAAGCCTAAGCTCGCCGGGCGTGCGGACGGCTGCCGGTGCGGGATCGAGGGCTGGAGTTCAGCCTAGCCGTTTGATGAAGACGCGCTCCGAAGTCGAGACCACCCGCGGGGCCTCGTAGTCCTCGATCCTGTCGGTCCTGTGCGGCCCGAAGAGGCCGCTGAAGGCGAAATGCAGGATCGCTGTCGGCAAGGATGTGCGCGCGTTCACGAGAAGCCTCCTTGAAGCCGCCGGCGTCAGGGTGAAGACGCCTGCAAGCGGTTCGTAGGTTTCGGTTCGATTCAGCCCCGTGATCTAGGGTTGAGCGGATGGGCCGCGCACGGGAAGGCGCGCGGATCGGAGGGGGATCCGGCGATGATCTCCGCCTTCACTTGATCCGACTTGAAGAGTTTCAGCCCCGATTGAAGCTGAAAAGGGGCGCACCATGGGTGCGCCCCTTACAATGCTGACACAAACTATATGATCATGGTTCAGGTTTTTGAAAGCTCGGCGATCAGTTCCGGCACGGCCGCCTTGTAGTCGGCCACCAGGCCGTAGTCCGCCACCTGGAAGATGGGCGCGTCCCCGTCCTTGTTGATGGCCACGATGGTCTTGGAATCCTTCATCCCCGCAAGGTGTTGGATGGCGCCGGAGATGCCCACCGCGATGTAGAGGTCGGGGGCGACCACCTTGCCCGTCTGGCCCACCTGGTAGTCGTTGGGCGCGTAGCCCGCGTCCACCGCCGCGCGGCTCGCGCCCACCGCGGCGCCCAGCTTGTCGGCCAGGGGCTCCAGCACGGCGTGGAACTCCTCCGCCGAGCCGAGCGCCCGGCCGCCGGAGACGACGATCTTGGCGCCGCCGAGCTCCGGCCGGTCGCTCTTCACCACCTCGTCGCTGACGAACCTCGCCTCCGCGCCGGTCGCGGCGCCCGCGCCCACGCTCTCCACCACGCCCGACCCGCCGGCGGCCTCCACCGCCTTGAAGGCGGTCGGGCGCACGGTGGCGACGATCCTGGCGTCCCCCGACTGCACGGTCTCCAGGGCGTTGCCGGCGTAGATCGGGCGCACGAAGGTGGTGGCGTCCACCACCTCGATCACGTCGCTGATGGGCGACACATCCAGCTTGGCGGCCACCCGCGGCGCGGCGTTCTTGCCGTTCGAGGTGGAGGGGAACAGCACCACGTCGTAGCCGGCGGCGAGAGGGACCACCGCGTCGGCCACGGCCTCCGCCACGTTGTGGCCCAGGGCGTCGCTCTGGGCGAGCAGCGCCTTGCGCACGCCGGCGGCGGCGGCCGCCGAGGCGGCGGCCGCCTGCGCGCCGGAGCCCAGCACCAGCACGTCGACCTCGCCGCCGATCTTCTGCGCGGCGGCGAGCGTCTTCAGCGTGGTGTCGCGGACGGCTTGGCCGTCGTGGTCGGCGATGACGAGCACGGCCATGTCAGAGCACTCCCGCTTCGTTCTTGAGCTTCATCACGAGGTCGGCGACGTCGGTCACCTTGATCCCGCCGCCGCGCTTGGGCGGCTCGGTGACCTTGAGCACCTTGAGCCTCGGCGCGGGGTCGACGCCGAAGTCGGCGATCGTCTTGGCCTCGATCGGCTTCTTCTTGGCCTTCATGATGTTGGGCAGGCTGGCGTAGCGCGGCTCGTTCAGGCGCAGGTCCACCGTCACGACCGCGGGAAGGCTGACCTCCAGCGTCTGCAGCCCGCCGTCGATCTCGCGCGTCACCTTGGCGCTGTCGCCCTCGATCTCGAGCTTGCTGGCGAAGGTCGCCTGCGGCTGGTCCAGCAGGGCGGCGAGCATCTGGCCGGTGGCGTTGTTGTCGC
>CAXTCO010000140.1:0-6188 GCA_964242255.1 uncultured Caulobacteraceae bacterium | reverse complement strand
CACCAAGACGGCCCGTTCCGCGCCTCCGGGCGCCGCGCGCCGTCCGGGCGGCCCCGGCGGCTTCGGCCCGAGCCGCGACGACGACCGCCGCCGCACCGACGGCGCCGTCTCCCGCGCCAAGGGCGCTCCCCAGCGGCGCGAGGGCCGGCTCACCATCCAGTCGGCGGGCGGCGAGTCCGGCGACCGGATGCGCTCCCTCGCCTCCGTCCGGCGCGCCCGCGAGCGCGAGCGCGAGAAGCGCAAGGGCGGCGGGGCCGGCGACCAGGCGCGCTCGGCCCGCGAGGTGGTGGTGCCCGACGCCATCACCGTGCAGGAGCTCGGCCAGCGCATGGCCGTGCGCGGCGTGGACATCATCAAGTTCATGATGCGCCAGGGCGCGATGATGACCATCAACGACGTGCTCGACGCCGACACGGCCGAGCTGATCGCGTCCGAGTTCGGCCACACCGTGCGCCGCGTCTCGGAGTCGGACGTCGAGCAGGGCTTCATCGCCGACGAGGACGTGGAGGCCGACACCCAGCCGCGTCCGCCGGTGGTGGCCGTCATGGGCCACGTCGACCACGGCAAGACCTCGCTCCTGGACGCCCTGCGCACCACCGACGTCGCGTCGGGCGAGCACGGCGGCATCACGCAGCACATCGGCGCCTACCAGGTGACGACCGCCGACGGGAACGTGGTGACCTTCCTCGACACCCCCGGCCACGCCGCCTTCTCGGCCATGCGCGCCCGCGGGGCGAACGTGGGCGACATCGTGGTGCTGGTGGTCGCCGCCGACGACGGGGTGATGCCGCAGACCATCGAGGCCATCCACCACGCCAAGGCCGCCGGCGCGCCGATCATCGTGGCCGCCAACAAGATCGACAAGCCCGACGCCGACCCCACCCGCGTGATCAACGAGCTGCTCCAGCACGAGATCGTGGTGGAGAGCCTGGGCGGCGACACGCAGCTGATCGAGGTCTCGGCCACGCAGAAGCTGGGCCTGGACGAGCTGGTCGAGGCCATCGCCCTGCAGGCCGAGGTGCTCGACCTGCGCGCCAACCCCGAGCGCTCGGCCGAAGGCTCGATCATCGAGGCCAAGCTCGACAAGGGCCGCGGCCCCGTGGCCACCGTGCTGGTGGACCGCGGCACCCTGAAGCGCGGCGACATCGTCGTGGCCGGCTCCAGCTGGGGCAAGGTCCGCGCCCTGGTGAACGAGCGAAACGAGCAGCTGAAGTCCGCCGGCCCGTCCATGCCGGTGGAGGTCCTGGGGCTCGACGCTCCGCCCTCTCCCGGCGACACCTTCGCCGTGGTGGAGAGCGAGGCCCGCGCCCGCGAGCTGACCGACTACCGCGAGCGGGTGCGCCGCGAGAAGCAGATCAGCCCCATCGGCGCCGGCGGCTCGCTGGCCGACATGATGGCCAAGCTCAGCCAGAAGAAGGTGAGCGAGCTGCCGCTGATCGTGAAGGCCGACGTGCAGGGCTCGGCGGAGGCGATCGTCACCGCGCTGGAGAACCTCGGCAACGAGGAGGTGCGCGCACGCATCATCCTGTCGGGCGCGGGCGGCATCACCGAGTCGGACGTGCAGCTGGCCAAGGGCGCAGGCTGCCCGATCCTGGGCTTCAACGTCCGCGCCTCGGCGCAGGCGCGCACCCTGGCCGAGCGCGAGGGCGTGGAGATCCGCTACTACGCGATCATCTACGACCTCCTGGACGACATGAAGGGCGTGCTCTCCGGCCTGCTCGCGCCGATGCAGCGCGAGACCTGGCTCGGCAACGCGACCCTGCTGCAGGTGTTCGACATCACCAAGGTGGGCAAGATCGCCGGCTGCCGGATCACCGACGGCGTGGTGCGCCGCGGCGCCCGCACCCGCGTGATCCGCAACGACATCGTCATCCAGGAGAACGGCGTCCTGCAGACGCTACGCCGTTTCAAGGACGACGTGGCCGAGGTCGGCAACGGGCTGGAGTGCGGCATCGGCTTCGCCAACCTTCAGGACCTGAAGGAAGGCGACATGATCGAGTGCTACACCCTCGAAGAGGTGAAGCGCTCGCTGTGACGGCGGGCCGCGGCGTCAGCTGACGCCGCGGCCGCTGATCGGCCGCGGCCGGTCAGGCTTCAAGGGCGGCGACGCCCGGGAGGGTCCTGCCCTCCATCCACTCCAGGAAGGCGCCGCCGGCGGTGGAGACGAAGGTGAAGTCGCCGGTGCAGCCCGCGTGGTTCAGCGCGGCCACCGTGTCCCCGCCCCCGGCCACGACGACCAGCCGGCCCTCCCGGCGGCGCGCCGCCGCGTGGCGGGCCGCCGCGACGGTGGCGACGTCGAAGGGCGGAACCTCGAACACGCCGAGGGGGCCGTTCCACACCAGGGTGGCGCTGGCGTCCATGGCCGAGAGCAGCCGGCGCACGCTCACCGGGCCGGCGTCGAAGATCTTCTCGCCGGGCCTCAGCTCGCCCAGGGCGCAGGTGCGGCCGGCGACGCCGCCCTCCAGCCGGTCGGCCACGACCACGTCCGTGGGCAAGAGCAGCACGCAGCCGTTCTCCCTGGCCGCCGCCATGATCTCGCGGGCGGTGTCCAGGAGGTCGGGCTCGTACAGGCTGCCGCCGACGTCGTGCTCCTGGGCGGCGAGGAAGGTGTTGGCCATGCCGCCGCCGATGGCGAGCTGGTCCAGCCGGCCGACCAGATTCTTCAGCAATGCGATCTTGGTGGAGACCTTGGAGCCGCCGACGATCCCCATGACCGGCCGCACCGGCGCGCCCAAGGCCTGCTGCAACGCGTCGAGCTCGCGCTCCATGGCGAGGCCCGCATAGGCCGGCAGCCGGCGGGCGAGCGCCTCGGTGGAGGCGTGGGCGCGGTGGGCCGCGGAGAAGGCGTCGTCCACGTAGAGGTCGCCCAGCGCGGCGAGGGCGTCGGCGAAGGCCGGGTCGTTGGTCTCCTCGCCTCCCTGGAAGCGCAGGTTCTCCAGCAGCGCCACGCCGCCGGGCGCCAGCGCGTCGATCACCGCGGCGGCTTCCGGCCCGACGCAGTCCGGCGCGAAGGCGACGGGGCGCTCCAGCAGCGCCGAGAGAGGCGCCACGACCGGCCGCAGGCTCATGTTCTCGCGCCGCTCGCCCTTGGGGCGCCCGAAATGCGCCAGCAGCACCACCTTGGCCCCGCGGGAGGACAGGGCGGCGACCGTCGGCAGCGCCGCCCGCAGGCGCGTGTCGTCGCCGACGCGCCCCGCGTCCATCGGCACGTTGAAGTCCACGCGGACCAGGGCGCGGCGGCCGGCGAGGTCGCCGGTCTGGTCGAGGGTGCGGTAGGCCATCCGCTTAGAGGAACTTGGCCATGGCCAGCGCCGTGTCGGCCATGCGCGTGGAGAAGCCCCACTCGTTGTCGTACCAGCTGAGCACGCGCGCCATGCGGCCGCCCACCACCTGCGTCTGCGGCAGGGCGAAGGTGGACGAGTTGGCGACGTGGTTGAAGTCGACGGAGACCAGCGGCTCGTCCGTGCAGCCCAGCACGCCCCGCATCGGCCCGTCCGCCGCGGCGCGCACGGCGGCGTTGATCTCGTCGACGGCCACCTCGCGGCCGGCCTGCACCACGAGGTCCACAACCGAAACGTTGGCCGTCGGCACGCGGACGGACGAGCCGTCCAGCTTGCCCTTCAGCGCCGGCAGCACGAGGCCCAGCGCCTTGGCCGCGCCCGTGGAGGTGGGGATCATGCTCTGGCCGGCGCCGCGCCCGCGGTAGAGGTCCTTGTGCATCTGGTCGAGGGAGGGCTGGTCGTTGGTGTAGCTGTGGATCGTCGTCATGTAGCCGCTCTCGATCCCGCAGAGGTCGTTCAGCACCTTGGCGACGGGCGCCAGGGCGTTGGTGGTGCAGGAGCCGTTGGAGACCACCACGTCGTCGGCCGTCAGCGTCTCGTCGTTGACCTTGTAGACGACCGTCCTGTCCGCCCCGTCGCAGGGCGCGGACACGAGCACGCGCCTGGCCCCGGCCTCCAGGTGCGCGGACGCCTTCTCCTTGGTCGTGAAGATGCCCGTGCACTCGAAGGCGATGTCGACGCCCAGCTCGCGGTGGGGCAGCTCGCCGGGGTTGCGCAGGGCGGTGGCGCGGATGCGGCCTGAGCCCACGTCGATCCAGTCGTCGCCCGCCGTCACCGGCGCCGGGAAGCGCCCGTGGGTGGAGTCGTAGCGCAGCAGGTGGGCGTTGGTGGCGACCGGGCCCAGGTCGTTCACCGCCACCACCTCGATGTCGCGCCGCCCATGCTCGACGATGGAGCGCAACACGAGGCGTCCGATGCGGCCGAAACCGTTGATGGCGACGCGGAGGGCCATGCGGGGAGAGCTCCTGAACTGTCCGGGGTGGGCGCGGAGCTTGGCCGCGCGCGCGTTCGACGGGTCTGTGTGGGGCCGGAGGCGGGGGTGTCAAGCGCGGCGGGCGCCTTCCGCGGCCTCGTGCGTTGATGCGCCCGGACCCTTGGAGACGCCGGCTCATGCGCCTGCCCATCGCCCTGCTCTGCGCGGCGGCGCCGATCACCGCGCTGGTGTGGACATCGCAGCCGGCGCTTTCCCAACCGGCGGCGACGCCGACGCCCAAGCGGGCGCACGAGGCGTCCGTCGAGCCTCGGACGTCGCCCGCGCGGGTGCGCGTGTCGCGAGCGCCCGAGCGTCCGGCCGTCGCCCCGCGTCACGGCCCTGGCCGCGCTTAAGGCCGAGCTCGAACCGACGCCGCCCGCCGCCGTTCCGGTCCGGAACTCGAGGAGACGACGGATGGCGCGGTTCAGCGGCAAGGTGGTGATCGTCACGGGCGCGGGCTCGGGCATCGGGGAGGCGGCGGCCCGGCGCTTCGCCTCGGAGGGTGCGATCCTGGCGGTGGTCGACCGCGAGGCGGACCGCGTCGAGCCGCTCAAGACCTCGCTGGAGGGCGCGCAGGCGGTGCACGCCGTCCAGCTGGACGTGGGCGACTACGCCGCGGTGGAGCGCTTCGTGGCGGAGGTCGTCTCCCGCTTCGGCGGCGTCGACGTGCTGGTGAACAACGCCGGCACGGACCACACGGGCGCGGTGGACGACGGCGAGCTGGAGGACTGGCGCAAGCTCATGTCCACCGACCTGGACGGTGTGTTCCACTGCACCCGCGCCGCCATCAAGGCGTTGCGCAAGACCAAGGGTTGCATCGTCAACACGTCGTCGGTGTCGGGCCTCGGCGGCGACTGGAACCACAGCTTCTACAACGCCGCCAAGGGCGCGGTGACCAACTTCACCCGCGCCGTGGCGCTGGACGAGGGCAAGCACGGCGTGAGGGTCAACGCGGTGAACCCCACCATCGTGCGCACCACCATGACGGCCGACTTCTTCACCAAGCCCGAGCTGGTGGAGGCCTTCATCGCCCGCATCCCCCTGGGCCGCGTGTCGGAGCCGGACGACATCGCGGGCGCGATCGCCTTCCTCGCCAGCGACGACGCCCGCTTCGTCACGGGCGCCAACCTGGCGGTGGACGGCGGCCTGACGGCCAGCAACGGCCAGCCTCCCCTGCCGGCGGGCTGACCGGCGGCTTGGGGGGCCGTGTCGAAGCGGTCTATAGCCGGCGGCCTGCGCCGCCCCCGCGCCGCCCGGACGCGCCCATGCCCGACGATTCCTCCACCCTTGATGTGGCCGCGCGACGGCTCGGGGCCGCCCTGACGCGGTTGGAGGAGAGGGCGCGCGCGGTGCGCGCGGCTCCGGCCGGACCGCCGGAGCCCGACATCCAGGCGCAGGGCGAGCACCGTCGCCTGGAGGCCGAGCTGCGCGGCGCGCGCACCCGCGAGCGGCAGCTGGAGCAGGTGGCCGCCGAAGCCAGCGCGGCCCTCGGCCGCGCCGCCGCCGAGGTGCGGGCCGCCCTCGAGGCGGAAGCCTGAACGCGTGGCCACCGTCAACGTCGAGATCAACGGCAAGACCTACGCCGTCGGCTGCGAGGACGGGCAGGAGGCGCACGTCTCCGCCCTGGCCCGCCAGTACGACGCCCAGGTGCGCGACGTGGGCGGGCAAGTGGGGCAGGTGGGCGACCTGCGCCTGTTCCTGATGGCCGCCCTGATCACCGGCGACGACCTCGCCGACGTCCGCGCCCGCCTCGCCCAGGCCCAGGCCGAGCTCGCGCGCCTGCAGTCCGACGCGGCGCGGGCCGAGGTGCGCGCCGCCCGCGCCCTGGACGCCGCGGCCGCCCGCGTGGAGGCCCTCGCCGAGCGCCTCTAGCC
>CAXTCO010000139.1:0-6188 GCA_964242255.1 uncultured Caulobacteraceae bacterium | reverse complement strand
AGCCCGCGCCCAGGAACAGCAGCGCCTTGAAGAAGGCGTGGGTGAACAGGTGGAAGATCGCGAGCGAGTAGCCGCCGACGCCGATCGCCACGAACATGTAGCCGAGCTGCGAGCAGGTTGAGTAGGCCACCACCTTCTTGATGTCGTTCTGCACCAGCCCGATCGTGGCCGCGAAGAAGGCCGTGGTGGCGCCGATGACGATGATGAAGGTCTGCGTGTTGGGCGCCTGCTCGAACAGAGGGGACAGGCGCGCCGTCATGAACACCCCGGCGGTCACCATGGTGGCGGCGTGGATCAGCGCGGAGACCGGTGTCGGGCCCTCCATGGCGTCGGGCAGCCAGGTGTGGAGGAGGAACTGCGCCGACTTGCCCATGGCGCCCATGAAGAGCAGCAGGCAGGTGAGCGTCATGGCGTTCCAGTCGTAGCCGAAGGCGTGGAACGTCTTGGTCGCGAGGCCGGGGGCGGCCGCGAAGATGGTGTCGAAGGCGACCGACCCCGTCAGGGCGAACACGAGGAAGATTCCGAGCGAGTAGCCGAAGTCGCCCACGCGGTTGACCACGAAGGCCTTGATGGCGGCCGCGTTGGCGGTCGGCCGCTCGTACCAGAAGCCGATCAGCAGGTAGGACGCGAGGCCGACGCCCTCCCAGCCGAAGAACATCTGCACGAGGTTGTCGGCCGTCACCAGCATCAGCATGGCGAAGGTGAACAGCGACAGGTAGGCGAAGAACCGCTGCCGGCTCGGGTCCTCGTGCATGTAGCCGATCGAGTACACGTGGACGAGCGTCGACACCGTGTTGACCACGACCAGCATCACGGCGGTGAGCGTGTCGACCCGGAACGCCCAGTCGATCTTCAGCGTGCCGACCGTGATCCAGTCCGCGACCTCGACGCGGGTCGCGCCGTCCCCGAAACCCACGTGGAAAAAGGCGACCCAGGACAGCAGCGCCGAGATGCCGACCAGGACGGAGGTCACGAGCTCGGCGTTGCGCGGCCCGAGTTGCCGGCCGAACAGGCCCGCGACGAGGAAGCCGAGAAGGGGAAGGAAGACGATCGCGTGATACATGAGCGGGTCAGCCTCAGCCCTTCATCATGTTGATGTCTTCCACCGCGATCGTGCCGCGGTTGCGGTAAAACACGACCAGGATCGCGAGCCCGATCGCCGACTCCGCCGCCGCCACCGTCAGCACGAACAGGCCGAACACCTGGCCGGTGAGGTCGCCCAGGAAGGCCGAGAAGGCCACCAGGTTCACGTTGACGGCGAGCAGGATCAGCTCGACCGACATCAGGATGATGATGATGTTCTTGCGGTTGAGGATGATGCCCGCCACGCCCAGCGTGAACAGGATCGCGGCCACGATCAGGTACTGCGTCAGCCCGACGGTCATGGATCGCCTCCCTACAGGCCTGCCCGCGACGGCACCTTGCGCATCGTCACCGCGACGTGGGGGTCGCGTCGGTTCTGCTCGGCGATGTCCTGGCGCTTGATGCTAACCTTGTGGCGCAGGGTCAGAACGATCGAGCCGATCATCGCGGTCAGCAGCACGAAGCCCGCGGCCTGGAAGAAATACAGGTACTGGGTGTAGATCACGGCCCCGAGCTGCGCCGTGTTGGACAGGCCGGGCGTGACGGGCGAGGCGACGGCGCGCAGATCGGCGGGCGCGACCACCCAGCTCCCCACCACCAGGACGAGCTCGACCAGCACGATCGCGCCCACCAGCGAGCCGAGCGGCAGGTACTGCAGGAAGCCCTGCTTCAGCTCGGCGAAGTCCACGTCGAGCATCATGATGACGAACAGGAAAAGCACCGCGACCGCGCCGACGTAGACCACGATCAGGATCATGGCCAGGAACTCGGCCCCCAGCAGCAGGAACAGGCCCGCGGCGTTCACGAAGGCCAGGATCAGGAACAGGACCGAGTGGACAGGGTTGCGGGACGCGATGACCATGAAGGCGGAGGCGACGCCGACGGCCGAGAACAGGTAGAAGAAGGCGTCGGCGGCCGTCATTCGGCAGGTCCGTTCGGTTGCGGTGACGGGGTCATACGATCAAAGCGCGCGCGGGCGCAATGCTCCCTGGTGACCGCCGGCCAAGGCTCAGCGATAGGGCGCGTCGAGCGCCAGGTTGCGGGCGATCTCGCGCTCCCAGCGGTCGCCGTTGGCGAGCAGCTTCTGCTTGTCGTAGAGCAGTTCCTCGCGCGTCTCGACGGAGAACTCCATGTTGGGCCCCTCGACGATGGCGTCCACGGGGCAGGCCTCCTGGCACATGCCGCAGTAGATGCACTTCACCATGTCGATGTCGTAGCGCGTGGTGCGGCGCGTGCCGTCGTTGCGCCGCGGGCCCGCCTCGATCGTGATGGCCTGGGCGGGGCATATGGCCTCGCAGAGCTTGCAGGCGATGCAGCGCTCTTCGCCGTTGGGGTAGCGGCGCAGGGCGTGCTCGCCGCGGAAGCGGGGGCTCTGCGGGTTCTTCTCGTGCGGGTAGTTGAGGGTCAGCTTGGGTTTGAAGAAGTAGCGCATCGACAGCGCGAAGGCCGCGACGAACTCTCCCAGGAACAGCGACCTGGCAGCCTGATCCAAACGCATCGTGATCCCCGTAAGCCCCGGATTGTCCTGCCGTTCCGGCAGGCGCGCGTCAATGAGGCAGCCCGCCCCAGCCCGTGAATTCCAGCACGCCCGCGACTAGCACGACGTAGGCAAGCGAGATGGGCAGGAACACCTTCCAGCCCAGCCGCATGAGCTGGTCGTAGCGGTAGCGGGGCACGAAGGCCTTCACCATCGCGAACATGAAGAAGCCGAGCGACGCCTTCAATACGAACCAGATCACGCCCGGCACCCAGGTGAATGGCGCGAACGGGATCGGGGACAGCCAGCCACCCATGAACAGGATGGCCATCAGCGAGCACATGGTCACGATCGCCACGTACTCGCCCAGCATGAACAGCATATAGGGGGTGGCGGAGTATTCCACCATGAAGCCCGCCACCAGTTCCGACTCGGCCTCAATCAGGTCGAAGGGCGCCCGGTTCGTCTCGGCCAGGGCCGAGATGAAGAAGATCACGAACATCGGGAACAGCGGGATCCAGTACCAGCCCAGGATGCCGAGCCGCGTGTCCTGCGCGCGGACGATGTCGCTGAGGTTCAGCGAGCCCGCGCACAGCAGCACGGTGACGATCACGAAGCCGATCGACACCTCGTAGGACACCATCTGCGCGGCCGAGCGGAGCGCCGCCAGGAACGGGTACTTCGAGTTCGACGCCCAGCCCGCCATGATGACGCCGTAGACGCCCAGCGACGAGATCGCGAAGATGTAGAGCGTGCCGACGTTGAGGTTGGCGATGGTCCAGCCCTGCGCGATGGGGATCACGGCCCAGGCCGAGATCGCCAGCACGCCCGTCACCAGCGGCGCCAGCAGGAACACGCCCTTGTTGGCGCCCGCCGGGATGATGGGCTCCTTGAAGACGAACTTGAGCATGTCGGCGAAGCTTTGCAGCAGGCCGAACGGGCCCACCACGTTGGGGCCGCGCCGGAGCTGCACCGCGGCCCAGACCTTGCGGTCCGCGTAGAGGACGTAGGCCACGTAGATCAGCAGGCCCACGATGAGCACGAGGCTCTCGATGACCTTGAGGATCAGCGGCAGGAGCCAGCCGTCGGTCATGGTGTCGTCCTACTCGGCGGCGCGCTGCTGCGCGCGGCGCTGCGCCAGGGCCGAGCACTCGGCCATGACCGCGGACGCGCGGCAGATCGGGTTGGTGAGGTAGAAGTCGGCCACGGCCGGCGCGAAGCCGGCCCGGTCCACGGGGCCGCTCAGCGCCGCCAGCGCGCTGAGCTCGGCCTCGGGCTTGATCACCACGTCGAGCGCGTCGAACACCGGGTGGGCCTCGACCAGCATGGCCTCCAGCGCGCGGTGCGAGTCGAAGGGGAGCTTCGCGCCCAGCACGTCGGACAGCGCGCGCAGGATGGCCCAGTCCTCGCGCGCGTCGCCGGGCGGGAAGCTCGCCCGGTCGGCGCGCTGCACGCGGCCCTCGGTGTTGACGTAGCGGGCGGTCTTCTCCGTGTAGGCGGCGCCCGGCAGGATCACGTCGGCGCGGTGGGCGCCGCGGTCGCCGTGCGTACCCTGGTAGACCACGAAGGCGCCGGGCGGCACCTCGACCTCGTCGGCGCCGAGCAGGAACAGCACGTCGAGTGCGCCGTCGCGCAGCATACTCACCGCGTCGAGCCCGCCCTCCTCCGGCACAAAGCCGAGGTCGAGCCCGCCCACGCGCGACGCCGCCGTGTGCAGCACCGAGAAGCCGTTCCAGCCTTCCTTGACGCAGCCGAAGCCCTGGGCGGCCTTGGCCGCGAGCGCGAGCACGGCGGCGCCGTCCTGGCGC
Source organism: uncultured Caulobacteraceae bacterium (assembly GCA_964242255.1). Taxonomy (GTDB): domain Bacteria; phylum Pseudomonadota; class Alphaproteobacteria; order Caulobacterales; family Caulobacteraceae; genus JASLDZ01. Next base: position 1,820 of record CAXTCO010000139.1, on the reverse strand, counting down.
GTCAACGCCCCCTGCCCCACGATCACCATGGGGAACTCGCCCAGGGTGACGGCGTTATTGGCGACCTCGGCCAGGGTCTCGGGGCCGGCGCCGAGGTACTTGTAGGGGTAGGTCAGGTCGGCGTGCTCGCCGATCACCTCGACCGGAAAATTACCCTTGAGCCAGCGCTTGCGGATGCGCGCGTTGAGCACCGGGCTCTCGCGGCGCGGGTTGGAGCCCACGATCAGCAGCGAGGTCGCCCGTTCGATCCCCGCCACGGTGGCGTTGAACAGGTAGGAGGCGCGGCCGAAGCGCGGGTGCAGCTTGGTGCCGTCCTGCCGACAGTCGATGTTCCGGGAGCCAAGCTTCTCCATCAGGAGCTTGAGCGCGAACAGGTCGTCGACGGGGGCGAGGTCGCCCGCGATGGCGCCGATCCGCGCCGGGTCGGCCCCCGTCACCCTGGCCGCGACCGCCGCGAAGGCCTCGCCCCAGGTGGAGGGCGTGAGCTTGCCGTCCTTGCGCAGGTAGGGGCGGTCGAGCCGCTGCGACTTCAGGCCGTCCGCCACGTGGCGCGTCTTGTCCGAGATCCATTCCTCGTTCACGGCGTCGTTGGCGCGCGGCAGGATGCGCAGCACCTCGCGGCCGCGGGTGTCGACGCGGATGTTGGAGCCGAGCGCGTCCATGGCGTCGATCGTGTTGGTCTTGGTCATCTCCCAGGGCCGCGCCTTGAACGGGTAGGGCTTGGGCAGCAGCGCACCCACCGGGCAGAGGTCCGCGATGCAGGACTGCATCTCGGAGTCGAGCGCCGTTTCCAGGTAGCTCGTGATCTCCATGTCCTCGCCGCGGCCGATGGCGCCCATGTCGCCCGTGCCCGCCACCTCCGCCGTGAAGCGGACGCAGCGCGTGCAGTGGATGCAGCGGTTCATGGAGGTCCGCACCAGCGGGCCGATGTACTTGTCCTCGACGGCGCGCTTGTTCTCGTGGAAGCGCGAGCCCGACACCCCGAAGGCCATGGCCTGGTCCTGGAGGTCGCACTCGCCGCCCTGGTCGCAGATCGGGCAGTCGAGCGGGTGGTTGACGAGCAGGAACTCCATGACGCCCTGCCGCGCGGCCTTGACCAGCGGCGACTTGGTCAGAACCTGCGGCGGCTCGCCGTTGGGGCCCGGGCGGCAGTCGCGCACGCCCCAGGCGCAGGACGCCACCGGCTTGGGGCTGCCCTTCAGCTCCACCAGGCACATGCGGCAGTTGCCCGCGATCGAGAGCCGCTCGTGGAAGCAGAAGCGCGGGATCTCCGACCCCGCCTGCTCGCAGGCCTGCAGGAGGGTGAAGTCGGCAGGAACCTCAAGCTCCTGCCCGTCGACGATGATCTTGGTCATGGGATGCCCGGCCTACTCGGCCGCCAGTTCGATGGGTTCGGGATGGGGGTTGGCCATGTAGGTGTCGATGCGGCGCTCGATCTCGGGCCGGAAGTGCCGGATGAGCCCCTGCACGGGCCAGGCCGCGGCGTCGCCCAGCGCGCAGATCGTGTGGTTCTCGATCTGCTGGCTGACGGCCAGCAGCGCGTCGATCTCGCGCTTCTGGGCGCGGCCCTCGACCATGCGGTTCATCACGCGCCACATCCAGCCCGTGCCCTCACGGCAGGGCGTGCACTGCCCGCAGCTCTCGTGCTTGTAGAAGTAGCTGATGCGCGCGATCGCCCGCACGATGTCGGTCGAGCGGTCCATGACGATCACGGCCGCGGTGCCCAGGCCCGATTTCAGGGCGCGCAGCGAGTCGAAGTCCATGGGCGCGTCGGCGATCTGCTCGGCCGGCACCAGCGGCACGGAGGAGCCGCCGGGGAT
>CAXTCO010000138.1:0-6195 GCA_964242255.1 uncultured Caulobacteraceae bacterium | reverse complement strand
TTCTCCTCCACCGTCATGCCGCGGAAGATGGAGGTCTCCTGCGGCAGGTAGCCCAGGCCCAGGCGCGCGCGCTGGTACATGGGAAGCGCGGTGACGTCCTCCCCGTCCAGGCGGATGGCGCCGTAGTCGGCGGGGATCAGGCCGGTGATCATGTAGAAGCAGGTGGTCTTGCCCGCCCCGTTGGGGCCGAGCAGGCCCGCCACCTCGCCGCGGCGCAGCGTCAGGCTGACGCTCTTCACCACCGGGCGGCCGCGGAACGACTTGCCGATCTTGTCGACGGCGAGGCCGTCGGCGGAGAGGCCGGCCGCCACGGCCGGTGTCAGGAGCGGGCGGTCGTCCGGCACGGGCGAGGGCTCAGCGCGCCTTCGCCGCGGGCGCGGGCGCCGCCGCGGGCTGGCCGGCGGCGGCCGGGTCCTTCTTGTCGTTGTAGAACACGCCGCGGACGCGGCCGCCGGCCTTGTCGGTGGTGAGGTCGGCGGTGTTGGTGTCCTGGTGGATCACCAGCTTGTCGCCGGTGGAGACGTTCTTGTCCTGCGTCAGGATCACGTTGCCGGTCAGGATGATCGTGTTGTCCGCCGCGGTGTAGCTGCCGTGGTCGCCCTTGGCGCTCTGGGTGGCGGTCACGTAGTAGACCGGGCCCGTCGCCTCCATGCGGTTGATGGCTCCCGAGGGGTTGGCGCTGTTGCGCGGCGGCTGCGGCGCGCCGGGCGTCTTCACGGCGTTGTTGTTGTTGTACCAGAGCGTCAGTTGCGGCGTGCGCAGGCGCGTGGCGCCCTGGATGGCCTCCACCTCGCCGATGTAGACGACGCGCTGCTCCTGCTGGAACACCTGCGTCTGCTGGGCGGAGATGTCGATGGGTTGGCCCGGCTGGCCGAATTTGACGCCGCCGGCCGTGGAGCTGGTGGCGGTCGTCTGCGCAAAGGCCACGCCCGCGGCGGCCAGCGCCGCCAGGGCCGCGAGCCCGACGGCGCGGCCGCGGGCGGGCGCTTGCGCGCGGCGGGGGGCGGTCATGGCCTGGGCTTCTCCGAGCCGTTGAGGATGTGCGCGTGGGTGCCGCCGTAGAAGGTCACGGCCGCCCCCCTCTGACGGACGAGATAGGCCGCACCCTGCATTTGGCCAAGAGGCCCCTCGCCCCACACCTTGCCCCGCCCGTCCACGTCGCCGGTGCGCGTGTCCACCTCGGCGGAGGGGCTGTAGAGGCGCGTGCCCTTGCCGTCGTCCAGCGCCACGCCGCCGGTCAGCAGCAGCTTGCGCGCGCTCTCCCGGTAGAGGCCGGTGGGCGAGTGGGCGGTGACGGGGGCCTCGCTGCCGTGGTCCAGCGTCACGCTGGGCTGGGTGAGGGCCACGTGGTCGAGGTCGCGGGCGTCGCGCACCGCCTCCGCCGCCTTCAGGGAGAAGGCGCGCCCGCTCTCCTGGCGGCCGAAGAAGCGCGGGTTGGTCATGTGCAGCCCGCCCTCCGCCGCGCCGGAGGCGCGCAGGTCGGCGAGGAGCGAGCTGATCCCGACCCAGGCGACCGTGCCCGTCACCAGGGCGCCGATGGCGGCCGGCACCGCCACGCGCAGCCGACGCACCCGCCGCGAGCGGTCGCGCCAGCGCCGCAGCCGCGGGTCGGCAGGGGGCGCCTGCGCGTCCTGAAGTGCGTCTTGGCGCGCGGAATCGGCGGGCGCGGCGGCCACGCTCAGGAGTGGGCGAAGATGTCGACGTCCTCCCAGCCCGCGACGTCGAGGAGCGCCCGGGCGGGCAGGAAGTCGAAGCAGGCCTGCGCCAGGGCGGTGCGGCCCTCGCGTGCGAGCATGGCGTCAAGCCTGTCGCGGATGGCGTGGAGGTTGGCCACGTCGCTGGCGGCGTAGGCCTGCTGCTCGGGGGTGAGGGCGTCGGCGCCCCAGTCGCTGGACTGCTGCGCCTTGGAGACGTCCACGCCGAGGAGCTCCTTGGTCACGTCCTTCAGGCCGTGGCGGTCGGTGTAGGTGCGCGCGAGCTTGCTGGCGATCTTGGTGCAATAGACGGGGGCGGTGGTCACGCCGAGGTTCAGGGCGAACATGGCGATGTCGAACCGGCCGAAGTGGAACAGCTTCAGCACGCCGCGGTCCGTGAGCAGCCGCTTGAGGTTGGGCGCGTCGTAGCCGGCTCCGGCCGCGAAGCGCACGAGGTGCGCGTCCTCGCCGCCGCCGGACAGCTGCACCACGCACAGGCGGTCGCGGCCCAGGCGCAGGCCCATGGTCTCCGAGTCGACGGCGACCGTCGGGCCGAGGTCCAGCCCGTCCGGAAGGTCGCCGTCGTGGATGTGGATTATCATGCCGCGCGGCCGTCCGGGAAGGGAGCGCCGCACCCTAAGCGGCTTTCGCACCAGCGCCCTCCGAAGAGAGCGGTGGTGCCCAGGAAAGGACTCGAACCTTCACGGCCGTTAAGCCACTGGCACCTGAAGCCAGCGCGTCTACCAATTCCGCCACCTGGGCCCGACCCGCTTGTAACGCTCGGATCGCGCGAGGCGGTGTCTCTAGGGGAGGGCGCGGCGGGGGTCAACGGGCGTCGCGGGGGGCGTGCGGCGCCGCGGCCGCCGGCCTCTGCGGGTAGGGGTTGGCCACCGAGCGCTTCACGAAGCCGGCCGTCGCCTCCGACACGCCCACGATGATGAACTGCACGGCCAGCGCCGTCAGGATCAGGCCCAGCACGCGCACCACGATCACGGTGCCCACCTTGCCCAGCGCGCGGCTGATCAGGCCGGACAGCACGAAGGAGACGAAGATCGTCAGCGACAGCACGGCGATGGCGGCGAGGCCCGCCCCGCGGCCCGCCCAGCCCAGCTCCGTCGCCTGTCCGGCGAAGATCACCACCGCCGAGATGGCGCCCGGCCCGATGAGCAGCGGCATGCCGAAGGGCACGATCAGCTTCTCGAACTCGCGGCGGGCGTAGGCGGCCGGGTCGGTGATTTCGCCCTCCACCACCGCCTCGGCGGCGGCGGGGCTGAAGTCCTCCCGCGCCATGTGCAGGCCGGTGAGCAGCAGCATGACGCCGCCCGCGATGCGGAAGGCGGGGAGCGAGATGCCGAAGAACTTGAGCAGGCCGAGCCCGGTGAAGAAGAAGAACGCCAGGAACGCCAGGGCGAACAGCGCCACGTAGCCCGCCACCCGCCAGCGGGAGGCCGGCTTCACGTGCTGCGTCGAGGCGGCGAAGATGGGCGCGCAGCCGATCGGGTCGATCAGCGCGAACAAGGCGATGAAGACGTTGACCGCGAAGCTCAAGCTGGTCACCGCGTCCGCCCTCCCTCCTGCGCCCTTGACCGCTTAGGGTGCGCCGCCCCCGCCGGGCAAGCCGAGGAGCGCCCCCATGCCCGCCGACCCCCGCCTGATCTGCGCCCTGGACCTTCCCACGCGCGCCGAGGCCGAGGCCATGGTGGAGGCGCTGGGCGACGCCGTTTCGTTCTACAAGATCGGGCTGCAGCTCCTGGCCACGGGCGGCATGGCCATGGCCGCCGACCTGCACAAGCGCGGCCGCCGCGTGTTCCTCGACTGGAAGCTGCACGACATCGGCGCGACGGTGGAGAAGGCGGCCGCCGCGGTGATCGGCGCGGGCGCGTGCGACCTTCTCACCGTCCACGCCGAGCCGCAGGTGATGCGCGCCGCCGTGCGCGGGCGCCGGGCCGCCGGCGGCGGCGGCGGGAAGATCGTGGGCGTCACCGTGCTGACCAGCCTCTCCGGCCAGGACCTGGGCGAGATGGGCTACGGCCTGGGGGTGGAGGCGCTGGTGGAGCGCCGCATCCGCCAGGCGGTCGACTGCGGCCTGGACGGGGTGGTGGCCAGCCCGCAGGAGGCGGCGCTGGCCCGCCGGATCGGCGGACCGGACTTCCTGGTCGTGACCCCGGGCGTGCGCCCGGCGGGCGCGGCGCTGGACGACCAGGCCCGCGCCGCGGCCCCGGCCGAGGCCCTGGCCGACGGCGCCTCGCACCTGGTGGTCGGCCGCCCGATCACCGCGGCGGCCGACCCCCGCGCCGCCGCCCGCGCGATTGCGGAAGAGATGGCGGCGGCCTGACGGCGCGCGCGCGGAAAAGGGGCGGATCGCTCCGCCCCTTCCCGCGTCTCGGACGTCCCGGCGTCAGCGGCGCTTGCCGACGGTGCAGGTGCCGCAGCCGCTCGAGCCGCCGCCGCGGGGCGCGGGCGCCTGGCCCCAGCCGCCGCCGTGGCCCCAGCCGCCGCCATGGCCGCCGCCGCCCACGCCGCCGCTCCAGCCCGCGCCGCCGCAGGTGGTGCAGGAGACCGGCTGCGGCTTCGGTTGGCAGTTGCAGTCGCCGCCGTTCCCGCCCTTGCCCCAGCCGGAGCCGTGGCCGCCGTTCTGGTTCCAGTTGTTGTTCTGGTTCCAATTGGAGTTGTGATTATAGTTTTTGTTCTGGTTGTAATTGTAATTGGAGTTGTTGTTGTAATTCGAGTTGTGCGCGTTGGCCCAGGCGTTGGCGGTCGCGCTGTTGTTCACGTTGACGTTCACCGTCGTGGCGCTGTTCGCATTGGCCGCCGCGTTGGCGTAGGCTTGGCTGTAGGCGTACGCGTTGGCCTGCGCCGTCGACCACGCCAGGCTGTTGGCGCGGGCGTAGCTCACCGCGTCGGCCTGCGCCTGGGCGTGGGAGCTGGTGAAGGCCGACACGTCGCCGAAGCTCGACGACACGGCGAAGTCTCCGTTCATGCCGCCGCCGCCTCCGCCGCCGCCCACCTCGGTGACGCCCACGCCGCCGGTCGCCACGTCGCCGTTCAGCGACACGGTCTCCGCGGGCGCCGCCACCTGCACCACCTGGTAGGCCGGCACGCACACGGTGGCGCACCCGGGGGCGGCGGCCGCGTAGCCGCCCGCCGCGTAGCCCGCTTGCGCCGCGTAGCCGGAGCCCGCAGCATAGCCCGGCTGGGCGTACGCCTGCGGCGGGTAGCCGCCGCCCTGGGCGTAGGCTTCCTGGGCGTAGCCGCCGGCGTAGGCCGCGCCGGGGGGGGCGAAGGCGTAGCCCGGCGAGGCGGGACGGTAGGCGCCGGAGCAGGCGTAGGCGTCGGCGCAGGGGCCGTGCGCTTGGGCGGCGCCGGCGAGGAGCGACATGGCCCCGGCCGCCGCGGCCGCCAGGGTCTGGATGCGGAGCGAGATCATCGGAGGTCTCCCGAAATGGAACGGTCCGGACGGCGGGACCGCCCTTCGCTCGGGAGACGATCAAGAAGGGCGCCGCTCGCCCGTCAGGGGAGCGGAGAAGCCGTTTCCCCTTGCGGGCGAACGGTTCGCGCCCGCACACGGCCCGGAAGGCGAGCCGGGAGTGCTAGATCAGGACGGTGCGCCGGCCCTGCGCCGTCCCGCGCCTGGACGGCCGCCGTCGCGCGGCCAGGCGTCAGAAGTCGACGGCGATCCCCTTGCGCTCCCAGTCGCCGAAGCGCGTGGGCTCGGGGCCGGCGGGGCCGCCCTGCTCGTGAGGGTCGCGCGCAGGCTCCGCGGCGCGGCGCGCGGCGGCCTCGGCCAGCGCGCGCCGGGCGGCTGCGCTCAACGCCTCGCCGTGGGCTGCGCCGGACGGCGGGGAGGAGGCGGGGGGCGTGCGGTCGGGCACGGCCGGCCTCAGTAGGCCTCGTCCTGGGGCGCGGGCTCCAGCACCGCGGCGTCGCCGGCGGCGGCCAGGGTCGCGCCGTCGATCTCGACTCCGCCGCGCTTGGCGTCGTCCTTGGCCTTCTTCTCGGCCGCGGTGCGAACCAGGGCGTCGAGCTCGGTCTGGGTGGTGAGGCCCAGCGTCACAGGATCGGTCGGCCTGATGTTGGCCGAATTCCAGTGCTGGCGGTTGCGGATGGCGTCGATGGTCGACTTGGTCGTGCCGAGGAGCTTGCCGATCTGCGCGTCCGTCACCTCCGGGTGGTTCTTGACGAACCACGCGATGGCGTCCGGCCGGTCCTGCCGGCGGGAGACGGGGGTGTATTTCGGCGCCTTCTTCACCGGCTTCAGCAGCTCGGCGTGGCGGCTCACCTCCGCCTTCATGCGGTAGTCGGGGTCGGCGCCGGCGCGGTCCAGCTCCTCGCGCGTCAGCTGGCCGTTGGCGATGGGGTCCGCGCCGCGGATGTCGCGCGCCACCTCGCCGTCGGCGATGCCGTTCACCTCAAGGTGGTGCAGGCCGCAGAAGTCGCCGATCTGCAGGAAGGTGAGCGAGGTGTTGTCCACGAGCCAGACGGCGGTGGCCTTGGGGTAGAG
>CAXTCO010000137.1:0-6228 GCA_964242255.1 uncultured Caulobacteraceae bacterium | reverse complement strand
GTGCAGGCCACCTCGTAGTCGTCGCCCGCTGCGGCGAGGCGGGCGAGCGCCTCGTCGGCGGAGGGCCTGGCGGCGAGCCAGCGCCGCGCCGCCTCCGACAGGGGGATGCGGTCGAGCTCCACCTCGACCGCCGCGCCGCTGGCGGCCGCGATGCGCCCGGCGTCGGCGAGCAGGCCGTCGGACACGTCGGCGGCCGCCGAGGCGTGGGCGCGCAGGGCCAGGCCCAGGCGCAGGCGCGGCTCGGGCAGGCGGTGGCGGGCGACCAGCGCCTCGGCGTCCACGGGCGATGGCGCGTAGGCGCCCGTGAGCACGTCCAGCCCCAGGCCGGCGTCGCCGATCGCGCCCGAGACCATCAGCACGTCGCCCGGCCGCGCGCCTGAGCGGCGCACCGCCCCGCCCGCAGGCGCGCGGCCGACCAGGGTGGCGGACACGGTCAGCGGGCCGGGCGTGCGCACCGTGTCGCCGCCCGCCAGGCGCAGGCCGTAGCGCGCCTGGTCCTCGGCGAGGCCGGCGGCGAAGGCGGCGCGCTCGGCGGGGCCGTAGGCGTCGGGCCAGGCGACGACGAGCCACCACAGCCAGGGCTGCGCCGCCTTGGCCGCGAGGTCGGACAGGTTGGTGCGCAGCAGCCGCCGGGCGACGAGGTCGGGCGGCGTGTCGGGCAGGAAGTGCACGCCGGCCACCAGGGCGTCGGCGGTGACCACCAGCTCCTCGCCCGGCGGGGGCCGGAGCACGGCGGCGTCGTCCATCAGGCCCAGCGCCTCGGGCGCGCCGCCCGTCAACGGGGCGAACAGGCGCGCGATCTCGCCGAACTCGTCGAGCCCGGCCATGACCGGCTAGGGCCGCACCTCGCGCGCGACCGCGTCGAGCGCGCCGTTGACGAAGCCGGCTTCGCTCGCCGCCTCGTGGAAGGCCTTGGTGAGCTCGACGTACTCGTCGATGACGACCTCCGTGGGGGTGTCGGGCGCGGCGAGCAGCTCCCACGCGCCGGCGCGCAGCAGGGCGCGGGTGGTCGCGTCCAGCCGCTGCAGCTTCCAGCCCTGCGCCAGGCGGGCGGTGACCAGGCGGTCGATCTCGGCCTGGCGCCCCACGACGCCGCGCACGATCTCGGCGAAGTAGGCCTCGTCGGCCTCCGCCATGGGCGCGCCCTCGATGTCGCCGCCGAAGCGGTGGTCGCGGAACTCGCGCACCACCGCCTCCACGCCCGCGCCGCCGGTCTCCATCTGGTAGAGGGCCTGCACGGCGGCGAGGCGGGCGACCGAGCGGTCCTGCCGGCCGCGGCTTGGCCCCCTGGCGTTCTGGGCGGCCGTTTTCACGCGCTCTCCTCCTCGGTGAGGCCTTCCTCGCCGAGGAAGCGGGCGAAGTCGCCGGTCTCGCGGAAGTCGCGGTAGACGCTGGCGTAGCGCACGTAGGCCACCTCATCGAGGCTCTTCAGGGCGCCCATGACCAGCTCGCCCACCACCTCGCTCTTCACGTCGGTCTCCCCGCGGCTCTCCAGCTGGCGGACGATGGCGGAGATCATGCGGTCGACGCGCTCCGGCTCGACGGGGCGCTTGCGCGTGGCGATGGAGATGGAGCGCTCCAGCTTCTCGCGGTCGAACGGCGTGCGCCGGCCGCTCTTCTTGACGATCATCAGCTCGCGCAGCTGCACGCGCTCGAAGGTGGTGAAGCGGCCCGCGCACTGGGGGCACGAGCGCCGCCGCCGGATTGAGGCGCCGTCCTCGCTGGGGCGGCTGTCCTTGACCTGGCTCTCGGCGTGGCCGCAGAAGGGACAGCGCATCAGCCGTAGATGGGGAACCGCGCCGTCAGCGCCATGACACGCTCGCGGGCGGCGGCCTCGGCCTGCGCGTTGTCGTCCGGGTTCGCCGCGAGGCCGTCCACCACGTCGGCGATGAGCTCGCCCACCTCACGGAACTCGGCGGGGCCGAAGCCGCGGGTGCAGCCGGCGGGCGTGCCCAGGCGCACGCCGCTGGTGACGGTGAAGGGTGCGGTGTCGAAGGGCACGCCGTTCTTGTTGCAGGTCATCAACGCGTGCTCGAGGCTCTTCTCGGCCGCCTTGCCGGTGACGCCCTTGGGACGGAGGTCGACCAGCATCAGGTGGCAGTCCGTGCCGCCGGAGACGATGCCCACGCCGCGCTCCGTCAGGGTGGCGGCGAGGGCGCGGGCGCTGTCCACCACCGTCCGGGCGTAGGCCTTGAACTCGGGCTGCAGCGCTTCCCCAAAGGCCACCGCCTTGGCGGCGATCACGTGCATCAGGGGGCCGCCCTGCAGGCCGGGGAAGACGGCGCTGTCGATCTTCTTGGCCAGCTTCTCGTCGTTGATGAGGATCATGCCGCCGCGGGGGCCGCGCAGGGTCTTGTGCGTCGTGGTGGTGCAGACGTGGGCGTGCGGCACGGGGCTGGGGTAGACGCCCGCGGCGATCAGGCCGGCGTAGTGGGCCATGTCCACCATCAGCCACGCCCCCACCTCGTCGGCGATGGCGCGGAAGCGGGCGAAGTCGATGGGGCGCGAGTAGGCGCTGCCGCCGGCGACGATCAGCTTGGGCCGCTCGCGCCGGGCGATGGCGGCCACCTCGTCGTAGTCGATCAGGTGATCGCTCTCGCGCACGGTGTAGGCGACGGGGCGGAACCACTTGCCCGACTGGTTGGCCGGCGAGCCGTGGGTGAGGTGGCCGCCGGCCGCCAGGTCCATGCCCATGAACACGTCTCCGGGCTGCAGCAGAGCGAGGAACACCGCCTGGTTGGCCTGCGCGCCGGAGTGCGGCTGCACGTTGGCGAAGGCCGCACCGAACAACGCCTTGGCCCGCTCGCGCGCGAGGTCCTCCGCCACGTCGGCGAACTCGCAGCCGCCGTAGTAGCGGCGGCCGGGGTAGCCCTCGGCGTACTTGTTGGTGAGCACGGAGCCTTGCGCCTCCAGCACGGCGCGGCTGACGATGTTCTCGCTGGCGATCAGCTCGATGTTGTCCTGCTGGCGCTTCAGCTCGCCCTCCAGCGCCCGTGCGAGCTCCGGGTCGGACGCGACGAGGTTGGCGCCGAAGAAGCGCCCGCCGCCCTGCATCATCAGGTGGTCGGACGTGCGGACGGGGGCGTTCATGGGCGGCCTCGCGGGAGTGCTCGGGTGTTTACGCCGGTTCGGGAGCCGCGCAACGTCGAAGGTCCGGCGGGCCTGTCAGCCTCGCTTGGCGAGCACGCACGCGTAGGCGAGCGCGCGGCGCTGGGCGCCGTCCGCCTGCGCCAGGGCGTCGATCGCGGCGCTCACCTCGTCGACCAGCAACGCGACGTCCCCGGACGCGAGCTCGAGCGGGCTGGGTCGTAGTCGGCTGCAAGCCTGAGCTTGCGCATCTTCTCCAGCGTGGCCCCGAAGTCCTCCAGACGCACGTCCAGGGAAGCGGGCGTGGTCAAGAGCTCCGCCAGGGCGGCGTGGCTGAGACCGTGGTTCAAGGCGCGGTATACACGGTCCACTCGGCGAGCGCGCGGCGCTCGGGCAGGCGGCCGACGATCTCGTCCGCGCAAAGCTCCGCCAGCGCGTGGAAGGCGGCGTAGTAGGCGGTGCTGATGGCGCGGCGGAGGTCGGCCCGGGTGGTCGCGCCGTCGCCGAGCAGCTTGCGCGCCGTGTCGACCAGCTCGCGCTTCAAGCGGCTCGTGCGGCGCTGACGAAGACGACGTTCGGAAAGCGGGTTTCGCCCCGGGCTATGAGCCGGTGGCGCAGATCCCGGGCGACGTCGATCGACTCGCGGGCGGACGGCAGGCGGGCGTCAACCGACCTCACCGTCACGTCGAGGAACGGCTCGCCCTCCTCGTCGCGCTTGAGCTGCACCGGCACCCCGCCCACACGATGCTCGCCGAAGGCGCCTCGAAGGGTATGCTCCGCAAGCCGCACGATCTCGGCGAGCTCCATGCGGATCAGGCCGCCATCCCGCCGAGCCGCGCCACGTTGCAGCGGCTGAACAGGCGGTCGAGCGCGCCCACAAGGTCGTCCATCATGGCGTCCGTGTGGAACGGCGTCGGGGTGAAACGCAGGCGCTCGGTGCCGCGGGGCACGGTGGGGTAGTTGATCGGCTGCACGTAGATCCCGTGGTCGTCCAGCAGCATGTCCGAGACCATCTTGGTGTGGACGGGATCACCCACCAGGACGGGCACGATGTGGCTGGTGGAGGGCATCACCGGCAGGCCGGCCTCGCGGAAGCGGCGCTTCAGGGCGGCGGCGCGCTCTTGGTGGCGCACCCGCATCTCGCCGTGTTCCTTCAGCCACCTGATCGAGGCGGCCGCCCCGGCGGCCAGCGCCGGCGGCAGCGAGGTCGTGAAGATGAAGCCCGAGGCGTAGGAGCGGATGGCGTCGCAGACCACCGCGTCGGCGGCGATGTAGCCGCCCATCACGCCGAAGGCCTTGCCGAGGGTGCCCTCGACGATGTCGATCCCGGCCATCACGCCGTCGCGCTCGGCCACGCCCGCGCCCCGCGCGCCGTAGAGGCCCACGGCGTGCACCTCGTCCAGGTAGGTCAGCGCGCCGTAGCGCTTGGCCAGCTCCACCACGCCGCGCAGGTCGGCGATGTCGCCGTCCATGGAGTAGACGCTCTCGAAGGCGATCAGCTTGGGCGCGTCCGCGGGCGCTGCGGCCAGCAGCGACTCCAGGTCGGCGAGGTCGTTGTGGCGGAACACGCGGCGCGCGCCGCCCCCATCCTGCGACCCGTGGCGGATGCCGGCGATCATGCTGGCGTGGTTCAACTCGTCCGAGAACACGATCAGGCCGGGCAGGATCTTGTAGAGCGTGGAGAGCGCCGCCTCGTTGGCCACGTAGCCGCTGGTGAACAGCAGCGCGCTCTCCTTGGCGTGCAGGTCGGCCAGCTCGCGCTCCAGCTCCACGTGCCAGTGGGTGGTGCCGCTGATGTTGCGCGTGCCGCCGCTGCCGGAGCCCGCCTGGGCGATGGCGTCGGTCATGGCCCGGGTGACGACCGGGTTCTGCCCCTGGCCGAGGTAGTCGTTGGAGCACCACACCACGATGTCGCGCTGGGCGCCGTCGTCGCCGGTGAACACCGCGCGCGGGAAGGCGCCGCAGGTGCGCTTCAGGTCGGCGAACACGCGGTAGCGGCCCTCCGCCTTGACGCGGTCGACGGCGGACTGGAACGCGGATCGGTGATCGGGACCCATGGCGCGGTTAGATACACCGCGAAGCGGGCGCGTCCATGTCACAGGCGGAACATGAGAATCCCTCGCACGTGACGCCGCGGTCAAGCTGCGGGTGACGCAGGCAGGCGGCCGCGCAGCATCTCCACGGCGACGGAGAAGTCCTTCCCGCCGAGCCCCAGGTTGGCCATCAGCGCGTAGAGCGCCTCCGCCTGGGCGCCCATGGGCGTGCTCGCGCCCACGGCGGCGGCCGCCTCCTGCGCGAGCTTCAGGTCCTTGAGCATCAGGCGGGTGAGGAAGCCGCCCTCGAAACCGCGGTCGGCCGCCGTCTGCGGGCCGACGCCCTTCCAGGGAGCGTAGCTGGTCAGCGACCAGCACTGGCCGGAGGACACCGACGCGATGTCGAAGAACTTCTGCGCGTCCAGCCCCAGCTTCTCGGCCAAGGCGAAGCCCTCGCACACCGCCAGCATGCTGACGCCCAGCACCATGTTGTTGCAGATCTTGGCCGCCTGACCCGCGCCGGGCTCGCCGGCGTGGATCACGGCCTTGGCCATGGGCTTCAGCACCTCCTCCACGCGCGCCAGCAGGTCGGGCGCGCAGCCCACCATGAAGGCGAGCGCCCCCGCCTCGGCCGCGGCCACGCCGCCGCTCACGGGGGCGTCGGCGAACTCGCGGCCGGCGGCGCGCATCTCGTCGCCCACCGCGCGGGCGCTGGCCACGTCGATGGTGGAGCAGTCGACCAAGAGCGCGTCGGCGGGGGCGTGGGCCAGCGCCTCCTCCGCGTAGAAGCGGCGCACGTGGGGGCCGGCCGGCAGCATGGTGATCACCGCCTCGGCGCCTTCCAGCGCCTCGGCGGCGGACGAGGCGCGGCGGCAACCGGCCGCCTCGGCCCTGTCGAGGGCGTCGGCGGAGAGGTCGAAGGCGGCGACCTCGCGCCCGGCCTTCGCCTGGTTGGCGGCCATGCCGCTCCCCATGGCGCCCAGGCCGATGAAGGCGATGCGTCGGGTCACGGGCGGGCTCCTGGCGGCGGCGGGGGAACGATGACGGCCGGCCCCGCAGGGCCGGCCGGCGGCGCGGCGGGCGATCCCGGGGGCGATCCGGGCGGCGA
>CAXTCO010000136.1:0-6244 GCA_964242255.1 uncultured Caulobacteraceae bacterium | reverse complement strand
CAGGAGGTCGCGCGCCTGCTGGTTCAGCGGGAAGGCGATCACCTCGCGGATGTTGCTGGTGCCGGCCAGCAGCATGACGATGCGGTCGATGCCCGGCGCGATGCCCCCGTGCGGCGGCGCGCCGTAGCGGAAGGCGTTCAGCATGCCGCCGAACTTGTCCTCCACCACCTCCGGGCCGTAGCCGGCGATGGCGAACGCCTTGAGCATGATGTCGGGCCGGTGGTTGCGGATGGCGCCCGACGACAGCTCCACGCCGTTGCAGACGATGTCGTACTGGTAGGCGAGGATGTCGAGCGGGTCCCTCGTCTCCAACGCCTCCATCTCGCCCTGCGGCATGCTGAAGGGGTTGTGGCTGAAGTCGACGCGGCGCTCGTCCTCGTTCCACTCGAACATGGGGAAGTCGACGATCCAGCAGAAGCGGAACTCGCCCTCCGCGATCAGGCCGAGGTCGCTCCCGACTTTGGTGCGCGCCGCGCCGGCGAACTTGTACATGCTCGCCGGGTCGCCCGCGGCGAAGAACACGGCGTCGCCCGCCTTGAGGCCGAGCTGCGCGCGCATGGCCTCGGTGCGCTCCGGGCCGAGGTTCTTGGCGACGGGGCCGGCGCCCTCCGCTTCGCCTTCGCGCCAGAAGATGTAGGCCATGCCCGGCTGGCCCTCGCCCTTGGCCCAGCCGTCCATGCGGTCGCAGAAGGCGCGGCTGCCGGCGCCCGGGCCGGGGATCGCCCAGATGCGGGTCTTGGGGTCCGCATCGACGATGCGGGCGAACACGCCGAAGCCGCCGCCGCGGAAGTGCTCGCTGACGTCCTGCATCTCGATGGGGTTGCGCAGGTCGGGCTTGTCGGTGCCGTACTTCTGGATGGCGGTGCGGAAGGGGATGCGCGGGAAGGCTCCGGCGACGACCTCGCGCGAGCCCGCGAACTCTTCGAACACGCCGCGCATCACAGGCTCGATCGTCTGGAACACGTCCTCCTGCGTGACGAAGCTCATCTCCAGGTCGAGCTGGTAGAACTCGCCTGGCGAGCGGTCGGCGCGGGCGTCCTCGTCGCGGAAGCAGGGGGCGATCTGGAAGTAGCGGTCGAAACCCGACACCATGAGCAGCTGCTTGAACTGCTGCGGCGCCTGGGGGAGCGCGTAGAACTCGCCGGGATGCATCCGGCTCGGCACCAGGAAGTCGCGCGCGCCCTCCGGCGAGCTGGCGGTGAGGATGGGCGTCTGGAACTCGGTGAAACCCGCCTGCACCATGCGGCCCCGGATGCTGGAGATCACTTTGGAGCGCAGGACGATGTTGGCGTGCAGCGTCTCGCGGCGCAGGTCGAGGTAGCGGTACTTGAGCCGCAGGTCCTCCGGGTAGTCGGGCTCGCCGAACACGGGCACCGGCAGCTCCTGCGCGGCGCCCAGCACGTCCAGCGCGCGCACGCGCACCTCCACCTCGCCGGTGGCCAGGTCGGCGTTCACCGTCTCGGGGGAGCGGGCGACCACCTCGCCCTCGATCCGCACCACGCTCTCGGCGCGGACGTGCTCGGCGGCGGCGAAGCCGGCGGAGTCCGGGTGCAGCACGAGTTGCGTCAGGCCGTAGTGGTCGCGCAGGTCGATGAACATCAGCCCGCCGTGGTCGCGCTTGCGGTGCACCCAGCCGGAGAGCTTCACGGCGTGGCCGGCGTCGACGGCGCGGAGCGCGCCGCAGGTGTGGGTGCGGTAGGCGTGCATGATCTTCAGGAAAGTCGGGCGCATGTGCGCGAGGCGCGGGGTTGAAGGCTAAGCGGGAGGCGAGGTCAACCCGACGCCTTCTCGATCCGCCCGTTTGCGCGTGGACCCTCGGCCGCAGGACATCGGTGCGTGCGCCGCCCGCCGCCTCGCCTCGGTGCGGCGCGGGCCCCCAGCGCCGCGCCGGGTGGAGGCGTCACACGCCCCCGCTCAGATCGACGGGGTCGCCGCCAGGGCGGCTGCGGCCCGCCTGCGCGCCCGGCCCGGTCGGAAGGTGTCGTAGGCGACCGCCCGCAGCAGAGCCTCGACAGGCCCCTGCTCGAAGCGGCGCAGCCAAGCCCAGCAGAAGACGCCCGTGACGATCCAGATGCAGACGCACAACCCCATCAGCCCCGCGTAGCTGAACCGGCCCAGCAGCCCAAAACCGTAGAACAGGACGGAGGTGATCAGCGACTGCGCCATGTAGGTCGTCAGCGCCATGCGCCCGAGCGCACGCAGCGGCGTCGCGCGGCCGAGGAGCCCGCGGCGGAACAGCAGCGTGATCAAGCCGACATGGCCGAGGGTGACCAGGATGCGGGCGACCTCCAGGCCGGCGTAGTTGAAGGTCACGAGCCAACCCGGCCCGCCGAGCACCGAGGGATCGAAGCCGACGCGAGCCCCTGTCCAAAGATCCAAGCCGCGCAGGGCGAAGCCGCCCACGTAGCCGACGCCGATCAGGGTGGCGTACACCCTCGACGAGGCTTGGCCCGTCAGGACGCCCATACGGAACAGCGCCATGCCCATGAGCATGCCGCAGATGTCCTCAAGCACGAAGAACCAGCCGACCTGGGTCATGTCGAAGTTCGACCACCAATCCCAGCTCCAACCCACCACGGAGGGCCAGTGCGTGCGGGCGTCGCGTTCCTCGGCCACCGCCCGGGCGGCCGGATGCATCGAGTCGTGCAGACCTGCGACGACCTTGATCGCCTTGTCCTGTTCGGCGGAGAGCGGCTTGTGGGCGGCCTGCACGGCCTGCGCGGAAGCTCCGTCATGGACCACGCGCGCGTGGTGGGCGCCCCTGAACCCGTCGATCGCCGTCATGGCGACCAGGCAGGTCAGGGAGGTGACGATCAGGTGGCGCGGCCGGGCCTTGCGGAAGGCGAGCAGCACCAAGCCCGCCACGCCGTATTGCCAGAGGATCTCGCCCGGCCAGAGCAGGACGGCGAAGTTGACGACCCCCAGGACGGCGAGCCCGAGGCACCGCCGGGTCCAGACGTCGATGGGCGCCATCTGCGGCTGCTCGCCCTCCGCCAAGCGCAGCATCAGGAGCATGCCCGCGCCGAACAGCATCGTGAAGAGGCCCCTCATCGAGCCCTCCATCGTCACCTGCAACAGACCCCAGAGTCCCCAATTCAGGTCCCACCCGGCGGGGAAGGGAGGCTCTCCGTTGGGCTTGATGAACCCCATCAAAGGCATGTTGAACAGGAGGATGCCGCAGACCGCGATCCCGCGGATGACGTCAAGCGTTTCTATGCGCGAGGTCGTACGTGTCGGCCCAGGCGTTTCCATTCTTCACCAATCCTCGGCGCCCTCGACACCGTCTGAAGAAACAGGCAGGGCGGTCTTAGGGAGGGCCGATCTGCGACACAAGCGTCGACGAGCGCCGGCCTGCCCCGCGAAGCCGACGCGTCGGCGCGCCCTCTCCCCCGCGGACGGGGGAGGTCTATAGACGCCGCCGTGACCCGCCTCGCCGCCCAGCCGACCGTGCTCGCGACCACCGCCTGGGCCGACCACGCGCTCGTGGACAGCGGCGACGGGGTCAAGCTGGAGCGCTACGGCCCGTTCCGCGTGGTGCGGCCGGAGCCGCAGGCGATCTGGCCGCGCCGCCTGCCGCCGGAGCGCTGGGCGGCGGCGGACGCCGTGTTCGACCCCGCCGCCCAGCACGAGGACGAGGACGCCGGCCGCTGGCGCTTCGCCCGCCCGCCGCCCGAGCGCTTCCCCCTGCGCTGGCGCGACCTGACGCTGGAGGCCCGCTTCACCAACTTCCGCCACCTGGCGCTCTTCCCCGAGCAGGCGGCGAACTGGGCGTGGCTGGACGGCGCGGCGCGCGCCCTGGCGGAGGCGGGCGGGGAGCCGCCGCGGGTGCTCAACCTGTTCGGCTACACGGGGGCGGCGAGCCTCGCCCTGGCGGCGGCCGGCGCGTCCGTCACGCACGTGGACGCGTCCAAGAAGTCCGTCGCCTGGGCCAGGGAGAACGCCGCCGCCAGCGGCCTCGCCGACCGGCCGGTGCGCTGGCTGACGGAGGACGCCCGCCGCTGGGTGGAGCGCGAGACGCGCCGCGGCGTGCGCTACGAGGGGATCGTGCTCGACCCGCCCAAGTACGGCCGCGGCCCCGGCGGCGAGGTGTGGCGGCTCTACGACGACCTGCCGGAGCTGCTGCGCCTGTGCGCCGGGCTGCTGTCGGAGCGCGCCGGCTTCCTGCTGCTCAACGCCTACGCCGAGCGCGTCTCCGGCCTGAGCCTCGCCCACGGGGTCGACGCGCACGCGCCGGCGGGCGGGCGCATCGACTGGGGCGAGCTGGCCCTGGTCGAGGAGGGGGAAGGCGGCCGGGGGGTGGGGCTCTCCTTCTTCGCGCGGTGGAGCCGCGGCCTGTGACGACGCTCGTCACCAGCCTGCAGAACGAGCGCGTCAAGGCGGCCCGCGCCCTGCACATGCGCAAAGGCCGCGAGGAGAGCGGGCTGTTCCTCGCGGAGGGGCTGAAGTTCGCCGTGGAGGCCATGGAGCTCGGCTTCGCCCCGCGCACCGTGATGTTCTCGGCCGAGACGGCGGAGCACCCCCTGCTTCAGCGCCTGCTCGCCCACGCGCGGGCGCACGGCGGCGAGGCGCTGCTCGTCACGCGCGACATCCTGGCCAAGGTCAGCCGCAAGGAGAACCCGCAGACGGTGGTCTCCACCTGGGCGCAGCGCTGGACGCCCCTGGCGCAGCTCGACCCGTCGCGCGCCGCCGTGTGGGTGGCCCTGGCCGCGGTGCGCGACCCCGGCAACCTCGGCACGATCGTCCGCACGGCGGACGCCGCGGGATGCGGCGGCGTGATCCTGGTGGGCGACACCTGCGACCCGTGGAGCGTGGAGGCGGTGCGCGCCACCATGGGCTCCGTCTTCGCCGTCCCCCTGTTCCGCGCGACGCAGGCGGAGTTCCTCGACTGGCGGCGCGGCTGGCCGGGCGCGGTGGTCGCCACCCTGCTCACCGCCACGCACGACCACCGGAGCGCCGACTACCGCCGCCCCACCCTGCTGCTCATGGGCAACGAGGCGCAGGGCCTGTCGCCGGAGCTGGCGGCGGCCTGCGACACGGCGGTGAAGATCCCCATGCGCGGCCGGGCGGACAGCCTCAACCTGGCCGTGGCGACAGGGATCATGATCTACGCCGCCGCGGGTTGAGGGCCGGCTAGAACTTGCGCTCCGTGGAGGCCGCCTTCTCGCAGTCGCCGTGGAAGGGGTAGGCGCCGCCGAGGTCGATGTCGCCCGTGGCGCGGTCGATGCGCAGGCCCGGGCGGTTGACGAGGTTCAGGTGCAGGCGGCCGGTGATGGCCCCGTCCGTCACCTTGAGGTCGGCCACGGGCCACCAGCCGTCCTCCCCGCCGCTGTTCACGGCGGTGATCATGGTGCGCGGCAGGTGCACGCGCGCGGCGCCGTCGGCCATGCGGAACAGCACGCGCCCGTCCTCGCGCCGGCTGCCGTAGGAGGTGTGGGTGGTCACGCCGCCGCGCGCCAGGAAACTCAGGCCCGTGGACTGGGTCGCCACCTCGGCGCGGCCCTCGCAGCTGAGGTTGAGGTCGGTCGTGGGCGCCGCCGGATCAGCCGCCGCCCCGCCGGGCGCCAGGAGCGCCAACGCCGCCGCCAAGCCCGCCGCCGTCATCGCCGCCTCCCCCTCGCAGCCGGCACCATCGCGCAGGGCGCGGCCTGAGCCAAGGTCCCGCGCGGCGGTCAGGTCCCGCGCGGCTTGGCGCGGGTGGTGGGGGCGGCGGAGGCCGGGTCCTCGGGCCAGGGGTGGCGGGGGTAGCGGCCCTTCATCTCCGTGCGGACCTCGCGCCAGGAGCCGGCCCAGAAGCCCGGCAGGTCGCGCGTCACCTGCACCGGCCGCCGCGCCGGCGACAGCAGGGCCAGGGTGAGCCGCGTGCGGCCCCGCGCCACGGTCGGGTGGTCGCGCAGGCCGAACAGCTCCTGCACGCGCACCTCCGCCCGGGGACCCCCTTCCGCCGCGTAGTCGATGGCCGCGCCCGTTCCGGCGGGCGTCTCCAGGCGCGGCGGGGCCTCGGTCTCCAGCCGGCGCGCGAGCGTCCAGGGCAGGCGGTCGCGCAGGGCGGCGTCCAGGGCGTCGGGGCGGAGCGCCTCCAGCCGCGTCAGGCCCTCCAGCAGCGGCGGGAGCCAGGCGTCGAGATCGGCGAGCAGGGCGGCGTCGGACAGGTCGGGCCACCCCCCCTCGCCGCCGCCCCCGTCGCCGCCGCCGTCGCCGTCGAGGCCGCGCAGGAAGGCGACGCGGGCGCGGAACGCCGCCGCGC
>CAXTCO010000135.1:0-6320 GCA_964242255.1 uncultured Caulobacteraceae bacterium | reverse complement strand
CCGAGCCCGCCGCCGCCTGCCGCCGCCTGCGCGGCTGGATCGCCCGCGCCGCCTGCGGCGACCCCGAGCTGCAGCGGCTGCGTCCGGCGTTGGCGCGCGCCTACACCGCCCGCGCGCAGGCCCTCGCACCCTCCGCCCGCCCGCCCCTGGCCGCCGCGCAGACGCGCTGGCGGGAGCTTCGGAGCGGCTGCCGCCTGGAGAACGACCCCGCCGCCTGCCTGGAGGACCGCTACCGCGCGCGCATCGCCGAGCTGCGCAAGGGCGGCGGCTGACCGCGGTTCAGCGTCGGCCGAACAGCCGCTCCACATCGGCCAGCCGCAGGGACACGAACGTCGGCCGCCCGTGGTTGCACTGGCCGGCGGAGGGCGTGCGCTCCATCTCGCGCAGGAGCGCGTTCATCTCCGCGCCGTTCAGGCGGCGGCCGGCGCGGATGCTGCCTCGGCAGGCGGCGGAGGCGAACACCGCCAGCAGCCGCTCCTCGAGCGCCAGGGCCGCGCCGTGCTCGGCGAGGTCGTCGGCCACGTCGCGCACCAGGGCGTCGGCGTCGGCGGCGCCCAGGGCCGCGGGCGTCTCGCGCACCAGCACCGCGCCGGCGCCGAAGGGCTCCACGACCAGCCCCAGGGCGGCGAGCGCCTCCGCGGCGTCGGTCACGCGGGCCGCCTCGGCGGGGTCGAGCTCCACCACCTCCGGCAGGAGCAGGGCCTGGCGCGGGACGGCGCCGCGCGCGGCGTCGGCCTTCATGCGCTCGTAGACGAGGCGCTCGTGGGCGGCGTGCTGGTCCACGATCACCAGCCCTTCGCGCGTCTGGGCGACGATGTAGGTCTCGTGCAGCTGCGCCCGCGCCGCGCCGAGGGGGGCGTCGAGGGCGTCGGTCGCTTCCACGTCCGGGGCCGCGTCGGGCGGGGCGACAGCCTGCGGCTCCACGCGCGCCGAAACCTCCGCCACGCCCGGTAGCGAGGGCGCCTCGGCGGAGCGCCAGCCGCCCGCGCCGCTCCAGCCCGCGGCGGAGGGCGGAGGAGTCCAGCCGGCGGACCGCGGCCCGACGCTCTGAGCGCCCGGCTCGGCGGTGTCCGGGCGGAAGGCGCCCAGCGTCGCGCCCGCCATGCCCTCGGCCGCGCGCAGCCCTCCGGCCGCCAGGGTGTGGCGCAGGCCGGCGACCAAGAGGCCGCGCACCAGCGCCGGGTCGCGGAAGCGCACCTCCGCCTTGGCCGGGTGGACGTTCACGTCCACCTCCTGCGGGCTCAGCTCCAGGAACAGCACGGCGGCGGCGTGGCGGTCGCGCGGCAGCACGTCGGCGTAGGCGGCGCGCAGGGCGCCGGCGAGCAGCCGGTCCTTCACCGGGCGGCCGTTGACGAACAGGTGCTGGTGCGCGGCGTTGCCTCTGGAGGCGGTGGGCAGGCCGGCGCGGCCGTGCAGGCGCACGCCGTCGCGCAGGTGGTCCACCGCAAGGCTGTCCTCGCCGAAGCCGCGGCCCAGCACGGCCGACAGCCGTGCAAGCCGGCCCGCCTCGTCGGCCGTCTCGGGGGGAAGGCGGAGCACGCGGCGGCCGTCGATCTCCAGCGAGAAGGCGACGGCCGGGTGCGCCATGGCCTGCCGGCGCACCTCCTCCGTGACCGCCATGCCTTCGGCGCGCTCGCCCTTGGCGAACTTCAGGCGGGCGGGGGTGGCGTAGAACAGGTCGCGCACCTCCACCCGCACGCCGTGGCCGCCGGGGAAGGCGGCGGGGGCGGGGCCGTCCAAGGCGCCCGCGTCCACCGTCAGCCGCCAGGCCTCATCGGCCCCGCGGGCGCGCGAGGTCAGCGTCAGGCGCGAGACCGAGCCGATGGAGGGCAGGGCTTCGCCGCGGAAGCCCAGGGTGGCGATGGCCAGGAGGTCGACGGAGCCGTCCGCCCCCTCGGCGAGCTTCGAGGTGGCGTGGCGCTCGACGGCCAGCGGCAGCTCGTCGCGAGCCATGCCGCCGCCGTCGTCGGCCACCAGGATGCGGCGCAGGCCGCCGCCCTCCAGCTGCACCTCGACGCGGCGGGCGCCGGCGTCCAGCGCGTTCTCCACCAGCTCCTTCACGGCGCTGGCGGGGCGCTCCACCACCTCGCCCGCGGCGATGCGGTTGACGGTGGAGGGCTGCAGGCGGCGGATCGGCATGGACAAGAACGGGCGGCGCGACTCGGGCCGCCCAGGCTAGCCGATCGGAGCGCGTGCGGTCAGAGGCCCGGCAGCTTCACCTTGCTCGTCGGCTGGCGGGCGATCACCACCGTCTTGCCGCCCGTGAGCTTCTTCACCTCGGCCTCCTCCGCCTTGGCGTCCACGGGGGCGGGGGCGGTCACCTGGGCGAGCTCGGCGCTCTGGCGGGCGGCGGCGTCCGGCCCCTTCCAGAACATCACCTTGTCGGCGAAGGAGCGCTCCTTGTGGGTGAGCGAGCCGTACTCGTCGTCCACCACGTAGCGGATCAGCGGGTCGGCCTTGCTCACGCCGGCCTTGGCCACCAGCAGGTTCTCGCCGTCCGACCGCTGCATGGCCGCTTGGCGGCCGAGCAGGGCGACGCGCGCCTGGCTCTCCGGCTGCAGCTCCTGCGGGCGGGGCTCGCCGGGCGACGGCGGGCGCAGGGCGTAGTCGGGCGGCACCACCAGGGGCGCCTTGGCCACCGTGCGGAACTCGTCGGGCGCGGTCTTGCCGAGGCCGATGGCGTGGCCGGCGGCGCCGCAGCCGGCCAGGGCGCCGGCGGCGAGGGCCAGGGCGGCGAGGGTCGGGGCGCCGAGCTTCAGGGCTCCGTGAGCGGCGGGAAAGCGGAGGGGAACGGCCATTCGGAAGGCTCCGGGTCGCTGCGGCGCGCGCGGGGGCGGCGCGCCGGGCGGAGAGAGGCGTCTTCTACGCCGAAGGGGCGGGCGGGTCAGCGCGCCCCCCTGTCGCAGGCCTGTCGCAGAGGGCGGTGGCGCAAATCAGGCGGGCGTCCCCCGCGCGGCCTTCGCAGAGGAGGGCGCGAGCAAGCTCTCCAGCAGCAGCAAGGCCACGCCGGCGGTGATGGCGCTGTCGGCCGCGTTGAAGATCCACGGGAAGAACGGCAGGGCGGCCGACACGTCCACGAAATCGGTCACCACGCCCAGGCGCACGCGGTCCAGCGCGTTGCCGAGCGCGCCGCCCATGATCAGCCCCAGGCCCAGCGCCTGCAGGCGCTTGTCCGCCCTCGCCGCCCACACGGCAAGGGCGCCGGCGACGCCGACGGAGAACAGCGCCAGCCCCCAGCGCGACAGCGATCCCGCGTTGAGCAGGCCGAAGGAGACGCCGGGGTTGTGGGTCAGGGTGAAGCGGAGCCACGGCGGGGCCACCTCCACCTGCCCGCGCGCAGGCAGGTCCAGCGGACCCAGCACCCACCATTTGCTGAGCTGGTCGAGCCCGATCACGACGGCGGCGAGGGCGTAGGCGGCCCAGCCGAGGGGAGATATCCGCCTCATGCGGCGCTCCCCCCGTGGGCGGCGTCCCAGGCGCGCACGGCGTCCCGGTCGCGCAGGGTCAGCCAGCCGGTCTCGGCGGTGACCTCGGGCAGCACCTTCCATGAGCGCCGGCACTTGCTTCCGAGCGCGCGGGGCGGCTGCACGGCCACGCCCGGCACGCCGTCCAGGCGGAAGGCGTCGGCCGGCCCTTCGCCCGCGGCCAGCTCGGCGGCGGAACAGCGGAACACGTCGGCGGCGTCCAGGCCGTCGAAGGCGGCGAGCAGGTCGGCGTCGGCGATCCACACGCGGGGCGCGGCCTCCAGCGCGGAGCCGATGCGCTTCTCGCGGCGCTCGACCTCCAGGGCGCCGGTGACGGCCTCCAGCACGCGCATCACCTTGCGCCAGCGCACCGCCTCCGCGTCGTCGCGCCAGGCGTCCGGCGTCTTCGGGAAGACTCGCAGGACGTTGGGGCCGGCGTCGGGGAAGCGGGTGGACCACGCCTCGTCGCAGGTGAAGGCGGCCAGCGGGGCGAGCCAGATGGTCAGCCGCTCGAACAGCAGGTCCATGACGGTGCGCGCGGCGCGTCGGCGCTCCGCGTCGGGCCGGTCGCAGTAGAGGCTGTCCTTGCGGACGTCGAAATAGAGGGCCGACAGCTCCGCTTGGCAGAACTCCGACAGGGCGCGCCACACGTCGGAGAAGCGGAAGTCGGCGTAGGCCGTGCGCACCTCGCGGTCGAGCTCCCACAGCCGGTGCAGCACGAAGCGCTCCAGCGGCGGCATGGCGTCGAGATCGACGCGTTCGGCGTCGGTGAAGCCGTCCAGGGCGCCCAGGAGGTAGCGCATCGTGTTGCGCAGCTTGCGGTAGCCGTCGGTGACGGTGCCCAGGATCTGCTTCCCGATGCGCTGGTCGGCCTGATAGTCGATCGTGGCGACCCACAGGCGGATGATCTCCGCACCGGAGTCCTTGATCACCGCCTGCGGCTCGACGGCGTTGCCGAGCGACTTGGACATCTTCTCGCCGGCGTCCGTCAGCGTCATGCCGTGGGTGACCACCTGCCGGTAGGGCGCCGCGCCGCGCGTGGCGCAGCTCTCCAGCAGCGACGACTGGAACCAGCCCCGCGCCTGGTCGGAACCCTCCAGGTAGAGGTCCGCCGGGTCGCGGCTGGCGCGCGCGCCGTCGGGCCGGCCCTGCAGGGTGAACACGTGGGTCGAGCCGCTGTCGAACCACACGTCGAGGATGTCGTCGATCTTCTCGAAGTCGGCGGGGTCGCGCCCCGGGCCGAGGAACACGGCGGGGTTGGTTGTGAACCACGCGTCGGCCCCGCCCTGCGCCACGGCGGCCTGGATGCGCGCGTTCACCTGGGCGTCCTGCAGGGGTGCGTCCGTGCGGCGGTCGACGAACATGGCCAGCGGCGTGCCCCAGGCGCGCTGGCGGCTGATCAGCCAGTCCGGCCGGGTCTCCACCATGCCCCGCAGGCGGTTGCGCCCGCTCTCCGGGAAGAAGCGCACGCCGTCGAGGGCGGACAGGGCCAGCTCGCGCAGGGTGGCGCCGTTCCCGCCGCCCTCGACGCCTTCGCCGGCCGGCTGGTCCATGGCGATGAACCACTGGGGCGTGTTGCGGTAGAGCACGGGCGCCTTGCTGCGCCAGGAGTGCGGGTAGCTGTGCTGGAGACGGCCGTGCGTCAGCAGGGCGCCCGCGTTACGCAAACGATCCATGACCGCGCCGTTGGCGGGGCCGAACTTGCCCGCCTTCTTGCCGTCGGCCTCGATCACCTGAAGACCGCCGAACAAAGGCACCGCGTCGAAGTAGGCGCCGTTGGCGTCCACCGTGTCGGGGATCTCGCGGCGGCCGCTCGCCAGCCAGACGTTGTAGTCGTCCGGCCCGTGAGCCGGCGCCGTGGGGACGAAGCCCGTGCCCGCGTCGTCCGTGACGTGGTCGCCCGCCAGGAGCGGCACGGGAAAGCCGTAGCCGGCGTGCTGCGCCGCCAGCGGGTGGGCGCAGACGAGGCCGGACGGGTCGGCCGTGTCCAGCCGCGTCCAGGCCGTGATCTTGGCGGCGGCGAACACCTGCTCGGCCATGGCGTCCGCCACGATCAGCCGCTCGCCGACGCGCACGCCGGGCGCCTCCTCCAGCGCCTCGCCGACGCTCTCCACGCGGTAAAGGCCGTAGGCGATGGCCGGGCCGTAGCTGACGGCTCGGTGGGCGGGGATGGTCCACGGCGTGGTGGTCCAGATCACCACGGACGCGTCGGCGTCGGGCGGGGTCTGCACCGGGAACTTCACCCAGATCATGGGGGAGTTCAGGTCGTGGTACTCCACCTCGGCGTCGGCCAGGGCGGTGCGCTCCACGGGGCTCCACATCACAGGCTTCGAGCCGCGGTATAGGCGGCCCGACATGAGCACCTTGTGGAACTCGCCCACGATGGCCGCCTCGGAGGCGAAATCCATGGTGGCGTAGCGGTTCGACCAGTCACCGAGCACGCCCAAGCGCTGGAACTCGGCGGACTGCACCTCGATCCACTTGGCGGCGTAATCGCGGCAGCGGCGACGGAACTCGGCGACGGGGACCTCGTCCTTGGTGTGGCCGGCCTTGCGCACCTCCTCCTCGATCTTCCACTCTATGGGCAGGCCGTGGCAGTCCCAGCCGGGCACGTAGTCCACGTCGAAGCCCAGCGCGAAGCGGCTGCGCACCACGAAGTCCTTCAGGATCTTGTTCAGCGCGTGCCCGATGTGGATGTGGCCGTTGGCGTAGGGCGGGCCGTCGTGCAGCACGAACAGCTCCGCCCCGGCCGCCTGCCGCGCGGAGCGGGCGCGGCGGTAGAGCTCCACGGGCGGGTCGCGCTCCAGCATCTGCGGCTCGAGCTTGGGCAGGCCCGCGCGCATGGGGAAGGGCGTG
>CAXTCO010000134.1:0-6372 GCA_964242255.1 uncultured Caulobacteraceae bacterium | reverse complement strand
CGGCCGCGTGCGCTGGCGCGAGAGCGTGGAGTGGATGGCGCAGAACGGCGTCACCTGCTTCGTGGAGGCGGGCGCGGGCAAGGTGCTGGCCGGCATGGTCAAGCGCATCGCGCCGGACGCGCAGGCGCTCTCGGTGGGCGCGCCGCAAGACCTCGAAGCCTTCGCGGCCTCGCTTTGACGGAGCGTTCCATGTTCGACCTTTCCGGCAAGACCGCCCTGGTCACCGGCGCCACGGGGGGCATCGGCGGCGCGGTCGCCCGCGCCCTGCACGCCCAGGGCGCGCACGTGGTGCTGTCCGGCACGCGGGAGGAGGCGCTGGCCGCGCTCGGCGCAGAGCTGGGCGGGCGCAGTTCGGCGGTCGCCGCCGACCTGTCAGACCCGGCCTCGGTCGACGCCCTGGTCGGGCGGGCGGAGGAGGCGGCCGGCGCGCCGCTCGACATCCTGGTCGCCAACGCCGGCGTCACCCGCGACGGCCTCCTGCTGCGCATGAAGGACGCGGACTGGGAGACGGTGATCCGCGTCAACCTGGAGAGCTATTTCCGCCTGTCGCGCGCGGCGCTGAAGGGGATGTTCAAGCGCCGCGCCGGGCGCATCATCGGCGTGACCTCCATCGTGGGCGTCACGGGCAACCCGGGGCAGGCGAACTACGCCGCGTCCAAGGCGGGCATGATCGGCTTCTCCAAGTCGCTGGCGGGCGAGGTCGCCACGCGGGGCGTCACGGTGAACACGGTGGCCCCCGGCTTCATCACCAGCCCCATGACCGACTCCCTGAACGAGGCGCAGCGCGCCGCCACCCTGGCGCGCATCCCCTCCGGGCGCATGGGCGAGGGAGCGGAGATCGCGGCGGCCTGCGTCTACCTGGCCTCCGACGAGGCGTCCTACGTCACGGGGCAGACGCTGCACGTGAACGGCGGCATGGCGATGATCTGAACGCGCGCCCACCGCCCGCGGCGGCTTTGCGGGGCGCAAACCGTCGTGCTAACGCGGTCGGCGACGGCGCACCCCGGACACGCTACGGGGGCGCGGACCGCGGCTGGACGTTGCGACCACCGCCCAACCGAGTTTGAGACGAAGGACTACGAAGACATGGCCGACACCCTGGAACGCGTCCGCAAGATCGTGATCGAGCACCTCGACGCCGATCCCGAGAAGGTGACCGAGAAGGCGAGCTTCATCGACGACCTGGGCGCCGACAGCCTCGACAACGTCGAGCTGGTGATGGCCTTTGAGGAAGAGTTCGACATCGAGATCCCCGACGACGCCGCCGAGCACATCCAGACCGTCGGCGACGCGGTGAAGTTCATCAACGAGAAGTCCGGCCAGTCCTGAGCTGGGGGCGGGGCGAGCGCGCCCCGCCGAACTCCCGCTCATCCCGGCGCAGGCCGGGACCCAGTTGCGGGAGCGAAGAGGCCGGGCCTCCGCCGTCGTGGCGCAGAACCCCGGACCACGGGCGGAACTGGGTCTCGGCCTTCGCCGGGATGAGCGGGTGATGTAAGGCGACCTGGGCGGTGCGGCCGCCCGCAGGTCCAGGAGACACCCTCAGTCCCATGCGTCGCGTCGTCGTCACCGGCCTCGGCCTCGTCACCCCCCTCGCCAACGGCGCGGAGGCGAGCTGGGCCGCCATCCTTGCCGGGCGCTCGGGCGCCGGCCGAATCACCACCTTCGACGCCGACGGCTGGGCCTGCCAGGTCGCCTGCGAGGTGCCGCGCGTGGACGGCCGCGGCGGCGGCTCGGCGGACGACCCCGCGAGCTTCGACCCGGACAAGGTGCTCTCCGCCCGCGAGCAGCGGCGTGTGGACGACTTCATCCTCTACGCCATCGCCGCCGCCGACGAGGCCGTGCGCGACTCCGGCTGGACCCCCGGTGAGGAGGAGACGGAGGCGCGCGAGCGCACGGGCGTGATGATCGGCTCCGGCATCGGCGGGCTGAACACCATCGCGAACACCGCCGTGGAGCTGAAGGAGCGCGGGCCGCGCAAGGTGAGCCCCTTCTTCATCCCCTCCGCCCTGGTGAACCTGGCCAGCGGCCACGTCTCCATCCGCCACGGCTTCAAGGGGCCGAACCACGCGGTGGTGACCGCCTGCGCCACGGGCGCGCACGCGGTGGGCGACTCGGCGCGGCTGATCGCCTACGGCGACGCCGACGTGATGGTCGCGGGCGGGGCGGAGGCGGCCATCGGACCCATCGGCGTGGCCGGCTTCATCGCCTGCCGCGCGCTGACCACCGGCTTCAACGAGACTCCGGAGAAGGCGAGCCGGCCCTACGACAAGGGCCGCGACGGCTTCGTGCTGGGCGAGGGCGCCGGCGTGCTGGTGCTGGAGGAGTACGAGCACGCCAAGGCGCGCGGGGCGAAGATCTACGCGGAGGTGAAGGGTTACGGCCTCTCCGGCGACGCCCACCACATCACCGCCCCGGCGTCTGACGGCGACGGCGGCTTTCGCGCCATGCAGATGGCGCTGAGGAACGCGGGCATGACCGCGGCCGACATGGACTACATCAACGCCCACGGCACCTCGACGCCGCTCGGCGACGAGATCGAGCTCGGCGCCGTGGAGCGCATCCTGGGCGACGCGGCGGCCAAGGCGACCATGAGCTCCACCAAGTCCGCCATCGGCCACCTCCTGGGAGCGGCGGGCGCGGTGGAGGCGGCCTTCACCTGCCTGGCCATCCGCGACCAGGTGGCCCCGCCGACGATCAACCTGGACGACCCGTCGGTCGAGACGAAGATCGACCTCGTGCCGCATGTGAAGAAGCCGATGAAGATCGACGCCGCCCTGTCGAACAGCTTCGGCTTCGGCGGCACCAACGCCAGCCTCGTCTTCACGAAGGTGGCGTGAGGCGGCGCCCGTGAGCGCGGGGGGCGGCCGCCGCTTCGTCGCAGGCGTCACCGGCGCGGTCCTCACCTTCGCCGCGCTGGCGGTGCTCGCGGCGGCGGGCGCGCTCGCGGCCTATGTCGCGCCCGGGCCGGTCGCCCGGGGGCGCGCGCCGGCCACCTCCGTGGTGCTGCGCCGCGGAGCGCACGTGCAGGAGATCGCCGCGGCGCTGAAGCGCGGCGGCGTGATCGCGTCCACGCCCGCCTTCATCGTCGCCGCCGAACTGACGGGCGCGGCGCGGCGGCTGAAGTCGGGCGAATACCTGGTGCCCTCGCGCGCCTCCCTCGGCGCGGTGCTGAAACGGCTGCGCTCCGGTGAGATCGTTCACCACCACGTGACGATCGCAGAGGGGATCACCTCGCAGGCGGCCGTGGACGTGCTGCGCGCGTCCGACGTGCTGACGGGCGACGTGCCCACCCCGCCGGAGGGCGCCCTGCTGCCCGAGACCTACGACGTGGTGCGCGGCGACAGCCGCTCGGCCGTGCTGCAGCGCATGATGGACGACCGCGACCGCCTGCTGGCGGCGCTGTGGGCCAAGCGGCAGCCGGGCCTGCCCTACGCCTCGCCGCAGGACGCGGTGACGATGGCCTCCATCGTCGAGAAGGAAACGGCGTTGCCCGCCGAGCGGCCGCGGGTGGCCGCCGTCTACGTCAACCGGCTGCGCGCGGGCATGCTGCTGGCCGCCGACCCGACGTTGATCTACGGCATCAGCCGCGGCCGCCCCCTCGGGCGCGGCCTCACCAGGGGCGAGCTGGCGGCCGACACGCCCTACAACACCTACCTGCACCCCGGCCTGCCGCCCACGCCCATCGCCGACCCGGGCCGGGCCAGCCTCGCGGCCGTGCTCGACCCGCCTCACACGCAGGAGCTCTACTTCGTGGCCGACGGCACGGGCGGCCACGCCTTCGCCCGCACCGCCGCAGAGCAGGACGCCAACGTCGCCAAGTGGCGGGCCATCGAGAAGTCGCGCGCGGCGGCCCGGACCACCCGCACGACGCGGACCACCACGACCACCCACGCCGTGACCACCAGCCGGGGCCCCGACCATGCCCGCTGAGCCCGACGCGCAGGCGCTCGCGCGCGCGGAGGAGCGCCGGCTGCGCCGCGGCGTGATGCTGATCCTGTGCAGCCCGTCGGGAGCGGGGAAGACGTCGCTGTCGCGGCGGCTGGTGGCCGACTTCCCCGACCTGTCGCTCTCCGTCTCCTGCACCACGCGCGACGCGCGGCCGGGCGAGCGGCACGGGCGGGAGTACTTCTTCACCTCGCCCGCCGAGTTCGCCAGGCAGGTGGAGGAAGACGCCTTTCTCGAATGGGCGGAGGTGCACGACCACCGCTACGGCACGCCGCGGGGACCTGTGCTCGCGGCGCTGGAGGCGGGGCGCGACGTCCTGTTCGACATTGACTGGCAGGGCGCCCGCGCGGTGAGCGCCAAGGCGCCCGACGACGTGGTGCGCGTGTTCGTGCTGCCGCCCTCCATGACCGACCTGCGCCGCCGCCTCGTCGCCCGCGCGCAGGACGCCGACGACGTGATCGAGCGGCGGCTGCACCGCGCCTCCGGCGAGATCGCGCACTGGGGCGAGTTCGACTACGTGCTGGTCAACGACGACTTCGACCGCGCCTACGCCGACCTGAGCCACATCTACCGCGCCGAGCGGCTGAAGCGGGCGCGCCAGCCGTGGCTCGGCGGCTTCGTCAAGGGGCTGGACGCGGAAGGGGTGTAGGGCTCCGCCGTCGAAGCGAGGCGGCGCGAAGGGGGATCGGTCAGCCCGCCAGCGTCGCCTGCGCCAGACGCAGGAAGCCGGCCACGTCCACCGTTTCGGCGCGGACGTCGGACGCGATCCCGGCCGCGGCGCACAGAGCCTCTCCGCCCAAGGGCTTCAACGAGGCGCGCAGCATCTTGCGGCGCTGTCCGAAGGCGGAGGCGGTGACCCGCTCGAGCGCGCGCACCAGCGCCGGCTCCGGGCCGTCGGCGCGGGGGGCGGCGCGGATCACGGCTGAATCCACCTTCGGCGGCGGGGTGAAGGCGCGCGCGGGCAGCGTCATGGCCGTCTCCACCTGCGCGAGCGCTTGCGCGAGCACGGACAGGCGGCCGTATTCGCGGCCGCCTGGCGGAGCGGCGATGCGGTCGGCCACCTCCTGCTGGAACATGAGCGTCATGGAGCCGGGCCGGAACGGTCCCGTCAGCCAGCCGGTGAACAGGGGCGTGCCGACGTTGTAAGGCAGGTTGGAGACCACGGCGGTCGAGGCGCCGGGCGCGTGGGCGGCCAGGAGCGCGCCGCCGTCCGCCTGGAGGGCGTCGGCCTCGACCACCTGCAGGGCGCCGCCGGCGGCGTGCGCCAGCTCGGTCAGCAGGGGCAGGAACCGCCGGTCCTTCTCCACCGCGACCACCCGATGGCCGGCGGCCAGGAGCGCGCGCGTCAGGCCGCCGGGGCCGGGCCCCACCTCCAGCACCGCCGCGCCGGGCGGGAGCGCCGCCAGCCGCACGATCTTGGCCGTGACGTTGAGGTCGAGCAGGAAATGCTGGCCGAAGCGCTTGTCAGCGGAGAGGCCGTGGGTCGCGAGCGCTTCGCGCAGGGGCGGCAGCGTTGCGAACTCCACCTCAGCGGGCGGCCAGGCGGAGGCGCTCGCGGCGGGCGGCCATGTCGGCGGCCAGGCGCACGGCCGCGATCAGGCTGTCGGCGCGGGCCAGGCCGCGGCCCGCGATGTCGAAGCCCGCGCCGTGGTCCGGCGAGGTGCGCACGATCGGCAGGCCGAGCGACACGTTCACTCCGCCCCAGAAGTCCACGGTCTTCACCGGGATCAGCGCCTGGTCGTGGTAGAGGCACACGCACGCGTCGTAGCGGGCGCGCGCCTCCGGGTGGAACAGGGTGTCGGCGGCCTTAGGGTCGGTGATGTCGATCCCCTCGGCGCGCAGGCGCTCGGCGGCGGGGCGCACGACCTCGATCTCCTCGCGGCCGAGCGTTCCGCTCTCGCCGGCGTGGGGGTTCAGGGCGGCGAGCGCCAAGCGCGGCTCGGCGATCCCGAAGTCGCAGCGGAGCGCGTGGGCGGTGACGCGGGCGGTCTGCACGATGCGGTCCGCGGTGACGGCGGAGACGGCTTCCTTGAGCGGCAGGTGGATGGTCACCAAGACGCAGCGCAGGTCGGGGACGGCCAGCATCATCACCGGCCCGCGGGGGCCGGCCATGGGCGCGCCGCCCGTCAGCTCCGCCAGGAACTCGGTGTGGCCCGGGAAGCCGAAGCCCGCCTCGTACAGCGGGGCCTTGGCGATGGGCGCCGTCACGAGTCCGCCCACCTGGCCGGAGAGCGCCAAGCCCACGGCCGTTTCGATCCAGCGGATCACCGCGGGCGCGTAGGCGGGCGAAGGCTTGCCCGCCACCACCGGCGCGGTCAGCGGCAGGTCGAGCACGGGCAGGGCGCCGCGGAAGGCGGCGGCGGCGGCGGCGGGCGCCGACATCGAGAACCGCATCTACGGCGAGCAGCTGAGCATGATCGCCCGCCG
>CAXTCO010000133.1:0-6382 GCA_964242255.1 uncultured Caulobacteraceae bacterium | reverse complement strand
TACTTCCAGGTGGGCCTGCTCACGACCATGGGGCTGGCGGCCAAGAACGCCATCCTGATCGTCGAGTTCGCCGAGGGCGCCGAGCGCGAGGGCAAGCCGCCGGTCGAGGCGGCCGTCGAGGGGGCGAAGCTGCGCCTGCGGCCGATCCTGATGACCTCGCTCGCCTTCATCGCCGGCGTGTTCCCGCTGGCCATCTCCACGGGGGCGGGCTCGGGCGGGCAGAACGACATCGGCACGGGCGTGGTGGGCGGCATGCTCAGCGCCACGGTGCTGGCGATCTTCTTCGTGCCGCTGTTCTTCGTGCTGGTGCGCCGCACCTTCGGCGGCCGGCCGTCCCACACGCCCGCCGACGCGCTGAACGACGCCAACGCCGGAACCGGAGACCGCGCGTGACCCTCCGCCGCGCCCTCCCGATCCTGCTGGCGCTCTCCACGGCGCTGGCCGGCTGCGTCGACCTCGCGCCCAAGTACGTGCGGCCGCCCAGCGCCGCGCCCTCGGCCGGCTGGCCGCAGGGCTCGGCCTACCCGCCCACGGCGGAGGGCCGCGCGTCCGACCTCGCCTGGGGCGAGTTCGTGCGCGACGACCGACTGAAGAAGGTGATCGCCCTGGCGTTGGCGGACAACCGCGACCTGCGCACGGCGGTGATCGACATCCGCGAGGCGCGCGCCCTCTACCGCGTGCAGCGCGCCGACCTGTTCCCCACCGTCAACGGCGACCTCAGCTACGTGCGCGAGCACAGTCCGGCCGGCCTGTCGGGCGTGAGCGGCGTGACAGGCGGCGGCGCCACGGCGGGCACCGGCTCCACCGTCGGGTCCGGCACCGCCACCACGGGCGGAGGGACGGGCGCCGGCGCGGGCGCCGCCGGAGCCACGGGCGCCACCGGCGTCAGCGGCGACTTCAGCCTCTACACCGCTTCGCTGGGCGTCAGCGCCTACGAGATCGACCTGTGGGGCCGGGTGCGCAACCTCTCCAAGCAGGCCTTCGAGCAGGTGCTGGCCGCGCAGGAGAACAGCCGCGCCGTCCGCATCAGCCTGATCAGCGAGGTGGTCACCGACTGGGTCACCTACGCCGCCGACCTGCAGCGCGCCAAGGTGGACGAGGACACGGTCGCCGCCGACACGCAGACGCTGGCCATCACTCAGGCGCGGTTCGACCGCGGCATCGCCTCCGAGCTCGACGTGCGCCAGGCGCAGACCGCCCTGGAGCAGGCGCAGACCGACTTCCTGGCCGCCACCACCCTCTACGCCCAGGACGCGAACGCCCTGACCCTGCTGGTCGGCGCGCCCGTGTCGCCCGACCTCTTGCCCACCGCGCAGGACGCCCTGCCGCCGACCCTGGCCGACGCACCCGCCGGCCTGTCCTCGGCCGTGCTGCTGGACCGGCCGGACGTGCTGCAGGCCGAGCACCAGCTGAAGGGCTACAACGCCGACATCGGCGCCGCCCGCGCCGCCTTCTTCCCGACGGTCACTCTGACCAGTTCCGTCGGCGCGGAGAGCCTGGGCTTGTCGAGCCTCTTCAAGTCGGGCTCGGGCACGTGGACGGTCGCGCCCGCGCTGTCGCTGCCGATCTTCGACTGGGGCCGCAACAAGGGCAACCTGCAGTACGTCCGGGCCGAGCGCGACGCCGCCGTCGCCGCCTATGAGAAGGCCGTGCAGACCGCCTTCCGCGAAACGGCCGACGCCCTGGCCCAGCGCGGCACGGCGGTGGCGCAGATCGGCTCGCAGGAGCGGCTGGTTGACGCGGCCTCGGCCTCGCTGAAGCTGTCGCAGGCGCGCTATCGCACGGGAATCGACCCGTTCCTGAACACGCTGGACGCCCAGCGCACCCTGCTCGCGGCGCAACAGGGCCTCATCGCCGCGCGGCTGCAGCGGGCGGTGAACCTCGTGACCCTCTACCGCGTCCTCGGCGGCGGGGTGCGCTGACCCCGCCCTAGAGCCCGAACAGGCCGAAGGCGAGGTTCACGACGACGTGCGCGGCGGCGGCGCCGAGGGTGATCACGCCTGCGAACACGCCGGCGATCGTCACGGTGGGAAGCATGTCCGACCTCCTTGCGACGCCCTCGCGGGCGATGCGGCTTACGAAGCTGTCACGAAGCGGAACTTCCGGCAAGCGTGTCAGAACGCGGCTTGGTATTGACGCGTTCGGAAATTCGACGGCGTGCGGCGAACCAGGGCCGCATGCGCGCGAGCGCCTCCTCCACTTCCGCGGTGGAGACGGCGAAGCTGAAGCGCATGTAGCGGCGGCCGTCGACCGGGTCGAAATCCACGCCCGGCGCGGTGGCGACACCCGTGTCCTGCAGCAGACGCGTGCAGAAGGCGACGCTGTCGTCGGTGCAGCCGCCCACGTCGGCGTAGACGTAGAAGGCCCCGTCCGGCGGAGCGATGCGCTCCAGCCCAAGGCCGGGCAGCGCCGCCAGCATCAGGGCGCGGTTGCGGCGGTAGCCGTCGAGGTGGCCGTCGAGCTCCTCGCGGGCGTCCATGGCGGCCAAGCCCGCGTGCTGGGCCAGGGAGGGTGCGGTCAGGAACAGGTTGCCCACGCACGCCCGAGCCCGCGGCAGCAGGTCCGGCGGAGCGACCAGCCAGCCGAGCCTCCAGCCCGCCATGCTGTAGTACTTGGAGAAGCTGTCGATCACGATCGCGTCGCGCGCGAACTCCAGCATGGAGGCGACCGGGCCGACGTAGCTCAGGCGGGCGTAGATCTCGTCGGAGACGATGCGCACGCCGCGGGCGCGGCACACCTCGGCGATCGCGGCCATCTCCTCGCGGGAGATCACCGTGCCCGTGGGATTGGCGGGGCTGGCGACGATCAGGGCGGCGGGCGCGGGGTCCAGGGCGGCCACGGCGGCGGCGGTGAGCTGGAAGCGCTCGGCGGGGCCGCAGGCGATCTCCACCGGCTCCAAGTGCAGGGCGCGCACCGTGTTGCGGTAGGCGACGTAGCCCGGCCGGGCCATGGCGATCCGCGCACCCGGCGCGAAGCCGCTCGTCAGCGCCACCACCAGGGCCGGGGACGCGCCGCAGGTCAGGATCACGCGCTCAGGATCCACCTCGACGCCGTGGCCGTCGCGGTAGGTGCGCGCGATGCGCTCGCGCAGCGGCGCGCTCTCCCAGTAGCCCATGGCGTCCGCGTCGAGCACGCGGTGCGCCTCCGCCACCGCGGCGCGCGGCGCGCCCGTGGAGGGCTGGCCGAACTCCATGTGGATCACCGAGCGGCCCTGCGCCTTGAGGGCGTGCGCCAGGCGGCTGACCACGATGGCCTGGAAGGGCTGGACCTCGCCTGCGGTCGCCGCGTCCGCCATCAGCCCTCCCCGCCGGCCGTGACCCGGACCGCGCAGGCGAAGGCCGCCGCCATGCGCCCCACCGTCGCCGCCTCCGCGAAGCCCGCCGCACGCACCTGCGCCAGCACGCCGTCCGCTTGCGCGGGCGCGACGGCGACCAGCAGGCCGCCGCTGGTCTGGGGGTCGTGGAGCAGATCGTCCAGCCAGGGCTCCAGGGCGTCCAGCCCGGCCACCCGCCCTGCGAAGCTCGCGCGGTTGCGGCCGGAGGCGCCGGTGCGGACGCCTTCTCGCGCCAGGGCCTCCACCCCGGGCAGCAGGGGCGCGGCCCTGGCGTCGAGCTCGGCGGTGAGGCCGGCGGCCTGCGCCATCTCCAGGGCGTGGCCGACCAGGCCGAAGCCCGTCACGTCCGTCACCGCGTGCACGCCCGGCGCGCCGGCCAGCTCGCGCCCGACCGCGTTCAGCCGCGTGGTGGTGTCCACCAGCGTGCGGTGGCCGGCCGCGTCCAGCCGTCCGGCCTTGAGCGCCGCGGAGAGCACGCCCACCCCGAGGGGCTTGCACAGGATCAGCCGGTCGCCTTCGCGTGCGCCGCGGTTGGTCAGCACCCGGTCGGGATGGACCAGGCCCAGCGCGACCAGGCCGTAGATCGGCTCCACGCTGTCGATGGAGTGGCCGCCCGCCACCGGGATCCCCGCCGCGGCGCACACGCTCGCCCCGCCCTCCAGCACGCGCGCGATGGTCTCCACGGGCAGCACGTTCACCGGCATGCCGACGACGGCGAGCGCGAAGATGGGGGTCGCGCCCATGGCGTAGACGTCGGACAGGGCGTTGGTGGCCGCGATGCGGCCGAAGTCGAAGGGGTCGTCCACCACCGGCATGAAGAAGTCGGTGGTCGCCACCAGCGCCTGCTCGGCGTTCAGCCGCCACACGGCGGCGTCGTCGCCCGTCTCCGTCCCGACCAGGAGGTCGGGGAAAGCCGCCGCCGCGGGGGTGCGGCGCAGGATGTCTGTGAGCACGGCGGGGGCGATCTTGCACCCGCAGCCGCCCCCGTGGGCGAGCGACGTGAGGCGCGGGACGGCGGCGGCGTCGGACAAGGCGGCGAGGCTCCGTGAGGCGCGCGCGGCGGCGCCGGCCGGGCTATAACGCATCCCGTGGACGCCCGCGCCGACCGCAACGCCTTCCGCGACCTGCCGCAGCTGCAGCGGCTGCTGGAGTCTGGCGCCGTCGCGCCCCTGGTCGCCGCCTATGGGCGGGCGCCGACGGTGGAGGCGTTGCGCCGCGCGCTGGAGAGCGCGCGCGCCGGCGTGGCGCAGGGCCGACCGGCGCCGGGTGCGGGCGAGCTGCTCTCCACGGCCGCGGCGGCGCTCCGGGCGGCGGACCGGCCGGGGCTGCGGCGGGTGATCAACGCCACGGGCGTCGTGCTGCACACCAACCTCGGCCGCGCGCCCCTGCCGGCCGCGGCTCTGGAGGCGGCGCTGGAGGCCGGGCGCGGCTACGCCGACCTGGAGTTCGACCTCGCCGAGGGGACCCGCGGCTCCCGCACGGCGGCGGTCGAGCCGCTGCTGCGCGAGCTGACGGGCGCGCCCGCGGCCTTCGCGGTGAACAACGCGGCGGCGGCGGTGCTGCTGGCGCTCTGCGCCCATGCGGGCGGGGGCGCGGAGGTGGTCGTCAGCCGCGGCGAGCTGGTGGAGATCGGCGGCGGCTTCCGCATCCCGGAGGTGATCGCCCAGGGCGGCGCCAAGCTGGTGGAGGTGGGGACCACCAACCGCACCCGCGCGTCCGACTACGCCGCCGCCGTCACGGAGCGCACGCGCGTGCTGCTCAAGGTGCACCCAAGCAACTACCGCGTGACCGGTTTCACGGAGGAGGCGCCGATCGACGCCCTGGCCGCGCTGGCGCAGGAGCGCGGCCTCCTGCTCATGCACGACCTCGGCTCGGGCGCCCTGACCGATCCCGCCCGGCTCGGCCGCCCGGCGGAGCCCACCGTTCGTGCATCGCTGCAGGCGGGCTGCGGCCTCGTCGCCTTCAGCGGCGACAAGCTCATGGGCGGACCGCAGGCGGGCCTGCTGGTGGGTGGCGAAGCCGCCGTCGCACCGCTGCGCCGCCATCCGCTCGCGCGCGCGGTGCGCTGCGACAAGCTCACCCTCGCCGCGCTGGAAGCGACGCTGCGCCTGCATCGCGACCCGGCGCGCGCCGCCCGCGAGGTTCCCGCGCTGCGCATGCTGGCGCAGACGACGGCGGAGCTTCAGGCGCGCGCGGAGCGGCTGGCGGCGTTCCTGCCGGCCGGGCTGCGCTCAGCGGTGGAGGCGTCGCAGGCGTTCGCCGGCGGAGGCTCGCTGCCCGGTGAGGCGCTGGAGAGCCGGGCGGTGACCGTCGACGCCGGCGTCGGCGGGCCCGACGCGCTCGCCGCACGGCTGCGCACGGGCGAGCCGCCGGTGGTGGCGCGCGTGGCGCACGCGCGGCTGGTGCTGGACGTGCTCACGGTGGCGGAGGACGAGGTGGAGGCCCTCGCGGCGGCGGTGGTCCGGGCGGTCGACGGCGGGTCGAAGTCGGGCCTTCCGGAAGCGACGAACGGGCGGGACGCGTGACGGGCGCGGCGGCGCTCTCCCCTGCCCGTCCCCAAACCTCGCGTGTGGGAGAGAGCCGCCGCTCGGGGAGCGAGAGCTTGTCGGAAAGCCAAGCCGCCTCGGTCTCGACCGAGCACCACCCGTGAGCCGCACGCCCGTCGGCGTGATCGGCCATGTCGACCACGGCAAGACCACCCTGGTGCGCGCCCTCACCGGCGTCGACACCGACCGGCTGCCGGAGGAGCGGCGGCGGGGCCTGTCCATCGCCCTGGGCTTCGCGCACCTCGACCTGCCCGACGGGCGGGGGCTCGACCTGATCGACATGCCCGGCCACGAGCGCTTCGTGCGCACCATGGTGTCCGGCGCGACGGGCGTCGGCGCGGCGCTGCTGGTGGTCGCCGCCGACGAGGGGGTGAAGCCGCAGACGCGCGAGCATGTGGACATCGCCGCCCTGCTCGGCGTGCGCCGGGTGGTCGCCGCCGTCACCAAGGCCGACCGGGCCGACCCCGCGCCCGCCGCCGCGCAGGCCGCCGCGCTGCTGGCC
>CAXTCO010000132.1:0-6502 GCA_964242255.1 uncultured Caulobacteraceae bacterium | reverse complement strand
GTGCACGCCCTCGCCGCCGCGCGCGAGGGGCTGGCGCAGGCGGGCGTGGGCTGCCGCTGGCGGATCGAGCCGCGCCTGCCGCACTCCATCGGACAGGCGGGCCTCTCCGACTGCGGCGCCTTCCTGCGCGCCGCCTTCGCCGGCCGCCTGGCGGGCTGGGCGGGGCCGGGGCCGGGGCCGGGGCCGGAGAGAAGCTGAGAGACGGCGGGCGCCTGTCATTCCCCTGTCGCCGCCGCCGCCCTATCCTACGGAGGTCGGAGGCGGTTCGCCGATTCTCCGGGCAAGCCAGGGAGGAGCGGTCTTCAACAAGGCCATCGCGAACCCGGTGCTCTCACGGACGGCGGGGCCATGCAGGTCCTGACCCGCCCGCCCTCCGGCCATCCCGCCCTCGTGCTGAACGCCGATTTCCGGCCGCTCAGCTACTACCCCCTGTCGCTGTGGCCGTGGCAGGAGACGGTCAAGGCCGTGTTCCTCGACCGGGTGGACGTGGTCTCCACCTACGACCAGACGGTGCGCTCGCCGAGCTTCGAGATGGCGCTGCCCAGCGTGGTGGCGCTGAAGAGCTACGTGGCGCAGGACCGCACGCCCGCCTTCACCCGCTTCAACCTGTTCCTGCGCGACGCCTTCAGCTGCCAGTACTGCGGCTGCGGCGACGACCTGACGTTCGACCACGTGGTCCCGCGCTCACGCGGCGGGCGCACCAGCTGGGAGAACATCGTCACCGCCTGCGCACCCTGCAACCTGCGCAAGGGCGGCCGCACGCCGCGGGAGGCGTCCATGCCGCCGGCCCGCCCCGCGCGCCGCCCCACCACCTACGAGCTGCAGGAGCTGGGCCGCCGCTTCCCGCCGCACCACCTGCACCAGAGCTGGATGGACTACCTCTACTGGGACATCGAGCTGGAGCCCTGAGCCGTCCGCTCCTGCGCCGCGGGGCTGACACGGCGGCGCGCTTGCGCGACATGGCGGCCGGATGACCGACGCTCCCGCTTCGCCGCCGACGACCCCGCCCGTGCTGGCGGTTCCCCGCCGGCCGCAGCACCGGCTCGACCCGCTCACCTTCCTGCGCACGGCGGGCAGCGACACGGTCTCCATCTTCGACGAGGCGCTGTTCGACGAGCTGGTCGTGGTGCGCCGCTACGGCCCCGTGCCGGTGGCCTTCGTCAGCGACCCGGCCGGCGTGCGCCACGTGCTGGTGGACCGGTTCGACGACTACCCGCG
The DNA here is from genome assembly GCA_964242255.1 of uncultured Caulobacteraceae bacterium. Lineage (GTDB taxonomy): Bacteria > Pseudomonadota > Alphaproteobacteria > Caulobacterales > Caulobacteraceae > JASLDZ01. The sequence goes on along the minus strand of CAXTCO010000132.1, from coordinate 5,284 downwards.
CATCCCCGCCATCCGCCGGCTCTACGCGGCGGAGATCGGCACGGGCACCCTGGCCAACTCCGGCCCGGTCTGGTGGCGGCACCGCCGCATCGCCGGCCCCGCCATGGACCGCCGCGCCATCGCGCCCGACGTGCCCGGCCTCGTCGCCGCGGCCGAGGCGCACGCCGCCCGGCTGAGCGAGGGCGGGGGCGCGCCCGTCAACATCGAGCGCTTCGTCGGCGAGGTCGCCGCAGACCTGCTCAACCGGCTGAGCAGCGGCGGCGACCCCCGCGTCGCGCCCATCCTGGCGTGGCTGGCCAAGGTGCCGCGCAAGCCCAAGGCGCTGGACCTGCTGCCCATGCCCGACTGGCTGAAGGAGCGCGTCAGCTCCGCGCGCCAGTCGCCGGAGCGCGCCGCCCTGCGCGCCGGCCTGCAGGCGCTGGTGGAGGAGCGGCTGGCGCCCGGCTACGCCGGCCCGCGCGACCTCCTCTGGCGCATCGCCCACGCGACCGACCGCGACACGGGCGAGCGCCTGCCCCTGCCCGAGATGCGCGACGAGGCCGCCAGCCTGATGACCGGCGGCGAGGCCACCGTGCGCGCCCTCACCTGGATCTGGTACCTGCTGGCCCTGCACCCGCACGTCGAGGCGCGCCTGCACGCCGAGCTCGACGAGGTGCTGGGCGACGCCCCGCTCACGCCCGAGCACCTGCGCCGCCTGCCCTACCTGCGCCGGGTGCTGGACGAGACGCTGCGGCTCTATCCCCCCATCCCCGTCGTGCCGCGCCGCGCCGCCAGGGCCGACGTGATCTGCGGCGTGAAGACGCCCCGCGGCGCCATCGTCATCGTGTCGCCCTGGGTGGTGCACCGCCACCGCAAGCTGTGGGATGCGCCGGAGACCTTCGACCCCGACCGCTTCACGGAGGCGCGCGGCGCCGGGCGCCCGCGTTTCGCCTTCATCCCCTTCATCGTCGGGCCGGGGCTGTGCAGCGGCTCGCACTTCGCCTCCGTGCAGATGCTGGCGGTGACGGCGGCGCTGGCGCGGCGCTGGCGCTTCACCCTGCGGCCCGGCGACGACGTGACCCCCTTCGGCGGCATCAGCCTGCACCCGCGCGACGGCCTGTGGGTGGTCCCCGAGCCGCGGAGGCCGGCGGGGGCGCCGGACTGAGCGCGTTCAGCCCCGACCCCCTCCTCGCGGCGAAGGGGCGGGCGCCTTCACCCGGCGTTATGAGCCTGCGCGCCATAGCGACGCTTTCATGGCGCGAGGCGTCCTGCCCCCATCCTCCTCACAGATCCTCGCGGCCCTGCGCGACGCCGACTGGCTCGACGCCCGGCGCGCGACCGCCTGGACCTGGCTGCTGCTGACCGTCAGCCTCGCGGCGGCCGTCGCCTGGGCGGCCCTGTCTCACGGCCTCCTGGACGCGGCGGGCAAGCCGCTCGGCACCGACTTCGTCTCCTTCTACACGGCCTCGGAGCTGGTGCTCTCGGGCCGTCCGGCGGCGGCCTACGACGTGGCGGCGCACGGGCGGGCGCAGGCGGCGCTGCTCGGCCGCGAGATCGGCTACTTCGCCTTCTTCTACCCGCCGACGTTCCTGCTGGTCTGCTCGCCCCTGGCGGCGCTGCCCTACCCGCCGGCGCTGCTCGCCTGGCTGGCGGCGACGGGGGCGGGCTACGCCGCGGCGGTCAGGAGCTGGCTCGGCCGGGCTTGGCCGCGGCGCGGCCTCGGATGGGCGGCGGCCGCGGCGTTCCCGGCGGTGCTGCTGAACGTCGGGCACGGGCAGAACGCCTTCCTCAGCGCCGCCCTGCTCGGCTTCGGCGCCCTGTGGCTCGACAGGCGGCCGTGGCTGGCGGGCGTGTGCCTGGGCCTGCTCTCCTACAAGCCGCACCTGGGCGTGCTGCTGCCGGTGGCTCTGGCGGCGGCGGGGCGATGGCGCACCGTCGCCTCGGCCGCCGCGACCGTCGCCGCCTTCGCCCTCGCGAGCGCCGCCGTGCTCGGCTCCGACACGTGGCGCGCCTTCGCCGCCAGCGCGCCCCTCGCCCGCGCGACCCTGGAGCAGGGCCTTGTCGATCCCGGCAAGATGCAGAGCGTGTTCGCCGCCGTGCGCGTGCTGGGGGGCGGCGCGCCCCTGGCCTATGCGGCGCACGCCGTGACGGCCCTGGCCGTCGCCGCGGCGGTCGCCGCCGCGGTGTGGAGGCGGCGCGCCGGGGCGGCCGAGCCCCCGCTGCTGGTGATGGCGGCGCTGCTGGGCAGCCCCTTCATCCTCGACTACGACCTGCTGCTGCTGATCTTCCCGCTGGCCTGGCTGCTGCGGGAGGGCCTGCGGGACGGCTTCGCGCCGTGGGAGAAGCTGGGGCTGCTGACCGGCTTCGTCCTGCCGGCGGTGGCGCGCACCCTGGCCGTCGGCGCGCACCTGCCGGTCACCCCCCTGGTGCTCGGCGGCGTGCTCGTCCTGGTCCTGCGGCGGGCGGGGCGCGTCCGAGGCGCCGCCGGCCGCCGCGCCGCCTCAGCCGATCAGGGCGAGGGAGCGGCCGAACAGGCGCTGCAGCTCGGCCGCGAGGCTCCGCTTCAGCTTGGGGCGGAACTCCTGCGCGCCGAACCACTCGCGGTTGATGACGACCGCCGTGCGGGACTTGTAAGCTCGTTTCATCCGGACGTTCTGCCGCGGGCGCCCTTGCACGCCGGTTAACCACGGAGGGCCGGATGGACATCGCCCGTGCGGCCCTGGGAGGGATGATGACGATCGATCCGGCCGCGGGGCACGCCTACGTGCTCCGTTACACCCTGCCGGGCGGCTGACGGCGCGGGCGCGCGGGCGCCGCCGTCAGATCGGCATGCGCATGATCTCCTGGTAGGCGCTGATCACCTGGTCGCGCACGGCCATCACCGTCTCCAGGCTGGACTGGGCGGAGGACACCGCCGTCACCACGTCCACCAGCTGCGCCCGCCCTTGCGTGTGCGCCGCCATGGCCTGCTCGGCGCGGTGCGAGGTCTGCACCATGTCGCCCATGGTCTGGGAGAGCATCTGCGCGAAGTCGGACCCCTGCCCCGCCGCCGGAAGCTTGGCCGCGGACGACGCGGCGCTTCCCTGGACGGAGGCGTAGGCCTTGGCGGCCAAGAGCGGGTTCACGTCCGGGCGCTCACTTCTTGAGGATGTCGAGGGTGCGCGACGACATCTGCCGCGCCGTCTCGATCACGTTGAGGTTGGCCTCGTAGGCGCGCTGCGCCTCGCGCATGTCCATCGCCTCCACCAAGGGATCGACGTTGGGCATGCGCACGTAGCCCTTGGCGTCGGCCGCGGGGTGGCCGGGGTTGTACTCGCTCTTGAACGGCGACGGGTCCCGCCGGACGGTCGCCACGCGCACGCCCAGGCCGCCGTCGGGCGTCTCCGCGGGCTGGAACACGGCGGTCTGGCGCCGGTAGGGGTCGCCGCCGCCGGCGGTGGAGGTGGTGTCGGCGTTGGCGATGTTCTCCGCGATCACGCGCATGCGCCGCTGCTGCGCGGCCAGGGCGGAGGCGGCCACCGCCATGGTGGCGGTGTCGGCGGGCTGCGGTCCGCGGGACACGGCCTACGCCCTCACCGGCCGGGCGCGCGCGCGGCGGTGCGCAGCATGGTGAGCGACTGCTGGTAGAGCGTCACCGCCGCGTCGTACTCGCCGCGGCTGTCGCTCATCTTGGTCATCTCCTCCTCGAGCACGACCTGGTTGCCGTCGAGCCTGACCTCGCCGTCGGGGGCGGACCGCGCCTTGAACCCGCCCGCGCGCACGCGGCCCGTCATGTGGGCCGCCTGGGTCCGCACGGGATCGACGCCGCCGGACGCCGCCTGGAGCGCCCCCGCGAAGGTGAAGCCGGCGAGGTCGCGCGGCGCGTAGCCGGGCGTGTCGGAGTTGGCCACGTTCTCGCTGAGCACGCGCTGGCGCTGCGTCTCGTAGCCCATGCGCGCCTTGAGCATGGCGAACAGCGGAACGGCGTCGAGCGACATGGACCGGGCCTCGCGCCGAAGGGCGCACGGCCGAAACTGCCGGGTGCAGGGTTAACGGGGCGTTAGGCCGCCGCCGTCCAGGAGTGCGGCCGGTCCGCCGCCCTGTTCGTGATCGGGGCGACTCCGGCCACCCTGCCGTCTCCCTCCCTCCACCGGCCGCGTCGTCTCACCGATGGACCTCCTCTCCCTCCTGCGCGCCGTGCTCGGCCTGGGCGTCACCCTCGGGCTGGTGGGCCTGGCCGCCTACGCCGCGCGGCGCTGGGGGCCGCCGGGCCTGCTGCAGGCGAAGACGGCCGCCGAGCGGCGGCTGCAGGTGCTGGAGACCCTGGCGCTGGACCCCCAGCGCCGCCTCGTGCTGGTGCGGGTGGACGGGGGGGAGCGCCTGCTGCTGCTGGGCGAGGGCCGCGTCGTGCATGACCTCTCCGACGACGGGGGCGGCGCGCATGGCGCCTAGGCCCGGCCTCCTCCCCCACCTGCGCCGCGCCGAGTGGGGCCGCGCGGCGTGGCTGGCGTTCGCCGCCACCGCGGCGGCGATGCTCTCGCCCACCGTCGCCCTCGCGCAGGCGCTGAACGTCGACCTGGGCACCGGCGCGGGCCTGACCGACCGGGTGGTGCAGCTGGTGGCGCTGCTGACCGTGCTGAGCCTCGCCCCTTCCATCGTGATGATGACGACGTCCTTCGTGCGGATCGTGGTGGTGCTGTCGCTGCTGCGCACGGCGCTGGGGCTGCAGCAGAGCCCGCCCAACGCGGTGATCGTCAGCCTGGCCCTGTTCCTGACGGCCATCGTCATGGGGCCGACCTTCACCGCCAGCTACAACGCCGGCATCCGCCCGCTCCTGAACCACCAGATGGAGCTGCCGCAGGCCTTCGGCGCCGCCAGCCAGCCGGTGAAGACCTTCATGCTGAGCCAGGTCGACCGCGACGACCTGGGCCTGTTCCTGCGCCTCTCCAAAACGCCGCGGCCGAAGACGGCGGTGGAGACGCCGCTGCAGATCGTCACCCCCGCCTTCATGATCAGCGAGCTGAAGCGCGCCTTCCAGATCGGCTTCCTGCTATTCGTGCCCTTCCTGGTGATCGACCTCGTGGTCGCCAGCGTGCTGATGAGCATGGGCATGATGATGCTGCCGCCCGTGACGGTCAGCCTGCCGTTCAAGCTGATCTTCTTCGTGCTGGTCGACGGCTGGCGCCTGGTGGCCGGGAGCCTGGTGGAGAGCTTCCGGCACGGCGCGCCCGGCGGCTAGGCTGAGGGCGCGTCCGCGGCCCGCCGCGCCTCCAGCCCCTCGCGCTCGGCCAGCAGCACGGCCTCCAGCCGGCCCAGCAGCCGGCGG
>CAXTCO010000131.1:0-6572 GCA_964242255.1 uncultured Caulobacteraceae bacterium | reverse complement strand
AGCACCTGGTGCACGCGCGCCTGCTGGTCGGGCCCGTAGGCGCGCCAGCCGGCGGCCGTGCGGTGCGGACGCACCAGGCCCGCGCGCTCGTAGACGCGCAGCGCCTTGGGGGTGATCCCGAAGCGCTCCGCCATCTCCGCGGGCCCGAACCACCGCTCCCCGCCACCGCCCACGACGACGCCCTCCTCCAGACCTCCCCTGCTGTGGGGGCGGACCCAGGGGACGGGTCAAGCCGCTGAAGTCGAAGGTCGCGTCAGGCCCTGTCGGGGCGGGGCAGGCGGGCGCGGTGGCGGGCCACCTTCACGCGCCGGTCGTTCAGGGCGTCGGCGACGAGGCCGATCACCGCGCCGTAGAGCACGTGCACGGCGAAGCGCTCGGCGGCGACGCCGTCGCCGGCCTCACGCTCGCCCTGCGTGATCCCGAGCTCGGGCAGCACGCCGGCCACCGCCACGGCGTAGACACCCGCGCCGAACAGGGCGCCCGAGAGCACGCCGGGCACGGGCAGGTAGGGCCGCACGGCGCCGTAGGCGGCTCCCAGGCCCATGCTCGCGCCGTAGTGGCCGGCCTCCTCCAGCAGCATCAGCCCGTCGTCGCCCAGCCGCTCGCGCGCGCCGAACGACTCCTGCAGCCAGTCCTGCGTGGTCTCGGACAGGTTGTCCTTGAGCAGGCCGGCGTCCTTGCCGAACCACTGCAGGCCGGCGACCACCGCGCCCGCCACCAGTCCGCCGATCGCCCCCGCCGTCGCGCTGCGCATGGCCGTCGTCCTCCGTCGCCGTGTGCGCCGCCAACGGGCGCGCGCCGCAGCCGTTCCGCGCACGCGCCGTTCCCGGAAGGGTGCGGGCGCGATACAGGCGACGGCCATGAAGGTCCTTCTCGTCGGCTCCGGGGGGCGCGAGCACGCGCTCGCCTGGAAGATCGCGCAGTCGCCGCGGCTGGAGCGGCTGGTGCTCGCCCCCGGCTCGGACGGCATGGCGCTCCTGGGCGAGCGCCGCGCCGTCGCCGCCACGGACGTGGAGGGGCTGTCCGCGCTCGCCGTCGAGGTCGCCGCCGACCTGGTGGTGGTCGGGCCGGAGTCGGCGCTGGCGGCCGGCTTGGCCGACCGCTTGGCGGCGCTCGGAATCCCATGCTTCGGGCCCGTGGCCGCGGCCGCGCGGATCGAGAGCTCCAAGGCGTGGATGAAGGCGCTGGCCGAGCGCGCGGGCCTGCCCACCGCCCGGCACGCGGCGGCCGCCGACACGGCGGCGGCCAAGGCGGCGCTCGACGGCTTCGACCCGCCGTACGTGGTCAAGGCCGACGGCCTCGCCGCCGGCAAGGGCGTGGTGATCGCCGCCACCCGGGAGGAGGCCGAGGCGGCGGTCGACGACGTGCTCGGCGGCCGCTTCGGCGCGGCGGGCGCCCGCGTGGTGATCGAGGAGCACATGGAGGGCGAGGAGGCCTCGCTGTTCGCCCTGTGCCACGGCGAAACCGTGCTCGCCTTCGGCGGCGCCCAGGACCACAAGCGCGCCTTCGACGGCGATACGGGGCCGAACACCGGCGGGATGGGGACCTACGCGCCCGCCCCCGTGCTCACCGCGGAGGTCGAGCGCCGCGCCATGGACGAGATCGTGCGGCCCGCCGCCGCCGCGCTGGCCGAGGAGGGCGCGCCCTACAGCGGCGTGCTGTTCGCCGGCCTGATGATCGCCGCCGACGGCGCCCCCCGCCTGATCGAGTTCAACGCCCGCTTCGGCGACCCCGAATGCCAGGTGCTGATGCTGCGCCTGGGAAGCGACCTGCTTCCCTACCTGCACGCCGCGGCCGCCGGCGGCTTGGCCGAGCTCCCCCCGCCCGTCTGGCGCGACGAAGCGGCGGTCTGCGTGGTGCTGGCGGCTCAGGGCTATCCCGACGCGCCGCGCACGGGCGGCGGGATCGAGGGCGTCGACGATGATTTCGGCCCGGAGGTGGTCGTGTTCCACGCTGGCGCGGCGAGGGACGCGGCCGGCGCGCTGACGGCGGCGGGCGGCCGCGTGCTGAACGTCTGCGCCCGCGCTCCCACCCTGGCCGAGGCGCGCGCCCGGGCCTACGCCGCGGTGGACCGCATCCGCTTCCCCTCCGGCTTCCACCGCCGCGACATCGGCTGGCGCGCCCTCGGCCGCTGAGACCCCGGCGTCCCCGGAGGCGCTTGCCCCCGCGCCGCGCCTCCGCCTAACCTGCGTCCACATGACCGACACCAGCGCGCAGGCCGTCTTCTCGGGCGTGAAACCCGTCGATCCGCGCCTCGCCTTCGAGACGGCCGGCCTCGAACGCTGGATGGCCCAGCGCGTGGAGGGCTACGCCGGCCCGCTGTCGGTGAACCAGTTCAAGGGCGGCCAGTCGAACCCGACTTACGAGCTCGTCACGCCCGGCGCCCGCTACGTGCTGCGGCGCAAGCCGCCGGGCAAGCTCCTGCCCAGCGCCCACGCCGTCGATCGGGAGTACAGGGTCATCACCGCGCTGGGCGCCACCGGCTTCCCCGCGCCGACGACCTACGGCCTCTGCGCGGACGACGCGGTGATCGGCACCATGTTCTACGTGATGGAGAAGGTGGAGGGCCGCATCCTGTGGGACCTCACCCTGCCCGACATGACGCCGGCGTCGCGCCGCGCCGTCTACGAGAACCAGGTCGACGTGCTGGCCCGGCTGCACACGACGGACTACGCCGCCGCCGGCCTGGGCGACTTCGGCAAGCCCGGCAACTACTTCGCCCGCCAGGTCGACCGCTGGACCCGCCAGTACCGCGCCAGCGAGACCGATCGCATCCCGGCCATGGACCGGCTGATGGAGTGGCTGCCGCGCACCGTCCCGCCCGATGATGCGGTGTCGGTGGTGCACGGCGACTTCCGGCTGGACAACACGGTGCTGCACCCGACCGAGCCGCGCATCGCCGCGGTGCTGGACTGGGAGCTCTCCACCCTGGGCGCCCCGCTGGCCGACTTCAGCTACTACCTGATGCAGTGGGTCATGCCCTCGGCGGAGGGGCGCGGCCTGGGCGGCCGCGACCTGGCCGCGCTGGGCGTCCCCAGCCTGGAGGAGGTCACGGCCCGCTACTGCCGCCTGACCGGCCGGGACGGCGTGCCGCAGCTGGACTGGTACTTCGCCTACAACCTGTTCCGGCTGGCCGGCATCACCCAGGGCATCGCAGGCCGCGTGCGCGACGGCACCGCCGCCAACGCCCGGGCCGCCGAGATGGCCAAGCGCACGCCTGCGCTGGCGCAGGCCGCCTGGGGCTTCGCCGAGCGCGCGGGCGCATGATCGCTCTGCGGCGGGGGAAGAGGAACGACATGAGAGGCTTCAAGGCCGCGGGCGTGATGCTCGCCTGGATGCTGGCGGGGGCCGGCGCCGCGCAGGCGCCCGCCAGCCCCGCCTCAGGACCGGGCGCCCCCGACGGCCAAGCGCCCGCGGCGGCGGCGGCGGCCGCCCGGGACGGCCAGGCGCTCGGGCCCGTCAGCTACGTGCAGGCGGGCCGCCTGCTGGCCGACCCCGCCTCCGGCCGGATCGAGACCTCCAAGACCCTCGTGATCCGCGGCGGCAAGGTGGCCGAGGTGCGCGACGGCTTCGTCCCGCCCGAGCCTGGCGCCCAGCTCGTGGACCTGCGCGACCGCTTCGTGCTGCCAGGGCTGATCGACAGCCACGTGCACCTGCTCAGCGAGTCGAGCCCCACCAACCGCATCGACGCGGTGACCAAGACCCTGGCCGACCAGACGCTGGACGGCGTGGTCCACGCGCGCCGCACCCTGGAGGCCGGCTTCACCACGGTGGCCGACGCCGGCGGCGCCAACGAGGGCATCTTCGCCCTGCGCGACGCCATCAAGGCCGGCAAGGTGCCCGGACCGCGCATCCTGGCCGCCGGCAACGCCCTCTCCGCCCACGGCGGCCACGGCCAGGTCTACGGCTACACGCCCGAGATCACGGAGGTGATCCAGGCCCCCACCCTGTGCTCCGGCGCCGACGAGTGCCGCCGCAAGACGCGCCAGCAGATCGCCGCGGGCGCCGACTGGATCAAGTTCCACGCCACGGGCGGCGTGCTGGACGGCGGGACCACGGGCGTCGACCAGCAGCTCACCGACGAGGAGATGAAGGCCATCATCGACTCGGCCCACGCCATGGGCCGCTTCGTCAAGGCGCACGCCCACGGCACGGCCGGGGTCAACGCGGCCCTGCGGGCGGGCGTCGACTCGATCGAGCACGGCACCTACCTCGACGACGAGTCGATCCGCCTGTTCAAGCTGCACGGCGCCTGGCTCGTGCCGACGCTGGTGGCCGGCGACTTCGTCAAGCGCGAGGCGCAGAAGCCCGACACCTACATGCCCGCCGCCGTGCGCGCCAAGGCGCTGATGGTCGGCCCCTTGATGCAGGCCATGGGCGCCCGCGCGCACCGGGCGGGCATCAAGGTCGCCTTCGGCACGGACACGGGCGTCTCCCCCCACGGTCAGAACGCCAGGGAGTTCGCCCTGATGGTCTCCGCCGGGTGGACGCCGCTGGAGGCCATCCAGTGCGCCACCACCCACGGCGCCGAGCACCTGCGCGTGCCCGACATCGGCAGCCTGCTCCCCGGCAAGCAGGCCGACCTGATCGCCGTCGCCGGCGACCCCACGCAGGACGTGACGGAGCTGGAGCGCGTGCGCTTCGTCATGAAGGGCGGCGAGGTGTTCAAGCGCTGAGGTGCGCACCGGCTCGGCGACCGGAACGACCGGTCTTCGGCGCAGGTGCGGGGCCGCCCCCGACGGAGGGCGGACGTCGGCCGGTCTGCGGCTGTTCCGCCGAGCCGCCCCAAGGCGTACGGCGAGCGTCGACCCAGCGTCCAAGAGCCGCGCCCGTCGGCGTCCGGCTCGCGGACGGGAGCAGCGCATGACGACCGCCTTCGGAGCGACCTCGACCGCGGAGCAGGTCCTGCAGGGCCGAGACCTGCACGGCGCGCGCGTGCTGGTCACCGGCGTGTCGGCGGGCGTGGGGCTGGAGATCGCCCGCGTTCTCGCCCAGCACGGCGCCGACGTGGTCGGAGCGGTGCGCGATCCCGCCAAGGCGCGGGCCGCCTTCGAGCAGGCCGGGATCGATGGCGCCCTGGGCGGACAGGTGGAGGTGGTGGAGCTGGACCTCGCGTCGCTGGCGAGCGTGCGGGCGTGCGCCGCCGAGCTCCGGGAGCGAGGCGCCGTGTTCGACGCGCTCATCGGGAACGCGGGCGTGATGGCCCTTCCCGAAGGGCGCACGGTGGACGGCTTCGAGACGCAGTTCGCGACCAACCACCTCGGCCACTTCGTCCTGGCGAACCGTCTGGCCGGCCTCATCAAGCCCGGCGGCCGGCTCGTCATGGTGTCCTCCGCCGGGCATCGCGGGGCCGATGTCGATCTGGACGACGTCAACTTCGAGCGGACGCCCTACGATCCCCTGGTGGCGTATCGCCGGTCCAAGACGGCGGTCGTCCTGTTCGCCGCGGACTTCGACCGCCGTCATCGCGGGCGCGGCGTCCGCGCCACGGCGGTCCATCCGGGCGCCGTGCTGACGGAGACGACGCAGAAGCTGGTCCAGGACCGGCCGGCGGCGGCGGCGGCCTTCACCTGGAAGTCGGTGGCGCAGGGCGCCTCCACCCCGGTGTGGGCGGCGTTCGTCGCACCGGCCGACGAGGTCGGCGCCCGTTATTGCGAAGACTGCGGCGTCGCCCCGGTCGAGGACGATCCGACCGTCGCCCGCGGCGTCCGCTCTTACGCGCTCGATCCCGACCACGCGCGGCGCTTGTGGCTGAAGAGCGAGGAGATGACCGGCGAGACCTTCTGAAGTCTGCTGGACGGTCCGCTCTAAGGCGGAGTCCTCGCGTCCGCATCGGCGGATGTCTCGAACATCCGCCCGTTCGCCACCGCACGAAGCTGCGCGGCCATAGCGGGCTCGTCATCGAACCGCACGCGCACCGGCCAGACCGCCACGCGCGCGCGCCATTCGGGCGGCAGGCGCGCGGAGTCCTTCTCCGTGGTGACGAGCTGCGCGCCGAGCGCTTCGGCTCGGGCGGCCATCACCTCCAGGTCGGCGTCCGAGTAGGGGTGGTGGTCGGGCCAGGGGGCGAAGTCGGCGAGGTCGCAGCCGGCGGCGCGAAGCGCGCGCTCCACCTTCCACGGCTTGCCGACGCCCGCGAAGCCGAACCGGCGGCCCCGCGGCGGCGGGTCGGCCTCCAGCTGCGCCGTCAGCACGGGAACCGCGCCCAGGGCGGCGAGGAGCCCGGGGTCGAGGGACCCGAGGTCGGCCGGCAGCAGCACCACCACGGCGTCGGCGCGCGCCAGCCCGGCCGCGAGCGGCTCGCGCAGCGGGCCGGCGGGGAAGACGGCGCCGTCCCCGAAGGGCCACTCGCCGTCGCGTGTCTCACCGTCGACCACCACCAGGGACAGGGCCTTGCGCACGGACGGGTTCTGGTGGCCGTCGTCCATGACCAAGACTTCGGCGCCCGCCGCCGCCGCGGCCCGCGCTCCGGCCGCGCGGTCGCGGGCGATCCAGAAGGGGCCGTCGGCGGCCAGCATGGCGGGCTCGTCGCCCACCTCCTCTCCTCTGTGCCGGGCGTGAGCAAGTATTTC
>CAXTCO010000130.1:0-6627 GCA_964242255.1 uncultured Caulobacteraceae bacterium | reverse complement strand
TACTGGATGACCACGGTCACCAAGATGGCCAAGGTGGGCCAGCACATCTTCTACCGCTGGCCGGGGTCGCTGGGCCTGCCGGCCGCCTTCGGCGCGCGCTACGCGGCGGCGGAGCACATCCCGTCGGTGACGCAGCTGACGCTGGCCGCCGCGGCGCACGGCAGGCCGGGGGTGTTCAGCTTCAAGCCGGGCCAGGGCGTCACCCTGGGTGCGGACGGCGCCATCTACGTGGCGCAGGCCGACGACGCGCCGAGCGACGGTCGCGTGCACACCCGCTTCCTCACCGGCGACGCGCCGGCGGAGGGCGCCACGCCGCAAGCGCGGCGCGCGGCGGTGCTGGCGGGACACGCCGCGGCGCCGGGCGCGCTCGACACGCTGGCTCCAGAGGCTGCGCAGCCGGCGGCCGCGCCCGCCGCCGGGGAGAACTGACGGCCAAATCCGGCTAGAGGGCGCGCCGTGCCCTTCACCGCCACCGTCCTCACCATGTTCCCGGACGCCTTCCCGGGGCCCCTCGGCGTGTCGTTGATCGGCTCCGCTTGGCGGGAGCACGGCCTGTGGCGGCTGGAGTGTGTGGACATGCGCGCCCATTCCAAGGATAAGCGCGGCTTCCTCGACGACACCCCCGCGGGTGGCGGCGCGGGACAGGTCATGCGGGCGGACGTGATCGCAGCGGCGCTGGACGGCGTTGAGCGGGGCGGACGCCCGTTGTTGTACATGAGCGCCCGGGGTCGTCCCCTCACCCAGGCGCGCGTCCGCGAATGGTCCGCCGGCCCCGGCGTGATCGTGCTCTGCGGACGGTTCGAGGGGGTGGACCAGCGGGTGCTCGACGCCCGCGGGTTCGAGGAGGTCGCCGTGGGCGACGCGGTGCTCGCCGGCGGCGAGGCGGCGGCGTGCGTGGCGATCGAGGCCTGCGTCCGCCTCGCGCCCGGTGTTCTGGGCAACGCGGCGAGTGCGCAGGAGGAAAGCTTCGAGGACGGCCTCCTCGAACACCCGCAGTTCACGCGACCGCGGACGTTCGAGGGCCTGGACATCCCCGAGGTGCTGCTGGGCGGCGACCACGGCGCGGTGGCGCGGTGGCGGCGGGCGCAGCGGGAGGAGACCACGCGGGATCGTCGGCCGGACCTCTGGTCGGCGCATCTCGCCAATCAACAGCCAAAGGGCGCCAAAGCCCGACAGACCAAGGACGAAGACCGATGAACATCCTGCAGCAGCTGGAAGCCGAAGAGGCGCGGCGCCTGGGCGAGATCCGCAAGACGCCCGAGTTCCGCCCCGGCGACACCGTGCGCGTCAACGTGCGCATCAAGGAAGGCGAGCGCGAGCGCGTGCAGGCCTACGAGGGCGTCGTGATCGGCCGCGCCGGCCAGGGCCACCACGAGACCTTCACCGTGCGCAAGATCAGCTTCGGCGAGGGCGTGGAGCGCGTCTTCCCCGTGCTGTCGCCCAACATCGAGAGCATCGAAGTGCGCCGCCACGGCGCCGTGCGGCGCGCCAAGCTCTACTACCTGCGCGACCGCCGGGGAAAATCGGCCCGCATCGCCGAACGTCAGGTCGGCGCCGCCAAGGACGAGGCGGCGACGCAGGAGGGCTGAGGCCCCCACTCTCCCCGGTCGCAGATGGGGGGAGCACGGCCGAAGGCCGGGAGGGGGCCGGCCGGCCCGGCCGGGCGGAGACGCGTTCCGATGCGTCCTCCGCACTTGCGTGCGGCCCCTCTGTCGACTTCGCCGCCGCTCCCTCACTGCCGCGGTACGGCGGGGAGGTTGAGCGCAGTCAATCGACGACGATCGGGGTCGCGGCGGGCAGGCTGCGGCCCTTCGCGCGTCGAGGCGCCGGCCGCCGGGCGGCCGGGCGAGGCTCCACCCTCAGCGTCGGCCGCACGGCCGCGGCGTAGCGCTCGACGGCGCTCTCCAGGGTGGGCATGACCGCGCCGAAGCGCGTGCCGAGCTCCACGCGCGGCGGCCGGCGCGCCGCCTGGCCGAGCGTGACGCCCGGAACGGGCGCCACCAGCTCCGCGTCGAGCCCCAGCGCCGCCGCCAGCCGCACGGCGAACGCCGCCCAGCTGACGCCGCCGCGGTTGGCCAGGTGGCGCACGCCCGTCTCGCCGTCGATCACGAGGTCGAGGGCGGCGTCCACGAGGTCGCCGACGTAGGTGGGCGAGACCGCCTGGTCGGCCGCCGCACGGAACCCGTGGCCCGCCGCCAGCGTCCGCGCCACCGCATGGGCGAAGTTGTGCGGATCGAGCGGCGAGAAGAACGCGCCCGTGCGCACGACCAGCCCGCGGCCGGCCGCCTCCAGCACGGCGCGCTCAGCCTCCGCCTTGCTGCGGCCGTAGGCGTTGAGCGGCGCGGGGGCGTCGCCCTCGTCGTAGGCGCCCGGCTTGGCGCCGTCGAACACGAGGTCCGAGCTGAAGGCCAGGAGCGGCAGGTCGCGCGCGGCGCAGGCGCGGGCGAGGTGCTCGACGGCCTGCGCGTTCGCCATACGGCACGCGCCCTCCTCGCGCTCCGCCTCGTCCACGCGGACGTAGCCGGCCGCGTTGACCACCGCCCAGGGCCGCACCCCGTCCAGCGCGTCCGCAACCGCACCGGCGTCGGTCACGTCCAGCTGCGCGCGGTCGGTGAGCACGTAGGCGTGGCCGCGGTGCTCCAGCGCGCGGGCGAAGGCGCGGCCCAGCGTCCCCGTCGCGCCCGTGACCAGCACGGGCCGCACCGAAGCCGAGGGCGGGCTCCAGCTGCGCGCGACAGGGGCGCTCCGCCCGCACCAGGTGGGCGCGTGCTCGAAGCGGATGTCGCGCCGCCACCAGCCGGGTCCGGCCTGCGCCGGATGCGGCTCGCCCTCTCCCGTCGCCAGCCGGCGCACGAGGCCGGCGAGCGCGGTGGGCCGGGGCGCGCCGGAGCGGATGTCGAACACGCCGGGCTCGTAAGCGCCGGCTTCGCGGGTGAGAAGGCTGTTCCAGTCCACCGCGCCCAGCAGCGACCAGACGGTGACCGCCTCCACGTCCACGCCCCGCGCGCGCAGCGACAGGGCGGCGTCCCACCCCTCCTGCAGCCAGCGCATCTGCTCCTCGCGGGTGCAGCCGAGGTGGCGCTCTGTGACCGCCAGGGTGCGGCCGTAGCGCGCCCAGGCGAGCTCCAGCAGGCGCTCCGTGCCGAGCGGCCCGGGGGCGACGGCGCGCACGGCCTCCACGTCGGCGTAGGGCGTGTCGTGGTTGCCGCCGCGGCGCTCGGGCGGGTACTGATCCACGCGGTGGTCGAGCATGCGCTCGCTCGACAGGTAGGAGTTGATCCCCACCACGTCGGGCGGGCACGGGTCGTCGGCGACCGCCCGCAGGCGGTCCCCCAGGCCCATGCCCTCCAGCCGCGCGAAGAAGCGGTGGCCGGGCGTCACCCGTCCGCAGAGCAGGTCGAAGGAGAGCCAGCGGCGTTCGTTCTCGAACTCGGCCTGGTCCAGCAGGGGGTCGGTGGCGAAGACGTGGCCCAGGTCCTCCGTCTGCACCAGCCGCGCGGCCGGGTTGACGGCGCGCACGGCGCGCATGGCGAGGCGCGTGGCGTCGACCTCGTTCAGCAGGGCGACGTAGAGGGCGTACTCGTCGCGGGCGTGCGGGTGCCAGTGGCCGTAGAGGCAGGCGAAGCGCGCCGTGGTCAGCGGCTCGTTGACCGGCGTCCACGCCTCCACCCAGGGATAGCGCTCGGCCGCGGCGCGGGCGTGGGCGGCGAGGCCGGGGGCGAAGCCGTCGTCCAGGAGGTGCGTGTAGCGGGGGCCGCAGCCGTGGTGGACGAGGCCGGCGACCGGCGCGATCCCGAGCGCGCGCAGGCGGTTGAGGCGCGCGTCGCTCCAGCTCCAGTCGCAGACGTCGGGCCGGTCCGGCGCGGTGCGCTCCCACAGGACGGGGTAGCGCAGCGTCTTCAGGCCGAGGCCGGCGAACCGGTCCAGGTCGTCGAGCCGGTGCTCGTGGCCGGTGCGCACCGTCTGGTCGCGGAAGCGGTCGCCCACACGGTTGACGGTGCACTCGTGCCCGCCCCACAGCGCCAGAGGCGCGCGCTCCCGCTCGTCCAACCGCCCGCTCTTCCCTGCCTGACCCAACAGCAACGCTGGGACGAGGCGGCGGTTGCCGTCGGGAGTCGACGGAGGGTGGTGGGCCCGGCAGGACTCGAACCTGCAACCAAGCCGTTATGAGCGGCCGGCTCTGACCATTGAGCTACAGGCCCCCGCAGGGGAGGCTTCGGCTAGCATGCGCAGGCGGCGGGATGAAGCGGGCGCGGCGTCGTTCAGGCTGCGCTCATCCGCGACGCGCTCTGCTGCCCGCTCCCGAAACCGGAGACCCCGCATGCGCCCCCGCTCCCTCGCCGCAGCCGGCATGGCCGCCGCCGCCCTGTCCGCCGCCCTCGTCGCCGCGCCCGCGGCGCAGGCGCAGGAGGCGGCGACGCCCTTCGCCGCCACCACCCTGGCGGTCAGCGCCGACGGGGAGGTGCGCGCAGCCCCCGACATCGCCGTGCTGACCGTGGGCGTCAGCGCCTCCGCCCCGACCGCGGCGCAGGCGCTCGCGCAGATGCGGGCGCGGCTTGCGGCCACGATCGCCGCGCTGAAGACGTCGGGCGAGGCCGACCGCGACGTCCAGACCTCCGCGCTGGACCTGAACCCGCGCTACGACGGCGGGTCGGACAGGCCGCGGACGCTCTCCGGCTACGACGCGTCCAGCCAGGTCACCGTCGTCGTGCGCGACGTGGCGCGCACCGGCGCGACGCTGGACGCCGCGGTGGCCCAGGGCGCCAACACGGTGGAGGGCGTGGGCTTCGACCTCGCCGACCGCACGCCCGCGGAGGACGCGGCGCGGCGGGCGGCGGTGGCGGCCCTGGGCGCCCGGGCGCGGCTGCTGGCGGAGGCGGCGGGCCTGCACGTGAAACGGCTCGTCAGCCTGACGGACGGCGGCGGCGGCTCGCCCGCGCCCGTCCCCATGTTGCGCCGCATGGCCATGGCCGCCCGCGCGCCGACGGAGGTGGAGCCCGGCGAGCTGCACGTGCGCGCCACGGTGAGCGCCGTCTACGAACTGGAGCGGTGAACCCCGGCGCGGGAGCGGGCGGCGGCGTCAGGCCGCGCGCTTCACCGCGTTGCCGTCGTCGAGCAGCACCACGGTCGGGGCGTAGTTGCGCGCCTCCTCCCGGGGCAGCTGGCCGTAGGCGACCACGATCACCTTGTCGCCCGCCTGGACCAGGCGGGCGGCCGCCCCGTTCACACCCACGGTGCGCGAGCCGCGGGGCGCCTCGATCACATAGGTGGTGAAGCGGGCGCCCGTGGTGATGTTCAGCACGTCCACCTGCTCGTGGGGCAGCAGGGTGGAGGCGTCCAGCAGGTCCTTGTCGATGGCGATGGAGCCTTCGTACTCCAGGTCGGCCTGGGTCACGGTGGCGCGGTGCAGCTTGGCGCGCATCAGGGTGAGAAGCATGGACGGCTCCGCAGGCGAAGGGGCCTGGTCGAGGACGGCGCGCATATAGGCGCGGCCGGGCGGCCCGCCAAACGCCGGCGCGCCCAGGCCGGCGCCGAGGCGCGGCCGCACGCCATAGACCCCTGCCCCGCTCGTGCCGGCCGCCGCCCCCGTCCGCGCTTCGGCGCAGACGGCGCCCGGCTCGGCCGCGGAGGTCGGGGCCGCCGCCTCACCCTGCGCCTGCCGCTGCAGACGCTCACCCGGCAGGCCTGCAGGGTGCGCGGCCTGGCCGGCTGAGGCCGCCTTCGCGGCGGGGGCGGTATGCTGCTAGGAACCGCCCTCCCCCGGAGCCCGCCGCCGCGTGAACCTTCCCCAGATCGACCCGGTCCTGGTCCACATCGGGCCGATCGCCGTGCGCTGGTACGCCCTGGCCTATGTCGCCGGCATCATCCTGGGCTGGCGCTACTGCCTTGGCTTGGTGCGCGACGCCCGGCTGTGGAGGGGCGCCGCGCCCACCGCCACGCCCGCGCAGATCGACGACTTCGTCCTGTGGGTGACGCTCGGCATCATCCTGGGCGGCCGCGTCGGCTACGTCCTCTTTTACATGATCCCGCAGGACGGGGCGGCGCTGGCCAAGGACCCCCTGGCGGCGCTTCGCATCTGGGAGGGCGGCATGTCCTTCCACGGCGGGCTGATCGGGGTGACCCTGGCCGTGGCCGGCTTCGCCGCCGCCAACCGGATCGACATCGTGCGGCTGGGCGACCTGACGGCGCCGTGCGTGCCCTTCGGCCTGTTCTTCGGGCGGCTGGCCAACTTCGTGAACGGCGAGCTGTGGGGGCGGCCGACCTCCCTGCCCTGGGGCATGGTCTTCCCCCACGCCGGCCCCCAGCCGCGCCATCCCAGCCAGCTCTACGAGGCGGGGCTGGAGGGGATCGCGCTGTTCCTGGCCCTGCGCTGGGCCACCCACGGCCGCCGCCTGCTGCCCCGCCGGGGAGCGCTCTCGGGGATGTTCCTGCTGCTCTACGGCCTGTTCCGCTTCGCCCTGGAGCACGTGCGCGAGCCCGACCGCGGCATGCCCGACTTCCCCCTCGGCCTGAGCATGGGGATGATCCTGTCGCTGCCCCTGGTGCTGGGGGGGCTGGCGTTGCTGTGGACGTCGTCGCGCCCGCAGGCGTCTGCGCCGCCCGCGCCGGCGCCCGCCGACGCCGAGC
>CAXTCO010000129.1:0-6657 GCA_964242255.1 uncultured Caulobacteraceae bacterium | reverse complement strand
GCGTCATCGGCGCGCCCGACATCGACGCGCTGTTCGCCGACGTGCCCGCCTCCGCCCGCCTGCCCGGCCCGGTGGACCTGCCCGCCCACGCCGGGGAGCTGGAGGTCACGCGCGAGCTGTCGCGGCTGGCGGCCCGCAACCGCACGGGGGCGGAGGCCCCCTTCTTCTGCGGCGCGGGCGCCTACCGCCACCACGTGCCGGCCAGCGTGGACCACCTGATCCAGCGCAGCGAGTTCCTGACCAGCTACACGCCCTATCAGCCCGAGATCGCCCAGGGCACGCTGCAGGTGCTGTTCGAGTTCCAGACGCAGGTGGCCGCCCTCACGGGCATGGAGGTCGCCAACGCCAGCCTCTACGACGGCTCCACCGCCACGGCCGAGGCGGTGATGATGGCCGGCCGGATCACGCGGCGGACCAAGGCGGTCCTGTCGCCCGGCCTGCACCCCCACTACGCCGAGACGGTGCAGACGCTGGCCTTCGCCGCCGGCATGGAGGTGGTCGTCCTGCCGCTCGCCGTCGACGACGAGGCGGCCGTCATGGACCACCTGCGCGACGACGTGGCCTGCGTGGTGGTGCAGACGCCCAACCTGTTCGGCACCGTCACCGACGTCACCCGCATCGGCGAGGCCGCCCGTGCGGCCGGCGCGCTGATGATCGTCGCGGTGACCGAGTGCGTCTCCCTGGGCCTCGTCAAGTCGCCCGGCGAGATGGGTGCGGACATCGTGGCGGCGGAGGGCCAGTCGCTGGGCGTCGGCCTGAACTTCGGCGGCCCCTACGTCGGCCTGTTCGCCTGCCGCGAGAAGCTGGTGCGCCAGGCTCCGGGCCGCCTGTGCGGCGAGACCGTGGACGCCGACGGCCGGCGCGGCTTCGTGCTGACGCTCTCCACCCGCGAGCAGCACATCCGCCGCGACAAGGCGACCTCGAACATCTGCACGAATTCAGGGCTTTGCGCGCTGGCGTGGACGATCCACATGAGCCTCCTGGGCGAGACCGGACTGCGCAGGCTGGCCCGGCTGAACCACGCCAAGGCGCGCGCCCTGGCGCAGGCCGCCTCCGAGATCCCGGGCGTGGAGGTGCTCACCAAGCGCTTCTTCAACGAGATCGCCGTGCGCACGCCCATCCCGGCCGCGCAGCTCGTGCAGCGCCTGGCGGACAACGGCGTGCTGGCGGGCGTGCCCGTCTCGCGCCTCGCGCCGGGCGCGGGCATGGACGACGTGCTCCTCCTCGCCGCCACCGAGACCAACCCCGACAGCGACTTCGCCGTGCTGACGCGGGCGACCACGAGGCTCCTCACTGAATGAGCACGAGCATGAACAGCGTCGGCCGCCCCACCCGCCCGGGCGCCGCTTCGGACAACGACTACAAGCACCCCACCCTCACCGGCGCCCGCGGCCTGCTGCAGGAGGAGGCGCTGCTGTTCGAGGTGGGCGGCTGGGACAAGACGGGCGTCGACCTGCCCGAGGCGGACCTCGACCTCGGCGACCTCGCCGGCCTGGCGCGCGACGCGCCCATCGGCCTGCCGGGCCTGAGCGAGCCTGAGGCCGTGCGCCACTACGTGCGGCTGAGCCAGAAGAACCACGCCATCGACCTGGCGCTCTACCCGCTCGGCTCGTGCACCATGAAGCACAACCCGCGGCTGAACGAGCGGGCGGCGCGCCTGCCGGGCTTCGCCGACGTGCACCCGCTGCAGCCGCAGTCCACCGTGCAGGGCGCCATCGAGCTGATGGACGCCCTCGCGCACTGGCTGAAGACGCTCACCGGCATGCCCGCCGTGGCGCTGTCGCCCAAGGCGGGCGCCCACGGGGAGCTGTGCGGGATCCTGGCGATCCGCGCGGCGCACCGGGCGGCGGGCCACGGCCTCCGCTCGGCCGAGCCTCGCCACACCGTGCTCGTGCCCACCAGCGCCCACGGCACCAACCCCGCCACCGCCGCCTTCGTCGGCTATCGCGTGGAGGAGATCGCGCAGACCGCCGACGGCCGCGTCGACCTGGGGGACCTGCGCGCCAAGATGGGCCCGCACGTGGCCGCCATCATGGTCACCAACCCCAACACCTGCGGGCTGTTCGAGCGCGACATCGTCCAGATCGCCGAGATCACCCACGCGGCGGGGGCCTACTTCTACTGCGACGGCGCCAACTTCAACGCCATCGTCGGGCGCGTGCGGCCGGGCGACCTGGGCGTGGACGCCATGCACATCAACCTGCACAAGACCTTCTCCACCCCCCACGGCGGCGGCGGCCCGGGCGCCGGCCCCGTGGTGCTCAGCGCGGCCCTGGCGCCCTTCGCGCCCAAGCCGTGGATCACCCACGGCGCCGACGGCTGGGAGCTGGTCGAGGAGAACCGCGACGGCGCCGAGCAGGCCTTCGGCCGCATGTGCGCCTTCCACGGCCAGATGGGCATGTTCACCCGCGCCTACGCCTACATGCTGAGCCACGGCGCCGACGGATTGCGCCAGGTGGCCGAGGACGCGGTGCTGAACGCCAACTACCTGAAGGCGCGCCTGTCCTCCGCCATGAGCCCCGCCTTCCCCGAAGGGCCGTGCATGCACGAGGCCCTGTTCGACGACGCGTGGCTGGAGGGCACGGGCGTGACCACGCTGGACTTCGCCAAGGCGATGATCGACGAGGGCTTCCACCCCATGACCATGTATTTCCCCCTGGTGGTCCACGGGGCGATGCTGATCGAGCCCACGGAGACGGAGTCCAAGGCCGAGCTCGACCGCTTCGCCGATGCGCTCCTGGCGCTCGCCGCCGCCGCGAAAGCGGGAGATGTGGAGCGGTTCAAGGGCGCGCCTTTCCACGCGCCCCTGCGCCGGCTGGACGAGACGGCCGCCGCCCGCAAGCCCAGGCTGCGCTGGCGGCCGCAGACGCCCGTCGCCCTCGCCGCCGAGTGAACTTCCCGTAACGGCATGGCCGTCGGGCCCGTCCGGCCCTAGATGGCGGGGCGGGGGAGTTTGGCTTGCGGGCTCGCGCCACTTGGCTGCGCTGGTTGTGGATGGCGGTCGGCTTCGGGCTGATCGTCGTCGGCGTGATCGGCGCGTTGATCCCCTTCACCCTGCACCTGGGCGGCGTGTTCGCCGTCCTGGGCGCGATCCTGGTGCTGCGCAACTCACGGGCCTGGCGGCGGCGCTTCATCGTGCTGCAGCGGCGCCACCCGCGCTGGCTCCTGCCCGTGCGCCGGCTGCTCAAGGGCGAGGTCGCGCCCGTGCTGTGGCACGAGGCGCTGCGCACGGAGCGGTTCGTCCTGCGCCGTCCGCGGTGGCGCAGGCTCGGGCGCTGGCGGCGGGCCGTGCGGCGGCGCCTGCGCCGCGTCCGCCGGGCCTAGGCGAGCCGCGCCCGCTCCAGCGCGCCCTGCAGGATGTAGGCCGCCGCCGCGCGATCCACGACCTGCGCCCGCTTGGCGCGGCTGAGGTCGGCCTCGCCCACCAGCATGCGGTTCACCGCCACGGTGGACAGGCGCTCGTCCCAGAAGGCGACCGGCAGCTGCGGCCGCAGGCGCAGCAGGTTGCGGGCGAAGGCGCGGTTGCTCTGGCAGCGCACGCCCTCCGTCCCGTCCATGTTCAGCGGCAGGCCGATGACCAGCGCCTCCGCGCCCCGGCCGGCCATCAGGGCGAAGAGCTCCTGCGCCTCCTCCGTGAACTTGCGGCGGCGGATCAGGGCGAGCGGGCTGGCCACCGTTCGCGTGATGTCGCTGACGGCCACGCCGATCGTCTTCTCGCCGAGGTCGAGCCCGGCCCAGGGTGTGCGCGGCGCCGTCGCCGCGGCGAGGTCCGGAAGGTCGACGACGGCCATGGCGGCCCGCTTGGCGCGGCGCGCCCGCCGTGTCAAAGCGGCGGCGTCCCGAACGGGTGGGGGAGCGGTCTTGGCCGTCGACGTAGACACTGTCCGCCGCGTGGCGCGCCTCGCCCGCATCGCCGAGCCGGAAGAGCGGCTCGCCCCGCTCGCCGGCGAGCTCAACGGCATCCTGGCCTGGATCGCTCAGCTGGACGAGGTGGACGTGGAGGGCGTGGAGCCCATGACCACCTCCGTCGCCGCGGGACTGCCCCTGCGCGACGACGTGGTCAGCGACGGCGGCGACGCCGCCCGGGTGCTGCGCAACGCCCCCAAGACGGCCCATGGCTTCTTCGTCGTCCCCAAGGTGGTGGAGTAGGCGCGCCTGGACCCGCTGACGCTCGACGACAAGCGCGCCATCGTCGCCCTCCTCGGCTACCGGCTGGAGGTGCCGCCCGGCTCCGAGCGGGGCGCGCTGATCGATCCCGACGGCCGCCACAAGGGCCTGTTCCTGCCCTGCAAGGCGACGGACCTGTGGGCCTGGAACGAGGCCGTGTTCCGCTACCGCCTGCACCGCGGCCGCGACGGCGCCGTCTACCGCCGGCTGGACACGGCGCGGCCGGAGATCGTGCTGGGCGAGTACGCGCGCCTCTGGCCCGAGCCCGGCGAGCCGATCACCGCCAGCCGCGGCGCCTTCGACGAGCTGGGCGGGGCCGACCGCACCGTCTGAGCCGACGGCCCGCGGCGGGGTTCCGCTGGCGCGGCCCAGCCGCTAGGACCGCGCCCATGTCGTCGGACCTGACCTCCCTGACCCTCAAGGGCGCCCTGGACGGCCTCGCCGCCAAGCGCTTCAGCGCGGTCGAGCTCGCCCGGGCGCACGTGGACGCGGTGGCCGCCGCCAACCCCCGCCTCAACGCCTACGTGCTGCAGACGCCGGACAAGGCGCTGGCCATGGCCGCCGCCAGCGACCGCCGCCGCGCCTCGGGCGACGCCGGCCGGCTGGAGGGCGCGTGCCTGGGCGTGAAGGACCTCTTCTGCACCGACGGCGTGCAGACCACCGCCGGCTCCGACATGCTCAAGGGTTTCGAGCCGCCCTACGAGTCCACCGTCACCGCCAACCTGTGGCGCGACGGGGCGGTGATGCTGGGCAAGCTCAACATGGACGAGTTCGCCATGGGCTCGTCGAACGAGACCAGCGCCTTCGGGCCGGTGGCCAACCCGTGGCGCGCCCGGGGCTCCGATACGACCCTGACGCCGGGCGGCTCCTCCGGCGGCTCGGCGGCGGCCACGGCCGCCGACCTGTGCCTGGCGGCGACGGCGTCGGACACGGGCGGCTCCATCCGCCAGCCGGCGGCGTTCACGGGCACGGTGGGGATCAAGCCGACCTACGGCCGCTGCTCGCGCTTCGGCATGGTGGCCTTCGCCTCCTCCCTCGACCAGGCGGGGCCGATCGCCAAGACGGTGGAGGACGCCGCCGTGATGCTGGGCTCCATGGGCGGGGCGGACCCGAAGGACTCCACCTGCCTCGACCTGCCCACGCCCGACTTCGCGGTCGCGGTCGGCCGCTCGGTGAAGGGCCTGCGCATCGGCGTGCCCCGGGAGTACCGGCTCGACGGCGTGCCCGCCGAGGTCGACGCCCTATGGGAGCAAGGCATCGCCTGGCTGCGCGACGCGGGCTGCGAGATCGTGGAGATCACCCTGCCGCACACGAAATACGCCCTGCCGGCCTACTACATCGTCGCGCCCGCCGAGGCCTCGTCCAACCTCGCCCGCTACGACGGCATGCGCTACGGCCACCGCGGCGAGGGGAGTTCCCTGACGCAGGTCTACGAGGCCAGCCGCGCCGAGGGATTCGGCGCGGAGGTGAAGCGCCGCATCCTGATCGGCGCCTACGTGCTCTCGGCGGGATACTACGACGCCTACTACCTCAAGGCGCAGAAGGTGCGCCGCCGCATCGCCGACGACTTCGACGCGGCGTGGACGCGGGTGGACGCCATCCTGACGCCCTCCACCCCCTCGGCCGCCTTCGCCCTCGGCGACCGGGTGAGCGACCCGCTGGCCATGTACCTGAACGACGTCTTCACGGT
This sequence comes from uncultured Caulobacteraceae bacterium, assembly GCA_964242255.1. Taxonomy (GTDB): domain Bacteria; phylum Pseudomonadota; class Alphaproteobacteria; order Caulobacterales; family Caulobacteraceae; genus JASLDZ01. The sequence goes on along the minus strand of CAXTCO010000129.1, from coordinate 800 downwards.
CACCGCCAACCTCGCGGGCCTGCCGGGCATCTCCGTGCCGGCGGGGCTCTCGGGCGAGGGCCTGCCGCTCGGCCTGCAGCTGATCGGCCGGGCGCTGGACGAGGAGACGCTGTTCGCCCTGGGCGGCGCGGTGGAGAAGGCGGCCGCCTTCCGCGCCAAGCCCCGGCGCTGGTGGGCCTAGCTCGCCGCCAATCCCTTCATCACCAGCTGCAGCTTGCGCGTCACGCGGTCGGTGGTCTGCTCCAGCGAGGCGCCGTCGGAGATCGTGAAGCGCCAGGTGTGGGTGTAGACGCCCCAGATCAGGCCCAGCGCGATCTCCAGGTCCGAGTCCGGCGGGAACTCGCCCGTGCGCACCCCGTCCTGAAGGATGTGGCGGAAGCCGCCGAACAGGCCGGCGTGCTCCGCCTGCATGTCGGCTTCCGTCTGCCGCGACCAGCTGAAGCTCGCGCCCAGCCAGGCCAGCACCAGGGGCCGGTGCGGCCACTCCCGCTCGATGGTCAGCCTCACCAGCTCGCAGACCCTGTCGGCGGCCGAGCCCTTCAGCAGGGTGGAGGCGCGCTCGATCTCGTGGCGCAGGGCGGCGTTCTGCGCCATCCGCACGTGGTGCAGGATGTCCGCCTTATCGGCGAAGGTGGTGAACAGGCCCGCGGGCGACAGCTGCGCGCGCTCGGCGATCATCCGCACGGTGGTGGTCTCGTAGCCGTGCTCCAGGAACAGCTCGCGGGCGGCGTCCAGCACGCGGGCGCGGCTGGCGTCGCGCTGGGCGTCGCGCAGGCGGGGGCGGTCGCGGGCGGCCGGGC
>CAXTCO010000128.1:0-6697 GCA_964242255.1 uncultured Caulobacteraceae bacterium | reverse complement strand
GGGCAGGGCGGCGCGGCCGCAGCAGAGGATGAAGCCGCCGGCGCGCCGCGCCCGCAGCCCGCCGCCGCGGTCATGGTCGCGGCGAGCAGCCCCGCGACGACGAGGGTGCGCCGACGGCCTACGGGACGCCGACGGCGAGGTTGGCCGCCGCCGCCGAGAACGGCGCGGCTGCGCCGGCGGCCAGGGGCGCGGCGGCGCGTCCGGCCGCCTGCACGGCCTGGGCCGCACCTTCGGCGGCGCCCTGAACGGCCCTGGCGCCGATCTGCGCCATCGTCGTCGACAGCGGCTGGGAGACCACGGCGGCGGCCGAGAGGGTCATGCGGCCCATGATGGAGCTCACATAACGGCGGGTCTCGCCGAAGGGCGGCACGCCGCCGAACCGCTTCACCGCGCCGGGTCCTGCGTTGTATGCGGCCAGCGCCCGCGTCACGTCGCCCCCGAAGGCGTCCATCATCATGGAAAGGTAGGCGGCGCCCGCGCGCACGTTGCCGCGCAGGTCCGCCGCGTCATAGCCGAGTTCCTTCGCGGTCTTCGGCATCATCTGCATCACGCCCATGGCGCCGCGGCGCGAGCGCGCCTCGGCGTGGAGGCCGGACTCCTGCACGGCGACCGCGCGCACCAGGGCGGGGTCGAGGTTGTAGAGCTTCGCCGCATCGCGGATCTCGCTCTCGACGTCGCCCACCGGCTTCAGCTCGCGCACCCCCGCCGCCGTCGAGGCGGCCGCCACCGGCGTCGCTTCGGCCGGGAGCGCGGGCCGAAGGGCCGGCGTCTCGACCACGGCCTTGGGAGCGGCGGCGTTCGGAGCGGCGGCGTCCGAAGCGGCTGCGCAGGCGGCGGAGGCGAAGAGCACGGCGCCGATGAGGCCGCCGAGACCGGAGGCGAGACGAAGACAGGTCACACGTAAACCGTTCAGCCGTTGCCGGAACGCGATCAAAACCGCCCGGTGAGGTTAACCGCCGGGGCGGCCGCCGCAGATGCGGCGGTTGGACGCGCAGTGCTGCGCCGCAGCAACCGATGTGGCGGCGGCCGTTCAGCGCTGCGCGGGCGCCCTGAGTGAGCGCAGGGCCTGCTCGTGGCGCCACGCGGCGGCGTCGGCCCGCACCCGTTCCGTCTCATCGCGCACCCGCCCCGCCAGCATCTGCCGCAGCGCGTCCGGCGCGTCGGCTTGCGCCTCGGCCCGCCCGCAGGCCTGCGCCAGAGCATCGGCGCACAACCCTAAGGCCGAGCCCTTCAGCGTGTGCGCCGCATCGCGGAAGCCGCCCCCATCCCCGCCCTCCAGCAACCGCAGCCAGAGGTCGGCCTGCTCATCGAACAGCGCCAACACCTCCTCGACCAGGGCGGCGTCGCCCCCTGCGTAGGCGTCCAGCCGTTCGAAATCGACCGCGCCGGTCAGGTTTCGTCTCGCCACCGGCGCCTCCGCAAGCCCGCTCGCGCACGAGCTTGCCTCCCAGCCGGTTTCCACTATGTATCCGCCCTCGCGCACGCCCGACTTCGGGAGCGGCAACGCGGGTGCATAGCTCAGTTGGTAGAGCAGCTGACTCTTAATCAGCGGGTCGTAGGTTCGAATCCTACTGCACCCACCAAGCCCAGCAAGGGTTTTCTGGTGTTGAGGCGGGCGTTGCCGAAGGCGGGCGGCTTGGCCAGTAAGCACATAGTAAGCGGACGCTTACTGCCGGGTAAGCTGTCCAGCTGCGATCCCCGGTGCCGGGGATGCGCCGCTCTCAACCGTTGACGCTTCGCTGGCTCTCCACCAGCAGCAGCACCTCGGAGCCGTCGCGCGTGGGCCGGGTCACCCGGAGCGCGTGGGCGTGAAGGCCGCAGCGGCACCGGAAGGTGACGTGGTGGAAGATGCGCTCCAGGTCGAAGCTCCAGACGCGCCGCAGCTTGGGCGTGCGCGCCACGTCCACGTCGCGGGGGATCATGCACCAGCGGCACATCGGCTGGAGCCGCGCGGCGAGCGACTGCTTGCGCCAAGCCTTCCCCTGGCGAGCCCACGAGCTCGGGCCTAAGCGGAACGTGTGCCGCCCCTCTTCACCATCGGCTATGAGCGCGTCACCCAGGCGGAGGTGGTCGGGGCGCTGACGGGGGCCGGCGTCGAGCTGCTGGTCGACGTGCGCGCGGTGGCCGCGTCGCGGCGCGCGGGCTTCTCCAAGTCGGTGCTGCGCGCCGGCGTGGAGGAGGCCGGGATCGCCTACCTGCACCTGAGGGACCTCGGCACGCCCAAGGCGGGCCGAGACGCGGCGCGGGCGGGGCGCTGCGAGGAGATGCGCGAGGTCTTCGCCGTCTGGCTGGAGGAGCCCGCGGCGACGGCCGCCTTCGAACGCCTCGCGGAGGAGGCCGGCTCCCGCCGCGTGTGCCTTCTGTGCTTCGAGGCCGACCCGTCCTGCTGCCGCCGGCAGGTGCTCGCCGAGCGGCTGGTCGCGCGCTCACCTCGCCCGGTTCACGACCTCGTCGCCGCACCTCGTCCATGATCGCCCGACGCACCCTGTTGCCGCCGCCGCCGTCCCGGCGGCCTCGCCCGCGCGGGCGGCTGCCGAAGCGCCGGCGATCGAGCTCGCAACGGACCGGGGCGCCATTCAGCTCCAGCTGTCGCCCCGGGCGCCGCTGACCACGGCCAACTCCTGCGCTACGTCGACAGCGGGCGGTGGAGCGGGGCGACCTTCTACCGGGCCGCGCGCGCGAAGGGCGCGCCGGACGCGGGGCTGATCGAGGGCGGCCTGCAGAACGACCCCGCGAAGCTGTTCGCGCCGGTGGCCCACGAGAGCACGGCGAAGACGGGCTTGGCCCACCTCGACGGGACGATCTCCATGGCGCGGGACGCCCCGGGCACGGCCACCGCGGACTTCTTCATCTGCTCCGGCCCGGCCGCCCGCCTCGACGCCCGCCCGGGCGCGCCGGGCGACGACGCCGGCTACGCCGCCTTGGGGCAGGTGACCGCGGGCATGGACGTGGTCCACGCCATCCTGCGCGCCTCCACCGACGGTCCCGCCCGCCACCCCGTCATGCAGGGGCAGATGCTGGACGCGCCGGTCCGCATCCTGCGCGCCACGAGGGTCGGGGCGAGTTGAGGGCCGCCATGCCGCGGGCCGCACGCCTGAAGGTCTACCGCACCTCGGCGGGGTTCGAGGACGCCTACGTGCCGGCCCCGAGCCAGGCGGCGGCGCTGAGGGCGTGGGGCGCGCGGGGCGACCTGTTCGCCCTTGGCGAGGCGGCCGGGGTCACCGACGCCGAGCTCATGGCCGAACCGCTGGCGCGGCCCGGCGAGGTGATGCGCCGTCCCCGCGGCGACATGGCGGCCATGCTCGCCGCGACGCCGAAGCCGCCGGGCGGGAACACCGCAGGCGCGAAGCGGAGCGGGACGCCGCCGGCGCCTCCCCAGCCTCCACCGCCACCCGATCGCAGGGCGCTGGACGCGGCGGAGCGGGTGCTGAGCGAGGCGCGCGACCGGCTCTCCCACGACTTGGAAACCCTTGCGCAGGGGCGCGCCGAACTCGACAGGCGGGAGGAGCGCACCCGCCGCGAAGGGGAGGCCGAGGTGACATGGCGACGACGATTTGATCCCGACGGGGTTGATGCTTGAGATCAGTGACAGCGTTGGCGCCGGAGGCCGTAACCGACCCTTAGACGTCAGGCTGATCCAATCGCTCCTGACCGCAGGCGGCTGGCATCCGGGCCTGATTGATGGGCTATTCGGGCGTCGAACGCTGAGCGCGATCGTGGCCTTCTAGCGTCACTTCATGCATCATCCAGATGGGCTGATCGAGCCGAAACGACAGAGTTGGCGGATGCTGAATCATCCATAGCATCGGGAGACGAACTATCGTACCCTGAACCATCAATCAGCTATGAAGCCGCCTTCTGCTTCAACAGTGGCCGGATCGGTCGCGTCGCCGTCGCCGACCGCCCAGGCGCCAGTTGTTCATCGCGCCTTGACCTGAAGAAGACACTTCAGACCGAGTGGGTCGCCTTCGCCGGACCCGATCAGGCCTATGGGATCATCGACACGATCCTCAACCGCCTGGCATCCGGCCACTGGGGAAACACGATTGCGGCAGTTGTAAACGCGCGTAAGCAGTTCTCAGACATCAATGGTCCGCCAGCTTGGAATGCCAAAGACCACCTCGGCATCGGCCAGCACAACCGCGTTGAACAGATACCGACCGTTATGTCACCTCTCGTACCGACAAGCTTGTGGACACTTATCTGACCGAGCGCGCCCAAGGCAGAGCTTCAATCGTCGGCACTAATTTGGACTACGCCAACCCTGACCCGCGCTACTCAAGCCCGAACAACCTCGCTTGGATCGACAAGCTGGGCGGCCCAAGCTTTGGTAAGGGCAGCGCGGTGCATCGGCATGGCACGACGGCCGACAAGGAACGGTTCAGGCCGCGACCCTACTTCATTCTTCTACCGGCGAAGCCAGGCTGAGGCGCACAGATGAAGCTCATGATTTGTGGTTCGATGATCTCGATGCTCCTCGTTTCAGGCGTGGGCTACGCCGCGACCAGGTCCACGCCGGTCGACCGATCCGCGTCGATCACTCACTACACTGAGCACACCTGTGCATTCGGCCAGTATGGTCTTGTCACAGTTCATGAGGGCGGCATCGGCAACACCTACATTGTCGTACGTGGAAAGAGATATCCATCAACCGGTGGGGAGAACTTCGTCCAGAGCAACGATGACGACAACGTCGCCGTCATGTTCGATCGGAAAGGCAACATGTCCTATCGAGGTGAAGTCCCGGGCCGGAACTGTCACGTCACTCACCGCTAAGACTAGGCGAGTTCTCGCCACATCTCATCGAGACAAGAACGTTTCAGCGGTGTGGCGCCCCGGCGAGCGGCGGGCTGGACGAGACGAGGATGTGCGATCGACTCACCTGGACAATGCGGCGCTCCGGTACGCGCAGGCCCGCAGGCCCGCAGGCCCGCAGGCCCGCGGGCTCGGCCGCCGCGGCCGGCGCGTGCGCCTCCTCGAGGCAGTTCAGCAGCGGCTGCGTGTGGCGCACCACACGCGAGAGAAGCTGCAGCCGGTCGACCCGCCGCGGCACGGGGAAGTGGAGGTGTAGCTCGTCCATGCCGAGCCGCAGCGCCTCCCCGGCAAACAGCAGCAGCGAGCCCTGTTCCGCGTCGCGACGGGCGAAGCCGTACAAGCCGGGCAGGTGCAGGAAGCGGCCGTCGTGGTGCCCGAGCACGACGAACGAGAGCCCGGTCCAGATCACGTCGCGACCCCGTCCCTGATAAGAACGGAACAGGAACGACATTACGGCGGCCCGAGGTCAACGCGCGGCGCGGAGCCGTCCACAGCCGCGTGCGCTAGGCTCAGGACCCATTAGCGGCTTGTCGGGGCCGGGCGGCGCATGATGAGGCGGCGGAGATCTCCCATGTCCGCACCGCCGTTTCTGCTGACGCCCGCGCAGATGCGCCGCCTGTCGCCGCACTTCCCGCGCTCGCATTGCATCCCGCGGGTGGATGATCGTCGGGTGCTCAGCGGGATCCTCTACGTCCTCCGCCACGGCCTGCAGTGGCGCGACGCCCCGCCCGCCTACGGTCCGCACAAGACACTCTACAACCGCTTCGTGCGCTGGAGTCGCATGGGCGTGTTCGACCGCATCTTCGCAGCCCTGGCGGCCGAGGGCGGCCCGCCCGAGCGGCTGATGATCGACAGCACGCACCTCAAGGCGCACCGCACCGCAGCGAGCCTCCTTCAAAGGGGGCTTTTCCCCGCTGCATCGGGCGCACCCGCGGCGGGCTGAACTCCAAGCTCCACGCCGCCTGCGCCGAGCAGGGCCGCCCCGTGGTGATGCTGCTCACCGAAGGGCAGGCCAGCGACCACCGCGGCGCGGCCCTGATGCTCTCCAGGCTGCCGCCCGCCCGCGACCTGATCGGCGACCGCGGCTATGACAGCGCCCGCTTCCGCCAGGCCCTGCACGACCGCGGCACCTGCGCCTGCATCCCGTCCACCCGCAGCCGTAAGCGGCCCATCCCCCACGACGCCACGCTGTACCGCCAGCGCCACAAGGTCGAGATCATGTTCGGCCGCCTCAAGGACTGGCGGCGCATCCACACCCGCTACGACCGCCGCGCAGACACCTTCTTCGCCGCCATAACCCTCGCCGCCATCGTAACCTTCTGGCTCCAACAGTGAGTCCTGAGCCTAGTCTAGGGTGGCGGTGGCATGTGCAATGATTACCGCAACCGCATCCCGCTCGACGCCCTGCGCGAGGGCTTCCCCGGCCTGGAGACGCCCGGCGGCGCGCCCAACCTCCAGCCGCGCGACGACGTGCGGATCACGGAGGCCGCGCCCGTGGTGCGGGCCACGACGGCGGGCGGGCGCGAGCTCGTGCAGCCGCGCTGGAGCTGGCCGGGGCCGGGCGGCAAGCCCGTGTACAACTTCCGCTCGGACGGGCGGCGCTTTCCGGCCGGGCGACGCCTGATCCCGGCGGACGGCTTCTACGAGTTCACCGATCCGGAGCCGCCCGCACCCAAGCGCGCCCGCAAGACCAAGTGGCTGTTCACCCTGGCACGCGAGCCCTGGTTCTGCATCGCCGGCCTCCTCCGCCCGGGCGCGGCGCCGGACGGGGCCGACGCCTTCGCCATGCTCACGACAGAGCCCGGGCCGGACGTGGCGCCCATCCACCCGCGGCTGTGTGAGAACGCGTTGGTGAGGCGGCGAGCGCTTGGTTTCGTGGGGC
>CAXTCO010000127.1:0-6718 GCA_964242255.1 uncultured Caulobacteraceae bacterium | reverse complement strand
CCGCACGGACGGGCGGGGCGGCTCCGGCGAGGGCGGCGCGGAGCGCGGGGACGGAGTGGCGCGGGGCGGCGGGGCGGCCGTGCGGTCGACGGGAGCGTCGGCGAGGGAGGCGTCCACGCCCGCGTCGGCCCAGAAGGCGAGCAGCGCCTCCAGGGCGCGGGGATCGAGCGGTTCGCCGGCGGCGGTCAAGGAGTCAGAAGGCCGGCAGCAGGGTGCGGCGGGCCTCCGCCTTGTCGCGGTCCATCTGCGCGACCATGGCCTCGAGGGTGCCGAACCTCTCGTCGCCGCGGACGAAGCGGACGAGGTCGGTCTCCAGGGTCTGGCCGTAGAGGTCCTCGTCGAAGTCGAGGAGGTGCACCTCCAGCCGCTCCTCCGTGCCGAGGTCCACGGTGGGGCGGCGGCCGACGTAGGCCACGCCCGCCACTTCGCGGCCGTCGGCCAGTCGGGTGCGCACGGCGTAGATCCCGTGGCGCACGCGCACGTAGTCCTCCAGGCTGATGTTGGCCGTGGGGAAGCCGATGGTGCGGCCCAGCTTGTCGCCGTGCACCACCACGCCCTCCAGGGCGAAGGGGCGGCCCAGGAGATCGGCGGCCGTGTCGGGCCGGCCCTCGCGCAACGCCTCGCGCACGGCGGTGGAGGAGCACTTGCGGCCGTGCTCCGTCAGCTCGGGCGCGACGGACACGCCGAAGCCGAAAGTCTCGCCGTAGCGGCGCAGGGCGTCCGGGCCGCCGGTGCGGCCCGCGCCGAAGGTGATGTCGAAGCCCGCCGCCACGTGCCGCGCCCCGAGGGCGCCGGCCAGCACGTCGCGGGCGAAGGCTTGGTCGCTCATGGCGGCGAGGTCGGCGTCGAAGGGGATGCGGTGCAGGCGGTCCACGCCCAGGCCGTCCAGCACGCGGGCCTGCTGGTCGAGGGTGGTGAGGCGGAAGTCGGGCTCGTCAGGCCGGAACCAGCGGCGCGGGTGCGGCTCGAAGGTCAGCACGCCGAGCGGCGCGTGGAGCCCGCGGGCGGCGCGGGCGGCGAGCGCGATCACCTGCTGGTGTCCGCGGTGCACGCCGTCGAACGCGCCCAGAGCCAGGGCGGCGCCGCGGTCGGCCGCGTCGAGCCCCCGCCAGCCGTCGACCACCTTCAGGCGCAAGCGGGCCTCACGCCTCGCCGCGGGGGGCGAGCACCACGGCCTCGCCCTCCACCACCGGCTTGCCCGCGACGATGCAGGTGGTGGCGAGCGTCACGCGGCCCCTGTCGCGGTCGACGGCGGTGACCTTCACGCGCACGGTCACTTCGTCGCCGGGGCGCACGGGGCGGCGGAAGCTGAGGCTCTGCTGCAGGTAGATGCTGCCCGGCCCGGGCAGCTCGCCGGCGATCAGGGCGCTGATCCAGGCGGCGGAGAGCATGCCGTGCGCGATGCGGCCCTTGAACGGCGTGGTCCGGGCGAAGCCCTCGTCCAGGTGCACGGGGTTGTGGTCGCCGCTGACGTCGGCGAAGCCCTGGATGTCGGCGTCCGCCACCGTGCGCACGCGCACCGCCTCGCGCCCGACCTCGATCTCGTCCAGCGTCATGCGCCCTCCCGCCGAGGGGCCGTCATAGCGCAGGCGGGCGTCACCACGCGAGGTGGCCGCAGACGAAGTCGGCGCGCGCCCCCGCCTCCGCCAGGAAGCGGCCGGCGCGCCCGGCGTCCAGCGCGCCGTCCGCGCCGACGACGTCGGCCGCGTGGATGCCGGCGGCGACGAACAGCAGCGCCAGGCCCGCACGGTTCGCGCCCACCACGTCGGTGGGCAGGCCGTCGCCCACAGCCAGCACCCGGTCTCGCCCGAGCGGCCGGCCGGCGAGGCGCCCGGCCTGGGCGAGGGCGGCGTCGTAGATCGGCGGATACGGCTTGCCGGCCATGACCACGCGGCCGCCGAGCGCCTCGTACAGGTCGGCCAGGGCGCCGCCGCAGACGATCATGCGCTCGCCCCGCTGCACCACCCGGTCGGGGTTGGCGCAGACCATCTCCAGCCCGCGCGCGGCGCAGATCTCCAGGCGGGCGCGGTAATCCTGCGCCGTCTCGCGCTCGTCGTCCGCGAGGCCGGAGCAGACGACGAAAGCGGCCTCCTCCGGCCCGACCCGCTCCACGGCGAGCCCCTCCAGCAGCGTGTGGTCTCGCGGCGCGCCCATGTGCCAGACGGGCGTGCGCCCGCCCGCCGGCGCGCGCGCCGCGATCTCCTCGCGCGTGACGTCGCCGGAGGTGACGAAGCCGCCCCACGCCGCGTCCGGCACGCCCAGGGCGCGCAACTGGGGCGTCACGTCGTGGGAGGGCCGCGGCGAGTTGGAGACGAGCACCACCGGCGACACCCCCGCGTTCCAGCGGACCAGGGCGTCGCAGGCCTCCGGGAAGCTCCGCTCGCCGTTGTGGATCACGCCCCACACGTCGCACAGCAGCGCGTCGCAGCACCCCGCCAGGGCGCGGAGACCGGGGAGCGGCTGGGGTATCGGCACGTCCGGCGGGTAGGCGGCGCCGCGGGCGAGGTCAACGCGCACGGCGCTGCGCCGCCCGGTCAGGCGCCGCCTGGTGCTCGGCGGGGTCAGAGGCCGCGGTCGGGCGGACCGCGGGCGTGGGCGCGCGCGAAGCCGGTCAGCTGGTCCGCCAGGAGGCCGAGCTGCTGAAGCAGGGCCGGGTCGAGCGGTTCGCCGCCGGCGTCGAAGACCGGGGCCAGGGAGTTCACGGTCACGCCGATCGGCGTCGGCCAGCCGCGCAGGGCGTGCGCCACCGTGCGCAGCGTCGCCAGGGTCGAGACGCAGGCCTGCCAGCCGGCGGCCACCGCCACCAGGCCCACGGCGCGCCCGTCCAGGTAGGGGCGGGAATCGCCCGCGAGGTCCTGCACGTAGTCGAGGGCGTTCTTGACGAGGCCGGACACCGTGCCGTGGTAGCCGGGGGAGGCGATCACCACGCCGTCCGCGCACCGCAGGGCCTCCACCAGCGCCCGGGCGCCGGGGGCGCGCGCCGCCGAGCCGGGCGGATACATGGGCAGGTCCAGGCTCGGGCCGTCGAAGGCCAGGGTGCGGCCGCCCCGCGCCTCCACCTCGCGCAGCACGTGGCGCAGCACGCGGCCGGTGGAGCTCCGGGGAGCGGCCGTGCCCCCCACTCCGACGATGAGGGGCCGCTCCTCGCCCATGCGCCACTCCCCCTCGGCCCGTGTGCGCCGAGGCCCCGCTTCGACGCGATCCGCCGCGAGATCAAGGGGGTGCGTGCGGGAACCTCGGCCGTAAGCGCCCGTTTGCGGAATTCGGCGGAACGCTCCACGCCGCGGGTCTGGGGGTCGCCGACCGGATGATCGCTTCCGCCACGTTGCGGGGCTGCGCGGACTGCGGCCGCCTGCACGTGACGTCCGCCGTCCATGCGGGCGAGACCCTGAGCTGCGTGCGCTGCGAGTCGGAGCTGGAGCACACGGCGGGCCGCAGCGTCGGGCTCGCCTTCGCCTTCGCCTCCGCGACGTTCCTGCTGCTGATCCCGGCCTGCGGCCTCCCGCTGGTGCGCACCTGGGTGCTCGGCGCGTCGCGGCAGAGCGTGGTGGGGTCCAGCGCGACGGCCATGCTGCGCGACGGCTGGCCGGAGATGGCGGCGGCGATCGGCCTGTTCATCCTGGTGCTGCCCTTCGTGCGCTACGGGCTGCTGGCCGCGGTGACGGGGTCGCTGCTGGCGGGGCGGCGGCCGCCGTGGCTCGGCCCGGCGTTCCGCTGGGCGAACGCCCTGCAGCCCTGGTCGATGACCGACGTGTTCCTGGTGGCCTTCCTGGTCGCCTTCTGGCGGCTGCGCGCCGCCGTGGAGGTGGACCTGGGGGTCGGCGGCGCCTGCCTCGTGGCGGCGGGCGTGCTGGCCCTGTTCACGCGCGCGGCGCTGGACAAGGCGCAGGTGTGGCGCGCCATCGCCCCGGACACGCCCGCGCGCGAGGTCCGCGACGGCGACGTGGTCGCCTGCACCGGCTGCGAGCTGGTGCGCCCGGCGACCGAGACGGGGCGGGCGTGCCCGCGTTGCGCCTCGGCCCTGCGCCGCCGCAGGCCCGAGGCCGCCGGCCGCGCCCTGGCGCTGATCGCGGCGGGCGCCCTGCTCTACATCCCCGCCAACCTCTTGCCGCTGACCACCCTGCCGATCGGGCTGCAGTCGCTGAAGTACACGGTGCTGCAGGGCGTGATGGATCTCGTGCAGGCCAAGCTGCTGGTGCTGGCCGCCATCGTGTTCGTCGCCAGCTTCGCCATCCCCATCCTGAAGCTGGCGGGCCTCGCCTGGTGCGTCGGCTCCGTGCTCAAGGGCTCCCGAGACCGCCTGCGGGCGAAGACCCGGGCCTACCGCATGGTGGAGGAGATCGGGCGTTGGTCTATGATCGACCCGTTCGTGATCTCCATCATCGCCCCCGTGATGACCTACAACCAGTTCATCCTGGCCCGCGCCGAGCCGGGCGCGCCCTTCTTCACGGGCGTGGTGGTGGCGACCATGCTGGCGTCGCGCAGCTTCGATCCTCGACGCCTGTGGGACGCGGCCTCGGAGCACCGGACGTGAGCGAGCCCGGACCCACCATCGCTGCGTCCCCGCACGTCCGCCGCCCGGTTTGGCCGGGGCTGGTGTGGGCGATCCCGCTCGCGGCGCTGATCGTGGTGCTGTTCCTGGGCGTGCGCGCCTTCATGGACCGCGGCGTCGACGTGGTGATCACCTTCGACACCGCCTCCGGGCTGAAGGTCGGCGACACCAAGGTCCTCTACCAGGGGCTGGAGGTCGGCCACGTCGTGAAGATCTCCGTGGGCAAGACCGACCTTCGCCACATCGAGGTCACCGCCCGGCTGGACCCGCGGGCCAAGCCCGCCCTCCACACGGGCACGGTGTTCTGGCTGGTGGGCGCCAAGACGAGCCTGACCGACCTGTCCTCAGTGAAGGCCGCCTTCTCGGGCGCCTACATCGGCGTGGCGCCGAGCTTCGACGGCGCGCCGACCCGCCGCTTCCGCGGCTTCGGCGAGGAGCCGGCCGTGCTGCCCGACGCGCAGGGCACGCCCTACGTGCTGACGGCCGAGCGGCTGGGCCCCTTGAAGAAGCGCTCGGCGGTGAGCTACCGGGGGCAGGAGATCGGGAAGGTGACGGCCGTGGCCATGACGGGCCCCGGCGCCTTCCGGATCGACGTGTTCATCGACGCGCCCTACGACCGGCTGGTGCGGCCCGGCGCGATCTTCTGGCCGTCGTCCGCGCTCAAGCTCGGGCTCGGGCCGGGCGGCGTCACCGCCCAGGTGGACGATCCCGCGGCCCTGGTGGCGGGCGGCCTGCAGATGGACGCGCCCGTCGGCGCCTCCGGCCCGCCCAGCCCGGCCGGGGCTCACTTCGTGATCTACGACAGCCCGGAGGCGGCCAAGGTCGGCGAATCCGGCCCGCGCGTCCCCTACGTGATGACCTTCTCCGGCGTGGGCGGCGACTTGGCGGAGGGCGCGCCCGTGACGCTGTTGGGCTTCACCGTGGGCCAGGTGACGTCGCGCACCCTGGCCTACGACGGACGCACCGGCCTGCCCTACACGCGCGTGGGCGTGGACATCGAGCCCGCCCGCCTGCACGGCGGCGCGCCGCCGCCCGCGCAGGACGCGGCCTCCCTTCGCCTGGCCACGGACGCGGACCTGTCTGGCCTGCTGGCCCGCGGCTACCGGGCGCGGCTCGTGCAGTCGCCGCCCCTGGTGGGCGCGCGCGGCGTGACGCTGGACCGGGTCGCAGGCCAGCCGAGGGCGACGCTCGGCGGCGGGACCCCACCCCAGATCCCGTCCCTCAGCGACTCGGGCGACATCGCCGCACAGGCGTCGAGCATCCTGGCCAAGGTCGACCGCATTCCCATCGAGAAGATCGGGCGCGACGTGTCGGCCATCACCGGCCGGCTGCGCACCCTCGCCGCCTCGCCCCAGGTCGACAGCAGCCTGACCCACCTGAACGCCACCCTGGCGCAGGCCGACCGGATCACGGCGCAGGTCGAGCCGCAGGTCGGCCCGCTCGCGGCCAAGCTGCGGGAGGCCGCCGACCAGGCTGCGGGCGCCGCGGCGGCCGCGCGGGGCATGCTCACCGGCGAGGGGACGAACCCCGACGCCTCCCTGCCCCACGCGGTCCAGGAGCTGTCGGACGCGGCCGTCTCCATGCGCGCCCTCGCCGACGGGCTGGCGCGCCATCCCGAGGCGCTGATCGCCGGACGCAAGAAGGAGCCGAAGTGATCCGCCGCCCGACCCTCCGAGCCGCCGCCGCGTTCGCCGGCGCGTCCGCGCTGGCCGCGTGCGGCCACAGCCCGTCCACCACCCTGCACGACCTGACCGCGGCGGCGCCCGGCGCGATGCTTCCGCCCTACGCCGGACCGCCCGTGCGGGTGGACGCCGTGCGCCTGCCCGCCGCCCTGGACCGGCTGGAGCTGCTGCGCGAGACGGCGCCCGGCCGCTACGCCGTGGAGGAGTTCGACCGCTGGGCCGCGCCGCCCTCGCGCCTCGCGCGGGAGGCGCTGGCGGAAGACCTCTCGCTGCGGCTGCCGGGCGCGGTGGTGGGCGCCGCGGCGTCCGGCGGGTCGCCCGTGACGGCGGTGTCCGCGGAGGTGCGCACCTTCAGCGCCGGTCCGGGCGAGGCGGTGATGGAGGCGGACTGGACGCGCGGCTGCAGCCCGGGGGGGGTCGTGCGGCGCGCCTCCGTGCGGCTGCAGGCGCCCGCGGGCGCCCCCGCCGAGGCCATGGGCGCCCT
>CAXTCO010000126.1:0-6742 GCA_964242255.1 uncultured Caulobacteraceae bacterium | reverse complement strand
GGCGGCGCAGCTTGTCGAGGTAGAGGTAGACCACCGGCGTGGTGATCAGCGTCAGGATCTGGCTCGCGATCAGCCCGCCGATGATGGAGATGCCCAGCGGCTGGCGGAGGCCGCCGCCCGCGCCGAGCCCCAGCGCCAGGGGCAGGGCGCCCAGTATGGCGGCCATGGTGGTCATCATGATCGGGCGGAAGCGCAGCAACGACGCCTGGTGGATCGCTTCGCGCGAGGAGAGGCCGCGGTCGCGCTCCGCCACCAGGGCGAAGTCGATGATCAGGATGGCGTTCTTCTTGACGATGCCGATCAGCAGGATCACGCCGATCAGCGCGATGAGATCGAACTCCACGTGGAAGGCCATCAACGCCAGCAGCGCTCCGATCCCTGCGGAGGGCAGGGTGGAGAGCACGGTGATCGGATGCACGTAACTCTCGTAAAGCACGCCGAGCACCAGGTAGACGGCGATCAGCGCCGCCAGGATCAGCAACGGCTGGTTCTTCAGGGTGTCGTTGAACTGCTGGGCGGTGCCGGCGAAGCCGCCGATGACGTTGCGGGGCACGCCGATCTGCTGGCTGGTCTCGGCGATCACGCGCTGCGCCTCCGACAGGGTGCCGCCGGTCGGCAGGTTGAAGGAGAGGGTCGTCGCCACCGCCTGCCCTTGGTGGTTCACCGAGGTGGCCGTCGAGCCGAGGGCGTAGGTCGCCACCGACCCCAGCGGCACGGAGCGCGAGGCGGCGGTCGAGACGGCGTTGCCCGTCTGCACGCCCGTCGAGCCGCCGGTGGTGGAGCGCGCCGTGCCCGCACCGCTGAGCGTCGCCGCCAGCCCCGTGCCCGTGGCGGCGGCCGGGGAGGCGCCCGCCGGCGTGTGGGGACCGGCCGGCCCCGCCACGACGCCCAGGTCGGGGTTGGTCCGCGCCGCGCCCGCGACGGAGACCACCGACTGCGGCCGCACCGCCCCTTGCCGCACGCTCGTGTCGGCCGCCGTCGCCGCTGCCGAAAGCGCCTGTGCGGAGGCCGCCTCGCCCACCGGAGAGCGGGTGGTGGAGAAGGCGGCGTTGGCTCCCGGAGCCACGTAGAGGTCCTGCAGCTGCGCCGGCGACTGCTGCCACTCGGGCGCGACCTCAAGGATCACACGGTATTGGTTCAGCTCGTTGTAGATGTTGCTGGCGATACGCTGGCCATAGCTGTCGTAGAGGGTGTTCACCACCTGCGCGTTGGTCAGCCCCAGCTTTGAGGATGTGTTGCGGTCGATGGTGATGTAGGTCTCCAGCCCGTGCTCCTGCAGGTCGCTGTTGACGTCGGTCAGCTCCGGGCGGCGCTTCAGGGCGTCCGTCAGCTTCTGCGACCAGGTCTTCAGGGCGTCCAGGTCGTCGGACTGCAGGGTGTACTGGTAGGTGGCGTTGGAGGAGCGGCCGCCGACGCGGAAGTCGCTGGCGCCGTTCAGGAACAGCTGCGCCCCCGCCACGGAGAAGGCGTGCGGGCGGATGCGGGCGATCACCTCGTCGGTGGTCAGGCCGCCACGGTCCTTGATCGGCTTCAGCGAGACGAAGATGAAGCCGCCGGAGCCGAACTGGAAGGCCGTCACCTTGTCCACCGCCCGGTCGTGCCGGACGATGGCGACCAGCTTCTTGAACTTGTCGCGGTTGGAGGCGAAGGAGCTGGCCTGGTCGGTCTGGATCCCGCCGAACATCACGCCCGTGTCCTGGCTGGGCAGGAAGCCCTTGGGCGCGATCCCGTAGAGGAACACGTTGAAGATCACCGTGGCGAGCAGCGTCAGCAGCACGAGCCGCCCGTGGTCCAACGCCCAGCTGAGCGAGCCGTCGTAGGTCTCCACCGTCCAGGCGAAGCCGCGCTCCATGGCCTCGCCCACCTTGGCCAGCGCACCCTGGACGCCGCCGCGGCGCGCCCGGCGCTCCTCCTCCTCGGGCGTCGGCCGCTCGTCGACGAGGCGCGAGGCCATCATCGGCGTGGTGGTCAGCGACACCACCAGGCTGATGACGATGGCGGCCGAGAGCGTCACCGCGAACTCGCGGAACAGCCGCCCGACCACGCCGCCCATCATCAGGATCGGCAGGAACACCGCGATCAGCGAGACGGACATGCTGACCACCGTGAAGCCGACCTCGCCGGCGCCCTTCATGGCGGCCTCGAAGCGGGGCATGCCCTCCTCGACGTGGCGGGTGATGTTCTCCAGCACCACGATGGCGTCGTCGACCACGAAGCCCGTGGCCACCGTCAGGGCCATCAGGCTCAGGTTGTCCAGGCTGAAGTGGAACAGCCACATCACCGCCAGCGTGCCCAGGAGCGAGGTGACCACCGCCACCGCGGGGATCAGCGTCGCGCGGCCGTTGCGCAGGAACAGCAGCACCACGACCACGACGAGCACGACGGAGAGCAGCAGCGTGCGCTCCACGTCCACCAGGCTCTCGCGGATGTCGATGGTGCGGTCCAGCGAGGTGTCCAGCACGATCTGCTTGGGCAGCGCCGCCTGAAGCTGCGGCAGCACCGCCTTGATGCGGTCGACGGTGGAGACGATGTTGGCGCCCGGCGCGGCCTGGATGCGCACGGTGATGGCGTTCTTGCCGTTGAACAGGCCGAGGTTCTTCTCGCTCTCCGACCCGTCGTAGACGCGCGCCACGTCCTGCAGGCGCACGGGCGCGCCGTTGCGCGAGGCGATCACCAGGGGCGCGTAGTCGGCCGCCTTCTGCGCCTGGTCGTTGGCGTAGAGCTGGAAGCGGCGGCCGTTGGCGCTGTAGAGGCCCTTGGGCTGGTTGGCGTTGGCGCCGGCGATGGCGGCGCGCACGTCCTCCACGCCGATGCCGTAGGCGTTGAGCGCGCGCGGGTTCAGCTCGATGCGCACGGCCGGGGCGGAGCCGCCCTGGATGTCGGCCTGGCCCACGCCTTCAATCTGAGACAGCTTCTGCTGCAGGATCAGCGCCGCCGCGTCGTACATCTGCGGCCGGCTCAGCACGTCGCTGGTCAGGTTCAGGATGAAGATCGGTGCGTTGGCCGGGTTCTGCTTGTCGTAGCTGGGGTTGGAGCGCAGGGTCGTCGGCAGGTCTTGACGGGCGGCGTTGATGGCCGCCTGAACGTCGCGCGCGGCGCCGTCGATGTTGCGGCTGAGGCCGAACTGGATGGTGATGTTGGTGTTGCCGAGCGACGAGTTGCTGGTCAGCTCGCTCACGTCGGCGATCTGGCCCAGGCGCCGCTCCAGCGGCGTCGCCACGCTCGAGGCCATCACCAGGGGCGAGGCCCCGGGCAGGCGCGCCTGCACCTGGATGGTGGGGAAGTCCACCGCCGGCAGGGACGCGACCGGCAGGGCGAAGTAGGCCGCGACGCCCACCAGCGCGATGCCCAGGGTCAGCAGCACGGTGGCCACCGGCCGCCGGATGAACAGCGCGGAGGGGTTCACGGCGCGCGCGTCCTCACGCCGGCGACGGCTCGGGACCCGCCGCCGGATCCCGGCCCGCGTTGCGGGGCGAGCCCGCGGGGGCGCGGCCGGGGGCCTCGCCGGGGCCGCGGGGACCGGGATCCTCCGGCTCGTCGCGTGCGGGGCTCTCCGGGTCGCGGCGGCTGAAGCGCGTGGCCAGCTTGTCGAACGCCAGGTAGATCACCGGGGTGGTGAACAGGGTCAGCAACTGGCTGGCGATCAGGCCGCCGACGATGGCGACGCCCAGCGGCCGCCGCAGCTCCGCCCCGTAGCCGCCGGCGAACATCAGCGGCAGGGCGCCCAGCAGCGCCGCCAGGGTGGTCATCAGGATCGGGCGGAAGCGCAGCAGCGCCGCGCGGTGGATCGCCTCCTGCGCCGGCAGGTGCTGGTTGCGCTCCGCGTCGAGCGCGAAGTCGATCATCATGATGGCGTTCTTGTTGACGATGCCGATCAGGAGGATGATGCCGATGATCCCGACCACGCCGAGGTCCTGACCGGACAGCATCAGCGCCAGCAACGCCCCCACCGCCGCCGACGGCAGGGTCGAGAGGATGGTGATCGGGTGGATGAAGCTCTCGTAGAGCACGCCCAGCACGATGTAGATCGTCACGACGGCGGCCAGGACGAGCCACAGGGTCGAGCCCAGGGAGTTCTGGAACGCGGCGGCCGCGCCGGTGAAGGTGGTGTCCACCGTGGCGGGCACGCCGATGTCCTTCTCCGCCGCCTTGATGGCGTTCACCGCGCCCCCCAGGGCTTCGCCCTTGGCCAGGTTGAAGCTGATCGTCGCCGACGGGAACTGGCCGCTGTGGCTGATGGACAGGGGCTTGGACTGCATCTGGAACTTCGCCACCGCCGACAGGGGCACGGGGGCGCCGGCGGCGGACTGCAGGTAGATGGCGTTCAGCGCGTCCGGCGAGTTCTGCGTCTGCGGCGTCGCCTCCAGGATCACCCGGTACTGGTTGGACTGGGTGTAGATGGTGGTGACGATGCGCTGGCCGAAGGCGTCGTAGAGGGCGTTGTCGATGGAGGCGACGGACACGCCCAGCCGCCCGGCCGTGTCGCGGTCCACGTTCACGAACACGGCCAGGCCCTGGCTCTGCACGTCGGAGCTGACGTCCTCGAACTGGCGCTCGGTGCGCAGCTTGTCGACCAGCTTGCCCGACCACTCGTTCAGCGCCGCCTGGCTGACGCTGCCCAGCACCACGGAATACTGCGTGCGCGTGGTGGCGGCGTCGATCGTCAGGTCCTGCACCGGCTGCAGGTAGAGCTTGGTGCCCGGCACGGTGTCGCCGACCTCGCGCTGCAGGCGGCGGATCACCTCGCTGGCGCTCGCGCGGCCCTTCTCCAGGTCGGTCAGGGCGAGGGACAGGCGCGCGCTGTTCAGCGTGGTGTTCTGCGCGTCCACGCCGGAGAAGGCGGAGATGCTCTCCACCGCCGGGTCGCGCAGCAGGGCGGCGGTGATCTGGCGCTGCACGTCGCGGATGCGGTCGTAGCTGACCGTCTGCGGCGCCTCGATGAAGCCCTGCAGGGCGCCCGTGTCCTGCGTGGGGAAAAGGCCCTTGGAGATGGCCATGTAGAGCAGGGCGGTGACGACGAAGGTCGCCACCGCCACCAGCAGCGTCAGCGGCTGGTGCTTCAGCACCCAGGTCAGGCCCGTGTCGTAGCGGCCGATGATCCAGTCGACGCCGTGCTCCAGCCGCTCCCCGATCCCGCCGGGCTTCGGCTCGGGCGGGCGGCGCAGCCACAGGCCGCAGAGGGTCGGCACCAGGGTCAGGGAGATCACCGCGGAGAGTACGATGGTCACCGCCAGCGTCACCGCGAACTCGCGGAACAGCCGGCCGACCACGTCGCCCAGGAACAGGAGCGGGATCAGCACCGCCAGCAGCGACAGGGTCAGCGAGATGATGGTGAAGCCGATCTCGCCCGAGCCGCGGAGCGCCGCGGTGCGCCCGTCCTCGCCCTCCTCGATGTGGCGGCTGATGTTCTCGATCATGACGATGGCGTCGTCGACGACGAAGCCCGTGGCGATGGTCAGCGCCATCAGCGTCAGGTTGTTCAGCGAGAAGCCCAAGAGGTACATCACGCCGAACGCGCCCACGAGGCTCAGCGGCACGGCCAGCCCGCTGATGATCGTGGCCCGCACGTTGCGCAGGAAGACGAAGATCACCAGCACCACCAGCCCCACGGCCAGCACCAGCTCCACCTCCGTGTCGCCCACCGAGGCGCGGATGGTGGTGGTGCGGTCGCTGAGCACCTGCAGCTGCACGCCCGTGGGCAGCTGGGTCTGCAGCTCGGGCAGGAGCGCGCGGATGCGGTCCACCACGCCGATGACGTTGGCGCCCGGCTGGCGCTGGATGTTGAGCAGCACGGCGGGCCGGATGTCCTGCCGGCCGGTCGCCGCGTCCTTGGTGGCCTTCAGGGCGCCGAGCTGGGTGTTCTCGGCGCCGTTCACCACCTGGCCCACGTCGCGCAGGCGCACCGGCGCGCCGTTGCGGAAGGCGACCACGAGGTCGGAGTAGTCCTGCGGCGTGGAGAGCTGGTCGTTGGCGTTGATGGTGTAGGCTCGGCTCGGCCCGTCGAACGAGCCTTTGGAGCCGTTCACGTTGGCGCTGGCGATGGCCGTGCGCAGGCTCTCCATGGAGAGCCCGTAGCTGGCGAGCTGGCGCGGGTCGGCCTGGATGCGCACGGCCGGCCGCTGGCCGCCGCTGACGGTCACGAGGCCCACGCCCGCCACCTGGCTGATCTTCTGCCCCAGCCGCGTGTCCGCCACGTCCTCCACCTGCGTCAGGGGCAGGTTGGGGGCGGTGAGCGCCAGCACCAGCACGGGCGCGTCGGCGGGGTTGACCTTGGCGTAGACGGGCGGGGAGGGCAGGTCGCTGGGCAGGAAGGTGCCGGCCGCGTTGATGGCCGCCTGCACCTCCTGCTCGGCCACGTCCAGCGTCAGGTCCAGGCTGAACTGCATGGTCACGACCGACGCGCCGGCCGAGCTGATGGAGCTGATGCGCGCCAAGCCGGGCATCTGCCCGAACTGGCGCTCCAGCGGCACGGTGACGTTGGTGGTCATCACCTCCGGCGAAGCGCCGGGGTATGAGGTCTGCACCTGGATGGTCGGGTAATCGACCTGCGGCAGGGCCGAGAGCGGCAGGAACTGGAAGCCGATGATCCCCGTCAGGAGGATCGCCAGCATCAGCAGCGAGGTCGCGATCGGGCGCAGGATGAACAGGCGCGAGGGGCTGTAGAGGCCGCGCCGGTCGGCGTCGGCGGTGCGCTGGTCGGCCGCCGGGCGCGCGGGCCCGGCGTCCGGCGCCTCCTCGCGGC
>CAXTCO010000125.1:0-6792 GCA_964242255.1 uncultured Caulobacteraceae bacterium | reverse complement strand
CTGCACGACCTGCACGACCTGCACGACCTGCACGACCTGCACGACCTGCACGAGGTGCGCGCGGCGCGCGGCGCGGCTATGTCGGTCGGCGTGAGCCCGCCCGTCGTCATCCTCGACCGCCCGCAGCTGGCGGAGAACATCGGCGCGGCCGCGCGCGTCATGGCCAACTTCGGCCTGTCGGAGCTGAGGCTCGTCGCGCCGCGGGACGGGTGGCCGCAGGGGCGGGCGTGGGCGTCGGCGTCGGGCGCGGACTGGCCGCTGGACGGTGCGCGCGTCTTCCCCGACGCGGCGGCCGCCATGGCCGACCTGCAGCTGGTGTTCGCCGCCACCGCCCGGCCGCGCGAGACGCAGCTGCCCGTGCGCACGCCGCGCGAGGCCGTCGCCGAGCTCGCCGCCCGGGCGGGGGAGGGCTGGCGCACGGGCGTGCTGTTCGGCGGCGAGCGCGCGGGGCTGGAGACCAGCGACATCGCGCTCACCCACGCCATCCTCACCGTGCCGGTGGATGCGCGGTTCCGCTCGCTGAACCTCGCCCAGGCGGTGGCGGTGACGGCCTACGAGTGGGGCGTCCTGCAGGCGGGCGGCGCGGCCCCCGCGCGCTTCACCGAGCCCCTCGCTCCCCCGGCGGACGGGGCGGAGACCCTGCGCCTGCACGAGCACCTGGAGGCGGAGCTGGACGCCTCCGGCTTCTTCTTCCCGCCGGAGAACCGGCCCTCCATGGTGCGCAACCTGCGCGTGGCGCTCGGCCGGGCGCAGCTCACCCGGCAGGAGGTGCGCACCCTGCGCGGCGTGATCACCGCCCTGACCCGCGGGCGCGGCCGCACCCTGCAGCGCCTCGCCGGCCGCGGGAGGGATGACGGCCCCGACGGCGACCCCGACGGCGGCGCGGACCCAGGTGCGCGGACGGGCGCGAAGGAGTAGGAGCACGCCATGAGCCAGATCGAAGACGTCCTCGCCCGCCTCGACGCCGACCTGCCGCAGGCGCTGGAGCGCCTGATGGCGCTGATGCGCATCCGCTCCATCTCCACCGACCCGGCCTTCGCGCCCGAGGTGCGCCGCGGGGCCGAGTTCATGCGCGACGAGCTGGCGGACGTCGGCTTCGCCAGCCGCATCGTCGAGAGCACGGTGGAGGGCGGCCATCCCTTCGTGGTCGGCTCGCACGAGGGGCCCGCCGGTTCGCCCCACGTGCTGTTCTACGGCCACTACGACGTGCAGCCGGTCGACCCCCTCGAGCTTTGGACCAGCGACCCCTTCGCGCCGGCCGTGGAGACGCGGGAGGACGGCTCGCAGCTGATCCGCGGCCGCGGCGCGTCGGACGACAAGGCGCAGTTTAAGACTTTCGTGGAGGCCTGCCGCGCGTGGAAGGCGGCGGCCGGCGCCCTGCCGTGCCGGGTGACCGTCTTCCTGGAGGGCGAGGAGGAGAGCGGCTCCCGCTCGATGCCCGCCTTCCTGCGCGACCACGGGGCCGAGCTGCGCGCCGACTGCGCGCTGATCTGCGACACCAGCATGTGGAACGCCCACACGCCGGCCGTCACCCTCTCCCTGCGCGGCATGGCGGCGGGCGAGGTGACGGTCCACGCCGCCCGCCGCGACCTGCACTCGGGCCTCTACGGCTCCGCGGCGCGCAACCCGCTGGCGGTGCTGGCGAGGATCGTGGCCGACCTGCGCGACGAGGACGGCCGCGTCACCCTGCCCGGCTTCTACGACGGCGTGGAGGAGACCCCGGCCGAGGTGAAGCGCTCCTGGGACGCGCTGGGCTTCACCACCGCGGGCTTCCTGGGGCCGGTGGGCCTGTCGGAGCCTGCGGGCGAGGCGGGCCGCTCGGCGTTGGAGCAGACCTGGGCGCGGCCCACCGCCGAGATCAACGGCCTGTGGGGCGGCTACACGGGCGAGGGCTTCAAGACGGTGATCCCGGCCGAGGCGCACGCCAAGGTCAGCTTCCGCCTGGTGGGCGGGCAGGACCCGGTCAAGGTCTGGCGCGCCTTCAAAGACCACGTGCAGGCGCGCCTGCCGGCCGACTGCACGGCCAGCTTCCGCGACCACGCGGGCTCCCCGGCCCTGTCGCTGAAGCCCGAGAACCCGGCCATCCGCGCGGTCGAGCGGGCGCTGACGGCCGAGTGGGGCGTGCCGGCCGCGCTGATCGGCGGCGGCGGCTCCATCCCGATCGCCGGCGACATCGCCCGCGAGCTGGGCATGGACGTGGTGCTGGCGGGCTTCGCCCTGGAGGACGACCGGATCCACTCCCCCAACGAGAAGTACGAGCTCAAGAGCTTCCACAAGGGCGCGCGCTCCTGGGCGCGGGCCCTGGGCGAGCTGGCGACCGCGCTGAAGGCGGCCGCGCCGGCGCGGGAGACGGAGGCGGCGTAGGCGCGACCGGCCGGCCTCACGCCCCCGGCCGGACCCGGCCCGGGGTCACACGGCGTGGGCGGCGGCGAGGGAGCAGGGGTGGTCCGGGTCGGTCTCGACCTGCACCGTCACGTGGGCGATGCCGAAGCGGTGCTCCAGGTCGTGCGCCAGCCCGGCCAGGGACGCGTCGCCCGGGTGGCCCCCGGGCATGACGAGGTGGGCGGTGAGGGCGGTCTCCGTCGTGCTCATGGGCCAGACGTGCAGGTCGTGGACCTCGCCCACGCCGGGCCGCGCGGCGAGGAAGGCCTCCACCTCGGCGGGATGGGCCCCGTCGGGCGCCGCCTGCAGGCTCATGGCCACCGCGTCGCGCAGCAGGCCCCACGAGCCCCAGGCGATCATGGCGGTGAGGACGAGGCTCGTCGCCGGGTCGAGCCACAGCCAGCCGGTGGCCGCGATCACCAGCCCGGCCGCGACCACGCCGGCGGAGGCCAGGGCGTCGCCGACCATGTGCAGGAAGGCGCCGCGCACGTTCAGGTCGCCCTTGCGGCCGGAGGCGAACAGGGCCGCCGTCACTCCGTTCACGAGCACGCCCGCGGCGGCCACCGCCATGACGGTGCGCCCCGCCACGGCCTCCGGGTGCGCCAGCCGCTGCAGCGACTCGAGCGCGATGGCCCCGACCGCCAGCAGCAGCAGCACCGCGTTGGCCAGGGCCGCCAGGATGGACGAGGAGCGCAGGCCGTAGGTGAAGCGCCCCTTGGGCGGCCGCTTCACCAGGGTCGCCGCCAGCCACGCGCCCAGAAGGCCGAGCACGTCGGAGAGGTTGTGCCCCGCGTCGGCGACCAGGGCGACGGAGTGGGCCAGCGCTCCGTAGACGACCTCCGCGACCAAGAAGCCCGCGTTCAGCGTCACGCCCACGGCGAAGGCGCCTCCGAAGTCGGTGGGGCCGTGCCCGTGACCATGGGCGTGCCCGTGGCCGTGACGCGGGTGGTCGTGGTGACGGGGCGCGTGGTCGGGGGCGCCGCCGTGCGGGGTCGGGGGGACGGCGTCGTGGGCCATGGCCCGGTGATGCGACGGACGGGGCGGCTCGGCAAGCGAGGCGCCCCGCTGCGTCAGGGCGCGAGGCCCGCCCGTCGGGCGAGGTCGCCGACCTGGGCGTTGAGGGCGACGGCGGCCGCCGTGTCGGCGTCGGCGCCCGTCGCGTCGCCCTGCTTGCGCCGGACCACGGCGCGGGCGTACAGCGCCAGCGGGAACCTGGGCTGCAGGGCCAGGGCGGCGTCGTAGTCGCCGCGCGCGCGGGCCAAGTCTCCGCGCTTGAGCTCCACGAGGCCCCGGCTGTCGAAGAAGGCCGCGGTCTTGGGCTGCAGGCGGACGGCGGCGTCGCAGTCGCGCTGCGCCTGGTCGAGGTCGCGGCCGGCCCGCGCCCGCGCCCAGCAGCGCCCGTTCAGCGCCTGGGCCTCTCGGCTGTCGCCCCGGTGCACGGCCAGCCAGTCGTCGAACTGCGTCACGGCGCGGTCGTTCTCGTCCAGGCCGGTGAGCATGGAGCCCAGCTGCAGGCGCAGGTAGGCCTGCTTGCTGGCGGCCTTGTCCGCGGCGTCGAGGTCGGACAGCTCGCCCGCCCGGTCGCGGCCGGAGGCGCGCATGGCGGCGCGGAGCAGGTGCGCCTCCGGATCGTCAGGCGCGACCTTCAGCACGGAGTCGATGTCGGCCATGGCCAGGAACGGCTGGCGGGTGAGCAGCCGCAGCTGCGCCCGCTCGCGCAGGTAGCGTGCGTTCTGCGGCTCCAGCTCCACGGCCCGCGACAGGTCGGCCAGGGCGCGGGTGTAGTCGCGACGGGCCACGTAGGCCTGGCCGCGCCGGCTGTAGCCGTCGGCGTCCTTGGGCTCGTCCCCCGCCGCCGGCGCGGGAGAGGGCGCCGCGGCTGCGGCCGACGCGGCGTCCCCAAGCGCTTCCGCAGGGCCGCCTCCGCCCGGGGACGGCGGCGCGGCGGCGACGGACGCCAAGCGGGCCGGTTCGGCGGGCGGCGCCGCGTCAGGCCTGACCGTCAGGTCGAACACCGGACCGCCGTTGTAGGTGAAGTAGACGCGTTGCTGGCCCCAGGACACGTACACGTGGTGCGACAGGAAGAAGTCGGCGCCCAGCAGCATGTCGACGTTTGTCAGGGTGAAGTCACCGACGCGCACTTTCGTGTGCTTCACCTGCTCATCGCCGATCTGAACGGCGTCAACCGGCACGATCCAGTTGACGAAGCGCTTGCGGCCGATGCCGCTGCCCGTGCCCGCCCGCACGGCGCCCGGCCCGTTCACGTTCAATCCGACCTTGCGCGCGCCCGCCGTCGTGAGCACGGAGTCGCCTGCGCCCGTGTCCATCAGGGCGCGCACCGCGACGCCGTTGATCTTCAGCTCGACCACGATCGAGCTGTCGAGATCGTTGTCGTGGTGGAAGGCCATGTCGAGCATCGAACCGCCCCCGTCCGACCAGTAGGTCATGTGCTGCGATCCGCAGCTCTTCGCCTTCACGAGCGCCATCTCGCCATGGGCGAAGTCGAACTCGTCGTCGAAGGCGCGCAGCAGGTTGCGGCCCAGGACGCCCACCGTGCCCATGTCGGCCTGCAGCGAGCCGCCGCCCACCAGGAACTCGATGTCGGGAAGCTTGGTCTTCAACAAGCCCAACTCGACCTTGGTCAGCGACACGTCGGTGTCGCCGCCTGCGCCGGTCACGCGCAGGCCGAAGGGCGCGGAGTAGGTCTTCAGCGACAGCTGGGCCACGCTGGCGGGCGACAGCATGCCGAAGAAGGCGCCCGAATCGACCTCCAGCCGCACGGGGCGGCCGTTCAGCGTCACCTCGACGGTGGGGCGCGTCTCCACCATGGTGACGGGCAACAGGGCCTTCTCCAGCTGGCACTTGGCCACGACCGGGCCCGCCGCCGTCGCCGTCGCCAGGGCGAGCGCCCACGCCCACAGCTTCCTCCTCACGCCCGACCCCCGCTCCGCCTCTGTCAGGCGGGCAGAGTGCCGCGGCGAAGCGCGCCTTGTCACGGGGCGGGTTCGGCCCGATGCATGGGAGCGCTCATACGGAAGGCTCCATGCTCGCACCCTCCACCAGCAGCTCCACCGATCCCGCCCCGGTCGCCGTCGACGAGGCGGCGGGGGTGGACGCGCCCGACCTGCAGGCCTTCGTCTTCGCCCTGTTCTTCATCTTCGGGGGCATCACCAGCCTCAACGACATCATCATCCCCAAGCTGAAGGCGCTGTTCACCCTCTCCTACGGGGAGGCGATGCTGGTGCAGTCGGCCTTCTTCGCCGCCTACTTCATCGTGTCGATCCCGGCCGCGGCGGTGGTGCGGCGGATCGGCTACATGCGCACGGCTGCGTTCGGGCTCCTGCTGATGATGGCCGGATGCCTGCTGTTCATCCCGGCCTCGGCGTCGGCGGCCTTCGGCATGTTCCTGACGGCGCTGTTCGTCCTGGCGGCGGGCATCACGATGGTGCAGGTCGTCGCCAACCCCCTGATCTCGCTGCTGGGCAAGCCGTCGACCGCGCACAGCCGGCTCACCTTCGCGCAGGCGTTCAACTCGGTGGGCACCACCGTCTTCCCGCTGGCGGGCTCGGCGCTGATCCTGAGCGCGATCCCGAAGGGCGACCCGGCGGCCCTCGCCGGCGCGGCCCTGAGCGCCTTCCGCGCCAGCGAGACGCAGGTGATCGTGCGCGCCTACCTCGGCCTGGCGGTCGCCATCGCCGTGGTGGCCGCGGTGGTGTGGAGCCGGCGCAACCGCCTGCCGCAGACACCGGTGGAGCGGGTGGACCCGTTCGCGTCCCTCACGCTGCTGAAGCGGCCGCGCTTCGCGTTCGGAGCGCTGTGCATCTTCCTCTACGTGGGGGCGGAGGTGGCCGTCGGCTCGCTGATCGTGAACTACCTCGGCCAGCGCAGCACGCTGCACCTGGCGGCCAAGGCGGCCGGCGACCACGTGCCTTTCTACTGGGGCGGGGCCATGGTGGGCCGCTTCGTCGGCGCGTGGCTGCTGCGGGTGGTGAAGCCCGGGCGCGTGCTCGCGGCGGCGGCGGCGGGTTCGGTGGCGCTTCTGGCGGTGTCGGGGCTCACCACGGGCGAGGTCTCGGCCTGGACGCTGCTGGCCGTGGGGCTGTGCAACTCCATCATGTTCCCGACGATCTTCGCCCTGGCCAGCGAGGGCCTGGGTGCGCGCATGGCCGAGGGGTCGGGCGTGATGTGCGTGGCGATCGTGGGCGGCGCGGTGCTGCCGCCGCTCACCGGCCATCTGGCGGACGTGACCAGCCTGCGCACCGCCCTGTGGGCGCCCGCCGCCTGCTATGCCGTGATCCTGGCGTTCGGCCTCTACGCCGCGCGCCGGCCGCGGCCGGCGACGGCGTAGAGCGCCGCGGAGCCGGCCACGGCGGCGGCGAACCCGGCGATCTCCGCGGGCCGCGCCAGGGC
>CAXTCO010000124.1:0-6814 GCA_964242255.1 uncultured Caulobacteraceae bacterium | reverse complement strand
GGCGAGGGCATCATGAAGCGCCACGTGCCCGACCTGCACACCGACTTCATCTACTCCGTCGCAGCGGAGGAGTACGGCCTCGTCTTCTCGACGGCCCTGATCGCGCTCTTCGCCCTCCTGGTGGTGCGCGGGCTCGGGCGATCCATGCGGCTGAGCGACCCGGCCGAGCAGGTGGGGGCGGCGGGGCTGTTCGTGCTGGTGGGCCAGCAGGCGCTGATCAACGTCGCGGTGAACTTGAACCTGATCCCGACCAAGGGCATGACCCTGCCCTTCATCTCCTACGGGGGCTCCTCCATGCTCGCCATGGGCCTGACGCTCGGCATGGCGCTGGCGCTCACCCGCCGCCGCCCGGGCGGCTACGCCGCCTACGAGGGCCCCGCGCGGGCGGGCGCCGCCCTTGGCTGACCCGGCCCTGGACGAGGAGCCGGACGCCGCCCCCGCACCCTCCGCCCCGCCGCGGCGGGGCGAGGGCCGCGTCGCCGTGGTCGCCGCGGGCGGCACGGGGGGGCACCTGTTCCCGGCGCAGGCGCTCGCCAGGGCGCTGGCCGGCCGCGGCTGGCGCGTGGTGCTGGCCACCGACGCGCGGGGCGCCCAGTTCGCGCACGACTTCCCGGCGGAAGAGCGGCTGGCGCTGGAGGCCGCCACCTTCCGGGGCGGCGACCTGGTCGGCATGGCCCGCGCCGGCGTCGCCATCGCCGCGGGGGTGAGCCGGGCGCGTCGCGCCTTCCGCCGGCTGAAGCCGGCCGTGGTGGTCGGCTTCGGCGGCTACCCGTCGCTGCCGGCGCTCCTGGCGGCCAGGGGGCGGCGCGTCCCCACCGTGATCCACGAGCAGAACTCCGTGCTCGGCCGTGTGAACCGCTTCCTCGCGCCGCGGGTGGACGCGGTGGCCTGCGCCTTCCCCATCCTCGGCAAGGCCACGCCCAAGATCGCCGCCCGCGCCCGCGTGGTGGGCAACCCCGTGCGGCCGGAGATCCGCACCCTGTGGGAGCAGCCCTATCGCGAGCCTGCGCCCAGCATCCGCCTGTTGGTGACGGGCGGCAGCCAGGGCGCGCGCCTTCTCTCCGAGATCGTGCCGGACGCGGTGACGCTCCTGCCCGAAGACCTGCGCGTGCGCCTGCGCGTCGAGCAGCAGACGCGCATGGAGGCCATAGACTTCGCCCGCCGCGCCTACGCCGAGGCGGGCGTGGAGGCCGAGATCGCCCCCTTCTTCCGCAACATGGCCGGCCGGCTGGCGAAGGCGCACCTGGTGATCGGCCGTGCGGGCGCCTCCACGGTGTGCGAGCTGGCGGTGGCGGGCCTGCCCTCCATCCTGGTGCCGCTGGCCGCCTCGGCGGACAACCACCAGTGGTTCAACGCCAAGGTGCTGGCCGACGCGGGCGCCGCCGTGTCGCTGGAGGAGCGCGGCCTCACCGCCGAGACCCTGGCGGACACGCTGAAGGCCATGGTGGCCGACCCCGCCGAACTGGTCCGCCGCGCGGCCGCCGCGCGGAGCGTCGCCAAGCCGGAGGCGGCCGAGGCCCTCGCCGACCTGGTGGAGGCCGTGGCGCGCTAGCGTCCGTCAGAAGCGCCTGCGGGCGCTTCGAACGCCTCGTGGGGCGTCTTGTCCCAATGGAAGGGCCTCACCACCAGCTGGAACGCGGCGAACACGGCGGCCAGCGACTGCAGCGGCCAGTAGAACAGGGCCGCCAAGGCGTCGCCGGGCGAGAGCCGGCCGCCGCGGGCGCGCTCGCCCTCGGCCATGGCCGCCACGGCCGAAGCCCAGCCGCCGAGCAGCAGCGCCCAGTCGGCCGCGCCGAGCCCCGGCGTGCGCCGGTCGATCACCGCCACCAGCAGGCAGGCCGCCACGCCCAGAGCCAGGGCGCCGTGCAGGACGGACGACACGATCGCCGCCCCCAGCGACAGCTGCAGCGACAGGAGCCGCCGCCAGCCGCCCTCGAAAGGCGCGCGCATGTGCACGCCCCAGGTCTGCATGTAGCCCTTGATCCAGCGCGTGCGCTGCGGCGTCCAGACGGAGAGCGCGCGGGGCGCGGACTCCCAGGTCGGCGTGTCCAGCACGTCCAGCGACCAGCCGAGGGCGGGCAGGCGGAAGCCCAGGTCGGCGTCCTCCGTCACGTTCCAGCTGTCCCAGCCGCCGGCCTCGCGCAGGGCCTCCACGCGGAAGTGGTTGCTGGTGCCGCCCAGCGGGAAGGGCAGGCCGAGGGCGGCGTAGCCGGGCAGGGCGGTCTCGAACAGGGCGGCGTACTCGAGGGCGAACTGGCGCTGCAGCCAGCCGCGTCCCGGGTCTATGCGCAGCGGCGCCTGCAGGCAGCCGAGCCGCGCGCCGCCGCCGGACGGCCCGGCCTCGGCCGCCTCCGACGCCGCGAAGGAGGCCGCCGCGAAGCGGGTCGCCGCCTCGCGCAGCTGGCCGGGGCCGGGCCGGTCCTCCGCGTCGTAGACCGTCACCAGCGCGCCCGTCGCCCGCGCCAGGGCGGCGTTGCACGCCTTCGGCTTGGTGCGCGGCCCCTCGGTCGGCGAGAGCACGGCGGCGACGTCCAGCGGCGAGCGGCCGATCGCGTCGCGGGCGGCGGCGCGCGTCTGCGGGTCGTCCGCCTCCAGCGCCAGCAGCACCTGCAGCCGGTCGCGCGGGTAGTCGAGGGCGGCCAGCGCCGCGAGCAGCCCGTCCACCATCTGCGGCTCGCGGAACAGCGGCGCGATGACGGTGTAGGCGGGAAGCTCCGCCTCCCGGAGCGCGGGCGCCGCCGCCCGCCTGCGCCGCAGACCCGCCTCGATCAGCACGACCCGCCACAGGGCGACCACGCCGAACACCGCCAGGAAGGCGGCATGCAGGATGTCGACCAGCCTTCCGGGTGCGGAGGCGAGCGCGCGCCAGAGCGCCGCGGTGACCAGGACGGCGACGGCGTACTGCATCAGGTCCGGGCCGCTGCGGGCCGACTTGCGCGCCGGACGGTCCGCCCATGCGCCGATCCCCGCCCCTGCAGACACGCCTGCTCCCCCGCCTGACGGCACTGCGGTGCCGGGTCGCCGAGGCGGCCAGCAACGGCAGGTTGCGGCGGCTTGGGCGGAGGGCGCTTCACCCCCCGGCTGTTCCGGCCTAGAGCTTGGCCCTTGTTCACGGAGGCCCGAACCGCGGCGTGACCCTGACCGTCTCCGACCGGCCCGCGCGCTCCCAGCGCAAGGCCAAGGGCTCGGGCCACCTGCGCCGCGCCGAGATCCTCGAGGCCGCCGAGCGCGTCTTCGTCGAGCAGGGCTACGCAGGGGCCACCATCCGACGCATCGCGGAGGTGGTCGGCCTGTCCTCCACCGCCCTCTACATGCACTTCCGCGACAAGGCCGCGATCCTGGACGAGATCTGCGCCGGCCACTTCCGCGGGCTGGTCGCCATCAACGAGGCGTTGCTGGCCGAGGACATGGACGCCGTGGTAAGGGTGCGGCTGATGTTGGAAGGCTACCTCGACTTCGCCTTCGCCCATCCGAACACCTACCTGCTCGTCTTCTGCGAGCCCGCCGCCACGCGGGCGGAGGAGGACGGCGCCGCCGTCGGCGGGCAGGCGCAAGCCATGGGCGTGCGCACCTACGAGCTCTTCATCGAAGGGGTGCGCCGCATCCGCCACGCCAAGCGGCTGCGCACTCCGGACGTGGCTTTGGCGGCCCAGACCTCCTGGGCCGCGTGCCATGGCATGGTGTCCCTGATGCTGACCCGGCCTTCCGCGCCCTGGATCGACCGGAGCGCCCTGCGCGCCGCCCTGCTGGATGCGGTGTTCGCCGGCCTGACCTTGCCGTGACCCCGCCCGCCCCCGCCCCGCCCGTCTTCGCGGACGTGGAGGAGGCTGCGCGCCGCATCGCCGGGCTCGCCGTCGAGACGCCGCTGGTGCGCTCCGACGCCCTGGACGCTGCGGCGGGCGCCCGCGTCTGGGTCAAGGCGGAGTGCCTGCAGCGCACCGGTTCGTTCAAGTTCCGCGGGGCGGCCAACCGCATCACGCGCTTCACGCCGCAGGAGGTGCGGGCGGGGGTGGTCGCCTACTCGTCGGGCAACCACGCCCAGGCGGTGGCGGCGGTCGCCAGGCGGATGGGCGCGCCGGCCGCCATCGTGATGCCGGCCGACACCCCCGCGATCAAGGTCGACTCGACCCGCGCCCACGGGGCGGAGGTGGTGTTCTACGACCGGCTGACGCAGAGCCGCGAGGCGATCGGCGCGGCGCTGGCGGACGCGCGGGGCGCGGTGCTCGTGCCGCCTTACGAGCACCCGCTGATCATCGCGGGCCAGGGCACGGCGGCGCTGGAGGCCGCGCGCCGGCTGGAGGCGCAGGGCGCGCGCGCCGACCTCGCCTATGTCTGCGCCTCGGGCGGCGGGCTGGCGGCCGGGACGGTGCTGGCTCTCGGGGCCGCCTCGCCGGAGACAGCGGTCTGGACCGCCGAGCCGGAGGGCTTCGACGACCATCGCCGCAGCCTGGAGGCCGGCCGCCGCGTCGCCAACGCGCCCGGCGCCCGCTCGATCTGCGACGCCCTGCTCGCGCCGGAGCCGGGCGAGCTCACCTGGTCGATCAACGGCCCGCGGCTGGCGGGCGGGGCGGCTGTGAGCGACGCGGAGGCGCTGGCCGCCATGGCCTTCGCCTTCCGCCACCTGAAGCTGGTGCTCGAGCCCGGCGGCGCGGCGGCGCTCGCCGCCGTGCTCCAGCGCCGTCCGGAAGCGCAGGACCGCACGGTGCTGGTGATCGCCTCGGGCGGCAACGTCGACCCCGCGACCTTCGTGAAGGCGCTGGAGGCGAGCTGAGCCGCGCGGCGTCGACCCAGCGCCCGTCCCCGCATATGAAGATGAGAACTTTGCGAGAACTCGGCACACGTTTAAGTTGAGGAGGATGCGGTCACGTTTGCGTGATCAGCGCGAATTATTAAGTTCCGAGTAAGGGATCGGTCCTCTGGACGGCGTCGCCGCACCCGCCGCCAGCGTCGGACCGGGCGTCCAACTTCCCCTCTTCAGGTCGGCGGCCAGGGTGAGGGGAGCGGAGCCGCCCGCCAGCTTGGCTTTATAGACCTCGTAGTTCTCCATCACGTGCCGCACGTAGTCCCGCGTCTCGGAGAAGGGGATGCATTCGATGAAGTCGGCGGGGTCCGTCGCGCCGCCGCGCGGGTCGCCGCACTCGCCCACCCACTTGGCCGGCCGGCCCGGCCCGGCGTTGTAGCCGGCGGCCGCCAGCACGTAGCTGCCGCCGAACAGGTCCACGACGCCGCCCAGGTAGGCGGAGCCCAGCTGCACGTTGTAGGCCGGCTCGTAGAGGCGCTCCTCACTGTAGCCGAGCCCCAGCCGGCGCGCGACCGCCGCGCCCGTCGACGGCCGCAGCTGCATCAGCCCGCGGGCGAAGGCGGAGCGGGCGCGCGGGTCGAAGTTGGACTCCTGGCGGGCGATGGCCAGGCTGAAGGCGGTCTCCGCCGCACCGGGCGCGGGCGACACGCTCACCGTGGGCCAGCCGCGGCCGGTCAGCGGCAGGTCCTTCTGCCCGGCGATCCGGGCCACGCGCATGGCCAGGTCCAGGTCGCCCGACGACCGGGCGAGGTCGTAGAGCAGGGCGAGGTCAGGCGCGTTCGAGACGCCGTCCGCCAGCGCCATGACGAAGCCGCGGTACGCGTCGCGCTCGCCGGCCTGCGACAGCAGGCGCGCCGCGCGCACGGGCTCGCGCGCCTCGAACGCCGCGCGCTCGGCGGCGGTGGGGACCGGGTCGGGCGAGAGGCTGATCCGCTCCACGCCCGCCCGGCCGGCGGCGAGCTGGCCGTAGAAGGCGGTGGGGTAGGCGGCGCCTTGCTTGAACCATCCCGCCGCGGCGTCGGGGCGCCCGGCCGCCTCCGCCGCGCGCCCCCGCCAGTAGAGGGCGCGGCTGAGGGTGACTGGCGTCTGGCCGGCGGCCTGCACGTTCGCGAAGTGGCGCTCGGCGCGGTCGGCGTCCTTCAGCTTGGTCAGGGCGATCCAGCCGGCGAAGAACTCCGCGTCCGAGTACGCTTCTCCCCCGGGCGCCAGGCCATGGCCGCTGGCGGCGGCGTAGGCGCCGGGCGCGTCGCCCGCGGTGAGGGCGGCGCGCATGAGGGCGCGCCGCTCGCTCCAGGTCGCCTGGGCCGCGTCGTTGGTGGGCGGAGCGGCGCCCCGCAGCGCCGCGACGGCCGCCGTGGTGAGGCCGTGCCTGTCCAGCCAGCGCGCCCGGTCGAAGGCGAGGCCCGGATCCGACGCGGCGGCGGCGGGCAGGGCGTCCGCCAGCGCCTGCGCGTCCGGACGCTCGGCGCGGAACGCCATGCGCGCCTCGGCCAGCGCGCGGCCGTCGGCGGACGCAAGGTCCAGCATCGCCCGGGTGGCCGGCCCCTGCGGCCCCCACAGCAGCACGGACAGGCGGCGGGCGTGGTCGTCGGGCGTCAGCAGCGGGCCGAAGCGCGCCAGCATGCGCGCCTGCACGTCGGCCTCGAACACCCGGTCGCGCCACCAGCGGCGCACCAGGGCCTGAGCTTCGGCCGCGCGTCCCTGCGCCTGCAGGGCGGAGGCGAGCGCCATGACCCCCTCCGCCGTGGAGGGCTCGCGCGCACCGAACCAGGCGATCACGGCGGTCGGCGACTGTCCGGAGCCGTCCAGCGCCCGCTCCGCGGCCATGACGCGCCGGCCTTCGCGCGGCCAGCCGGCGAGCGTGGCGCGCGCCTGCTCCACGGTGAAGGCGTCGAGGCGGGCCCCGCCGTCGATCAGCGCCCAGGTGACCAGCTTGCGCGCCACCGGGTCGTCCAGCCCCGCCGCGGACGCCTGCGCGCGGGCCGCGTCGCCGGAGCGCGCGGCGGCCAGGGC
>CAXTCO010000123.1:0-6849 GCA_964242255.1 uncultured Caulobacteraceae bacterium | reverse complement strand
CCAGCTCACCGCCCTGCGCGCCAGCTACCTTGTTGAGTCCACACCCTAGTCCGCCTTCTGCGCCGCCGCCGGCGCCCCCGCCCGGTAGCGGTCGAACCAGGCCAGGATCGCGCCGGTCTTCGCCGCGGACTGCGATGGGCGCGCGGCGATGGTCTCGTGGCTGGCGCCAGGGACGTAGACGAGGCCTGTCGGGACGCCGCGGAGCTGCAGGGCGTCGTAGAACTGCTCGGCTTCGCCGGGCGGGGTGCGGTGATCGTCCTCGCCCACCACCACCAGCGTGGGCGTCTTCACGTTCCCCACGAGGGAGAGGGGCGAGCGGCGCCAGTACTGCTGCGGATCCTCCCACGGCATGGCGGCGAACCAGTACTTGGCCATGTGCGTGTAGTCGTCGGTGGACAGCACCTCGCTGGTCCAGTCGATCACGGGCTTCTGCGCCACGGCCGCCTTGAAGCGGTCGGTCTTGCCCACGATCCAGGCCGTCAGCAGGCCGCCGCCCGAGCCCCCGGTGACGAACAGCCGCCCGCCGTCGACCGGGCCGTGCGCGATCGCGTCGTCCACCACGCTGATCAGGTCGTCGTAGTCATGGCTGGGGTAGTTGTGGTGGATCTGGTTGGCGAACGCGTCGCCGTAGGAGGTCGAGCCCCGCGGGTTGGCGTAGAGCACCACGTAGCCGTGCGCCGCGTAGAGCTGGTCGTCGTTAGACCAGGCGTCGGCGTAGGACGCGAACGGGCCGCCGTGGATCTCCAGGATGGCGGGGTACTTCTTCGCCGGGTCGTAGCCGGGCGGCGTCACCATCCAGTAGTCGATGGAAAGGCCGTCCGCCGAACTCTTCACCGTGTGCGCGGTGACGCGGCCCAGCGTCTTGGCCTCGAACAGGCCGGCGTTGAGGTCCGTCAGCCGGCGCACGCGGCCGCCCCCTCCTCCGACGCCGGGGCCGGCGACGCCCACGTCCGCCGGACGGTCGCCGGCGCCCGTGGTGACGGCGATCACGCCCGTGGCGGAGACGGAGAACCCTCCCCCGGAGTAGGGACGGTCGAGGTTCCCGCCCGTGATCCCGGAGGCGACCGTCGCCACGGAGCCGTCGAGGCCGACGCGCGCCACCTTGGTCTCGCCCCGGTCCACGTAGGACACGTAGATCGAGCGGCCGTCCCTCGCCCACTTGGGATCCGAGACCGAGCGGTCCAGCCCCGCCGTCAGCACGCGCGCGCCGGAGCCGTCGCGGTTCATCACCGACAGGCGCGCGTTGGTGTAACCCATCAGCTTGTCGTCATAGCCCGTGTAGGCCACCAGCCTGCCGTCGGGCGACACGGCCGGCGACGTGTCCGGCCCGAAACGGTGGGTCAGCTGCGTCAGCGCCCCGTCGGCGACGGCCGCCTGGAAGATGTCGGAGTCGCCCTCGCGGTCGCGGCTCGGCCCATGGTCGGAGGAGAACAGGATGTCGCGCCCGTCCGGCGTCCACGAGAGCGGACCGCCCTCGTCGAAGTCGCCGAACGTGAGCTGGCGCAGCGCTCCGCCCTCCGCGGAGACGACGAACACATGGTCGTAGCCGGGCCGCAGGTAGCCCTCGCCGTCCTCGCGGTAGTGGACGCGTGTGATCACCTTCAGCGGGTCGGCCCACTTGGCCCCCTCCGGCTTGGCCATTGACGCGCCCAGCACGGCGGGCGGTTCGGGCGTGAACATGGAGAAGGCGAGCGTGCGTCCGTCGGGCGACCAGGCCACGTCCGAGGGGGCGTCGGGCAGGTCGGTGATGCGTGCGGAGACCCCTGTGGC
Organism: uncultured Caulobacteraceae bacterium; assembly: GCA_964242255.1. Lineage (GTDB taxonomy): Bacteria > Pseudomonadota > Alphaproteobacteria > Caulobacterales > Caulobacteraceae > JASLDZ01. The sequence continues at coordinate 5,079 of CAXTCO010000123.1, read as the reverse complement.
CAGCCAGCGCACGTAGAGCTGCGGACGCCCGCCCTCCCCGCCCGCCACGTAGGCGACCCGGCCGCCGTCCGGCGACCAGCGGGGGCTGGAGGCGGCCCCCGAGACCAGCGGCGTCTGCGCGCCGGTGGCGACGTCCACCAGCCAGACCGAATGGCGCGCCTCGTCGGTCATGATGTCGTAGCCGGTGCGCGTGTAGGCGATGCGCCGCCCGTCGGGGCTGATCTGCACGTCCCCCGCCTGCTGGACGGCGAAGATGTCGCGGGGCGCGAACACCCGCTGCGGCGAGACGGCCTGCGGCGCCGCGGGCGGGCGCGGCGCGGCCTGGGGCGGGGCGGCGACGCCCGTCTGCGCCACGGCCTGCGCGCCCGGCGCGAGAAGCAGCAGGCAGGCGAGAACGCGGGGGCGAAGGCCGGACATGAGCGGGTGACCTCGAAAACGGAGAGGCCGGCAGCTAACCCGTCCGACGCCGCGGAGGAAAGCGGGTCGTCCGCGTCAAGATGATCTCAAGGCATCACCGGTCACAAACGGGGCGGAGACCGCCCTGCATGCCCGTCCGCTCCCTTTCGCGCAGCTTCCTCCTCGGCGTCGGCGCCACGGCGGTGACCACCACCGTGCTGGCGTCGCTGGCGGCCTTCTTCGTCTACCGCGCCGACCTGACCCAGCGTCAGCTGGAGCACACCCGGGAGTATGTGGACCAGCGCGGGCAGGTCGTGCGGCGGCGCTTCACGGCCCTGGCCGAGATCCACGCCAAGGCCGCCGCCCAGCTCACCGCGCACATGGACGCCCTGCCCGCGGCGCAGGCCGCCGCCCTGCTGGACCGCCACTTCCCGTTGCAGCCCGACGACACGCGCCGCAGCCGGCCCGGCGCGTTCGACGGCGAGGTCGACGGCGAGGGCGACCGCATCTCGGGCATGGGCGCGTTCATCGGCCGCGGGCGCGACGTCGACCCGGTCACGGCCTCGGCCCTGGTGTCGGCCTTTCACGTGGTGCGCCACTTCGGCGAGGGCGTGAACTCAAGCTACGACAACTTCTACTTCGCCACGCCCGACAACCGGGTGATCATATACGGGCCCGACAGGCCCGACCGGTTGATGTTCTACCGCCACGACGCGCCTGCGAGCCTGGACATCAGCGGCCAGGAGATGATGCGCATGGTGGCGCCCGCCGCCGATCCGACCGGCCGCACGCGCTGCACGTCGCTGCAGAGGCTGATCCAGGACCAGCAGGGCAAGCGGCTCGCCACGGCCTGCATGACGCCCTTCAGCTACCACGGCCGCTACCTCGGCGCGTTCGGCTCCACGATCCAGCTGCGCGACTACCTCACCAGCACCGTGCACTCGGAGGACGACGCCGTCAGCCTGATCGTGCGCCGGGAAGGCGACGTGATCGCCATGACGGACCGCTCGCTCACCGCGGCGCCCTCCCCCGAGGCCCTGGAGCGCGTCGACCGCGAGTACGACATGCGCCGCCTGCTGGGCGCCATCCACGCGGAGGGGCGCGACCGCGGCGTGCTGCGCAGCCCCAACGGGCGCTTCCTGGTCGGCTACGCCCGCATCCCTGGGCCGGACTGGTGGCTGCTGCTGGCCTATCCGGAGGCGCACCTGCAGGCGGCGGCCATGAAGCCCGCCTTCCTGATCCTCGGGCTCGGCCTTCTGGCCGCCCTCGTCCAGACCGCGCTGATCGTGATCTTCGCACGCCGCACCCTGGCGACGCCGCTGCAGCGCCTGGCCGCCAGCTGCGAGACGGACGCACCCACCGACGACCTGCAGCGTCGCGACGACGAGATCGGCGTGCTGGGCCGCGCGCTCGCCGCCGAGCGGGCCAAGGCGCAGGCGGCGGTCGTCTGCCTGGAGGAGCGCGTGGCCGCCCGCACCGCCGACCTGGAGCGCGCCTCCAGCGAGAAGGACCGCTTCCTGGCCAACATGAGCCACGAGCTGCGCACGCCGCTGAACGGGGTGATCGCCGTCAGCGAGATCCTGGCGGGCCTCCAGCGCTCGGCGCGGGCGCGCGAGATGGCGCGGCTGATCGTCAGCTCCAGCCGCCTTTTGGAGCGCGTGCTGGCCGACGTGCTGGACTTCTCGCGGCTGGAGGCGGGCGAGGTGCGGCTCGCCGCCGAGCCGTTCGACCTTGTCACCGCGCTCGAGCACGTCACCGAACTCCACCGCGTGGTGGCCGCCGGCAAGTCCTTGTCCCTGCACGTCGAGGTCTCGCCCGAGCTGAAGGGCCGCTGGACGGGCGACGCCATCCGCATCACCCAGATCGTGTCCAACCTGCTCTCCAACGCCGTGAAGTTCACCGAGGCGGGCCGGGTGACGCTGCACGCAGCCGCCTCGCCTCAGGGCGTGACGCTGGCGGTGGCCGACACGGGCATCGGCTTCGGCCCCGACGTGCAGGCGCGCCTGTTCCAGCGCTTCGAGCAGGCGGACCCGTCCATCCGCCGCCGCTTCGGCGGCTCCGGGCTTGGGCTCGCCATCTGCAAGTCGCTGGCCGAGGCCATGGGCGGCCGCATCCGCGCGGCCTCCGCGCCCGGCGTGGGCTCCACCTTCACGGTCGAGCTGCCGCTGCCGCGCTCGGCCGCCCCGTCGGCCGACGACGGCGCGGCGGCGGTGCACGACGAGGCGGCCCTCGCCGGGGTGCGCGTGCTGCTCGCCGAGGACCACCCGACCAACCAGAAGGTCGTGGAGCTGATCCTCCAGACCGCCGGCGTGGAGCTTGTCATCGTGGAGAACGGGCGCGAGGCGCTGGAGGCCCTCGGCGCCGGCGGCGGCTTCGACCTCGTGCTGATGGACATGCAGATGCCGCAGATGGACGGCCTCTCCGCCACGCGCCTGTGGCGCGAGCGCGAGGCCATGCTGCGCCTGCGGCGCACGCCCATCGTCATGCTGACCGCCCACGCCCTCGACGAGCACGTGGAGCAGAGCCTGCGCGCCGGCGCCGACCACCACCTCTCCAAGCCCATCCGCGCCGCGGAGCTGCTGACGGTGGTCGACGCCCTGACCTCCGAGGAGCGGCGAGAGGCGGCCTGACGGCGCTCTCCTGCGAGAACGCGACGGCGCCCTCGCGTGTTAGGCCGTCATGCCCGCCCGCGCCGCGCCCGCCGACACGCCCCTGACGCTCTCGGCCGACGCGGCCGGCGTGAGGGAGCGCTTCGCCGCCGCCGTCGCCCGCTTCGACCGCGCCCGGCCCGTCTGGGTGCTGGGGCACAACGACGCGGACGGCCTCTCGGCCACCGCCTTGTTCACCCGCGCCTTCAAGGCCGACGGCCGCGACGTGCGCATCCGCATCGTCGGCCGGGGCGAGAGCGCGTGGTCGGCCGAGATGCGCGCCGAGCTGGCCGGCGTCGAGGCGGGCGGGATCGTGGTCACCGACCTCGGCGTGCGCGGCGGCGCGCTCAAGCCGGGCACGCCGGCCGTTGTCGTCGACCACCACGTGCCGGCCGGCGCGCCCGAGGCCGAGGTGATCACCGGCCACGGCTTCGACCCGATCCCCACCTCGTCCCTCCTCGCCTTCTGGTGCGCCGGCGCCCTCGCCGACCCCCGGCCCTGGCTGTGGCTCGCCGCCGTCGGCCTGATCGGCGACATGGCGGACGACGCCGGCTTTCCCGAGATGGACGCCGCGCGCCGCTATGGGATCACCGCCCTGCGCGACGCCGTGAGCCTGCTCAACGCCCCGCGCCGCTCCGCCTCGGGCGACGCCCGGCCCGCCCTCGACCTGCTGATGGACGCCCAGGGCCCGCGCGAGGTGACGGACGGCTCGCGCCCGCAGACGGCGGCGCTCCTGGCCGCCAAGGCCGAGGTGAAGGCGGAGCTGGACGCCGCCCGCCGCGTCGCGCCCAAGGTGAGGAACGGCACGGCGCTGATCCGCTTCCACTCCGCCGCCCAGATCCACCCGCTGGTGGCGCAGCAATGGCGCGGCCGGCTGAAAAGCGACGTCGTGCTGGCGGCCAACACGGGCTATCGGTCCGGCTGGGTGCACTTCGCCGTGCGCACGGCGCGCGACCTGGACCTGATCGCCTGGCTGGCCGACCTGAAGCCGCCCGGCGCCGACGAGGCCTACGGCTCCGGCCACCGGCAGGCGACGGGCGGCGCCCTGCGCCCGCCCGACTGGAACGCCTTCGTCGACCGGCTGGGCTTTCCCGAGGAGAGGATCGCCGCATGAGCGCGCCCAAGTCCGATGCGGAGGGGCGCAGGCCGCCCGCCAAGGCGCCGGCGCGCCCGCTGCGCCTCGGCTTCCCCGTCAAGGTGATGCAGCGGCCCGACCTGAAGAGCAACGACACGCGCGGCTGGCGCAAGGACCCGCACCTGAAGTGCAGCCTGGAGCACCTGGACAAGGTGCTCGACCACTGCGCCAAGCACAGGATCGACATGTACCGCATGTCGAGCGACATCGCCCCCTACGCCACGCACCCCGACATGCCGCAGTTCCACGGCATGGTGGCCGAGAGCGACGCGGAGCTGAAGGCGTTCGGCGACAAGGCCAAGGCGCTCGACATCCGCCTGTCCTTCCATCCCAGCCAGTACGTGCTGCTGAACAGCCCCGACCCCAAGCTGACGGCCAAGTCGGTGTGGGACCTCGCCAGCCAGGGCGAGATGCTGGACCGGATGGGCCTCGGCCCCGAGGCGGTGCTCGTCACCCACGTGGGCGGCGTCTACGGCGACCCCGAGGCGTCGCGCGCCCGCTGGGTCGCCGCGTGGGAGGCCCTGCCGGAAGAGGTGCGCCGCCGCCTGGTGCTGGAGAACGACGACGTCCGCTTCTCGGCGTCGGACGTGCTGTGGATCCACGCGCGCACGGGCGTGCGCTGCGTGTTCGACTACCAGCACCACTGGTGCCTCAACCCCGACGGGTTGGACATGGTCGAGGCGCTGAAGGCGTTCCTCGCCACTTGGCCGCAGGGCGTGCGGCCGAAGATGCACTTCTCCTCGCCGCGGACCGAGCTGCGCGAGGTGGTGCGCTCGGCCAAGGCCAAGCCGGCCCAGGGCGAGATCACCAAGGCGGCCGTCAAGGAGAAGGCGCGCAAGAAGACCGTGCTGCTGCCGCCGATCTGGACCGGCCACGCCGACTTCACCAACCCCTTCGAGT
>CAXTCO010000122.1:0-6902 GCA_964242255.1 uncultured Caulobacteraceae bacterium | reverse complement strand
ACCCTCGACGAAGGGGGCGTCAGGCTGCTGATCGTGCAGGAGCGCGCGGCGGCCCCGCGCCTCGATGCGCGCGATGCGGCGGCGAAGATGGGCGCAGCCGGCGGCGTGGCCGGCCGGCGGAACGCCTGGAGGGCCGGCTTCGGCGGCGGCGTTCTCGTTGGCCGCCCGGGGCGGCGGCCCGGGACCCGGCCGCAGGGAGGATCGCGGGGGCGGCGGTTCGGAGCGGCGGCCGAACCGGCGCGCCCCCTCGGGGCACCCGTCGCGCAGAGGGCACGCCGGGCACTCGGGCATGGAGGCGTGGCAGTGGAGCTGGCCCAGGCGCTTCGTCAGCTTGTGCAGGTCGCAGAAGTCCTCCGGCTCCCAAGCGTCGGGCGCGCGGTCCATGATCGTGAGGCGCACCTCGCCGGGGTCGGCGGAGGCGGCCAGGCCCGTGCGCGCCGCCACGCGCGCCACGTGGGTGTCCACCACCATCACGCGGCGGCGCAGGGTGGAGAAGTTGAGCACGCTGGCGGCCACCTTCTGGCCCGCGCCCGGCAGCTCCTGCAGCCAGGCCATGGCGTCGTCGAGAGGCCAGCCCTCAAGGAAGTCGAGGGTGACCGCGCCGCGCAGGCGGCCGACGCGGCGCACCGCCTCGATCAGCTGCGGCGCCTTGCGTTCGGCGTGGGTGGCGGGCGCGATCACGGGCAGCACCTCCTCCACGCGCGCCTCGCCGATCCGGCCGAGGGGGCGGAAGGCGGCGCGCAGGCGGGCCAGCACCTCGTCGGACACCGCGTCCTGCGTGCGCGAGGCGATGATGGACCGCACCAGCTGGGCCACAGGGTCGCGCCGCACGTGCGGCGCGGGCGGGCCGAACGCCTCCGTGAGCCGGGCGCGCAGGCGCGCCGGATCGACACGATCGTCCCCCTCCAGATCGAGATGAAGCTGCATCCGCTCCGCGCCTCCAGACAGGAACATATGCAGAACAGGTCGGGAGAGTCGAATCGATTCAGAGGCGCATCGGGGCTGGCCCGCCGCCCCCGCGCGAGTCTAGGAACGGCCCTCCCCGCCCCCGCCGAGAGCTCCTCTCATGAAGACCCGCGCCGCCGTCGCGTTCGAGGCCAAGCGCCCGCTGGAGGTCGTGGAGGTGGACCTGGAAGGCCCGCGCGCCGGCGAGGTGCTGGTGCAGCTCAAGGCCACCGGCGTCTGCCACACGGACGCCTACACCCTGGACGGCCTGGACTCGGAGGGGATCTTCCCGTCGATCCTGGGCCACGAGGGCGCGGGCGTGGTGGTGGAGGTCGGCCCCGGCGTGACGGCGGTGGCCGTGGGCGACCACGTGATCCCGCTCTACACGCCCGAGTGCCGCCAGTGCAAAACCTGCCTGTCGCGCCGGTCGAACCTGTGCACCGCCATCCGCGGCACGCAGGGGCGAGGCGTCATGCCCGACGGGACGAGCCGATTCAGCTACAGGGGCGAGGCGGTCGCCCACTACATGGGCTGTTCCACCTTCAGCGAATACACGGTGCTGCCGGAGATCGCGCTGGCGAAAGTGCGCCCGGACGCGCCGTTCGACAAGATCTGCTACGCGGGCTGCGGCGTGACCACGGGCGTGGGCGCGGTGCTGTGGAGCGCCAAGGTGTGGCCGGGCGCCAACGTGGCCGTGTTCGGCCTGGGCGGCATCGGGCTGAACGTGATCCAGGCCGCGCGGCTGGCGGGGGCGGACAGGATCGTCGGCGTCGACCTGAACCCCGCCAAGGCGGAGATGGCGCGCCGCTTCGGCATGACCGACTTCGTGAACCCCGACGAGGCCGGGCGCGACAATGTCGTCGCCGAGATCGTGCGGCTGACGGACGGCGGGGCGGACTTCTCGTTCGAGTGCATCGGCTCCACGGCCACCATGCGCCAGGCGCTGGAGTGCACGCACCGCGGCTGGGGCGAGAGCTTCATCATCGGCGTGGCCCCGGCCGGCCAGGAGATCGCCACCCGGCCGTTCCAGCTGGTCACGGGCCGGTCGTGGCGCGGCTCGGCCTTCGGAGGCGCGCGAGGCCGCACGGACACGCCGCGGATCGTGGACTGGTACATGGAGGGCAAGATCGAGATCGACCCCCTGATCACCCACACGATGCCGCTCGAAGAGATCAACACCGCCTTCGACCTGATGCACGCCGGCGAGAGCATCCGCAGCGTGGTGGTCTACTGAGGCGACGCGCTCAGCCCAGGCGGGAGATCAGCGCCTGGGCGGCCGCGGGCGCGCGCACCTTGGCGCCGTTGATCATGAACACGAACACGTCGCGCGCACCCTCGACGGCGGGCGCGGACAGGGGCGGCGGCCCGGCCGGCGGGCGGCCCTGCGCCCAGCCGCGGGCGACGTCCGCCCAGCGGTCGAGCGCTTCGGCGTCGTAGCCGGTCTCCACCTCCTCGCGGGCGTCCATCAGGCGGGCGTAGGCGAAGTCCGCGGTGAGGTCGGCGATCACCGGGCGGCCCTCCCCGTCGGCGAACACCACGGCGGCGCCCGCCCGGCGCGCCATGTCCACGAACTCGGCGCACTGGAAGGTGGGGTGGCGCACCTCCAGGGCGTGGCGCAGGGCGCGGCCGTCCACCTCGGGCGGCAGGAGCTTCAGGAAGGCGCCGAAGTCGGCGGCGTCGAACCTCTTGGTGGGCATGAACTGCCACAGCACCGGGCCGAGCTTGCCGCCGAGCTCCGTCAAGCCCTGGCCGAGGAAGCGGGTCACGGACTCGCCCGCGTCGGCCAGCACCTTGCGGTTGGTGCAGAAGCGGCTGGCCTTGACGGAGAAGACGAAGCCGTCGGGCGTCTCGTCGCGCCACTTGGCGAAGGTGGGCGGCTTGAAGGTGGAGTAGTAGGTGCCGTTGACCTCGATGGCGGTCACCGCCCGGCTGGCGAAGCCCAGCTCCTTCGCGTGGGCGAGCTTCTCCGGATAGAAGACGCCCCGCCACGGCTCGAACGTCCACCCGCCGACGCCGACCCGGATCATGCTCAGGCCACCTGCGACGCCGCGTAGATCGGGCGCACGTCGCGGCCCCACTCGCCCTCGTACAGCTCCAGCCAGCGGTCGGCCTGGGTGCGGCCGGTCTCCGCGCTCTCGGCCAGCACGTCCAGCTGGGCGAGGCCGGCCTGCGTCGTGTCGCGGGCGGCGAGGCCCTCGCGGGCGATGGCGACCACCTCGCGCGCCACCTCGGCGAGCGGGCGGCCCGCCGCCTCGGCCTTGAGCCCCAGGCGCGCCGCGTCGAGGCGCAGGGCCTCCCGAGCCTCGCGGGTCCAGCCCTTGGCCACGTCCCACGCGGCGGCGAGGGCGGCGGGGTCGTAGAGCAGGCCCGCCCAGAAGGCGGGCAGGGCGTCCAGGTGCGCGGCCGAGCCCATGTCGGCGCCGCGCATCTCCAGGTAGGTCTTGAGCCGCACCTCGGGGAAGATGGTGGTGAGGTGGTCCTCCCAGTCGTGCAGGGTGGGGCGCTCGCCGGGCAGCTCGGGCAGGGCGCCGTCCATGAAGGCGCGGAAGGAGCGGCCCGCCAGGTCCACGTAGCGGCCGCCGCGCTTCACGAAGTACATGGGCACGTCGAGGGCGTACTGCGCGTAGGTCTCGAAGCCGAAGCCTTCCTCGAACACGAAGCCCAGGAGGCCGGTGCGGTCGGGGTCGGTGTCGGTCCACACGCGGGCGCGGGTGGAGAGCCAGCCGGTGGGCCGCCCCTCCACGAAGGGCGAGTTGGCGAACAGGGCGGTGGCCAGCGGCTGCAGGGCGAGGGAGACGCGGAACTTGGCCGCCATGTCGGCCTCGCTCGCGAAGTCGAGGTTGGCCTGCACCGTGCAGGTGCGCAGCATCATGTCGAGGCCGAGGCCGCCCACCTTGGGCATGTAGGCGCGCATGATGTCGTAGCGGCCCTTGGGCATCACCGGCACGTCCTCGCGCCGCCAAAGGGGGTCGTGGCCCAGGCCCGCGAAGCCGAGGCCCAGCTCGGGGCCGAGCTCGGCGCATTCGGCGAGGTGGCGTCCGGTCTCGTCGGCGATGGCGTCCAGGCTGCCGAGGGGCGCGCCGGAGAGCTCGAACTGGCCGCCGGGCTCCAGGCTGAGGTTGGCGCCGCCGCGCTTGGCGCCGATCAGCCTGTGGCCGTGGCGGTTCTCCTCGTAGCCGCCGCGCCAGCCGAAGCGTTCGAAGCCCTCCAGCAGGGCGTGCACGCCGCCGGGGCCGTCGTAGGCCGGGCGGCGCAGGTCGCCGGTGCGGAACACCAGCTTCTCGTGCTCGGCGCCCACGCGGTGCTCGCTCCGCGGCTTGCAGCCGGCGGCGAGGTGGGCGGCGAGGTCGACGAACTCCAGCGGACGTGCGTCGTCCGCCTCCTGGCCGTCCATGAACTCGCCCCCGCACGCGCCGAGAGGGCGCCGGGCGGCGACATAGGCGGGGCCGCCCGCGGGCTCAAGGGCTGGAACCGCGCCGGTTGCAGTGCCGCTTGCGACGACGTGAGCCGAAACATCCCGCGTGCGTTTGCGCAGGGCGGAAGCGGCGGAGGGCGTGTGATGACGGTGTCCAGGCGGGACGTGATCAGCGTCGCGGCGACGGGGGGCGCGCTCGCCGCCGCCGCCGGAGCGGCCGCGGCCCAGACGCCCGGCGGCCCGGGGCGGCCGGGCGGCGCGGGGCCGCCCGCCTCGCCCAGGCCGCCCATCGAGGGGAGCAAGGGCGCGCCCATCCTCGGCCAGACCAACCCGGCGCGCGAGGCGGAGGAGCCCTTCACCCTCCGGCCGCCGTCCACCGACCACGGCACGGTGCCCAACCTGAAGTGGTCGTTCACCGACAGCCACATGCGCCTGGAGGAAGGCGGCTGGGCGCGCCAGACCACCACGCGCGAGCTGCCCGTCTCCAAGGAGATGGCCGGCGTGAACATGCGCCTGAAGACCAACGTCGTCCGCGAGCTGCATTGGCACAAGGAGGCGGAGTGGTCCTACATGCTGAAGGGCCGCGCCCGCATCACCGCCGTCGACCCGGAAGGCCGCACCTTCATCGACGACGTGGGCGAGGGCGACCTCTGGTACTTCCCCGGCGGCACGCCCCACTCGATCCAGGGGCTGGAGGGACCGGAGGACGGCTGCGAGTTCCTTCTGGTGTTCGACGACGGCGACTTCTCGGAGGACTCGACCTTCCTCCTCACCGACTGGCTGGCGCACACCCCCAAGGACATCGTCGCCAAGACCTTCGGCGCGCCGCAGAGCGCGTTGGAGGCGCTGCCGAAGAAGGAGCTGTACATCTTCCCCGCCGCCCCGCCCTCGCCCACGCTCGCGGGCGACGCGCATGCGGGCGCCGGCAAGGCGCCCGAGGCGTTCAGCCACCGCATGACGGCCCAGGCGCCCGACTTCGGCACCCACGGCGGAACCGTGCGGATCACCGACACCAGGAAGTTCGCCGCCTCCAAGACCATCTCCGCGGCGCTGGTGGAGCTGGAGCCCGGCGGCCTGCGCGAGCTGCACTGGCACCCCAACGGCGACGAGTGGCAATACTACCTGGAGGGCCAGGGCCGCATGACGGTGTTCGCCAGCGAGAGCAAGGCGCGCACCTTCGACTACCAGGCGGGGGACGTGGGCTACGTGCCGCGCGCCATGGGCCATTACATCGAGAACACGGGCTCGACGAGGCTGCGCTTCCTGGAGGTGTTCCGCTCCCCGGTCTACCAGGACGTGTCGCTGACGCAGTGGCTGGCGCTGACGCCGCACCAGCTCGTCCAGTCGCACCTGAAGATCGACCGCGCGATCATCGACGCGCTGTCGGCGAAGAAGCACCCCGACCTGCCGGCGTGAGTCAGCTCCGCCGCCAGTCGCCCAGAGCCGCCTGCCACAGGGTCAGCGCGCTGATGGCGGCCGTGTCGGCGCGCAGGACGCGCGGCCCCAGCGTCACCGGCGTGGCGAAGGGCAGCGCGCGGATCGCGGCGCGCTCCTCCGGAGCGAAGCCGCCCTCCGGGCCGATCAGCACGGCCCAGGGGCCGGGCTCCGCACCTTGCAGCGCGTCCAGCGCGGAGGCCGCCCGGCCGGAAGCGCCGCCCCACGCGGCGACCGGGTCGTCGCCGGCCTCGTCGCAGTAGAGCAGGCGGCGGCCGGGCTCCCAGTCGGACAGGAGTTTCTCCAGGCGGCGGGGCTCGGCGACGTGCGGCACGTCCAGCCGCCCGGTCTGCTCGCTGGCCTCCGCGGCGATGGCCTGCAGGCGGTCGACGCGCGTGTGGTCGGCGTTGGTGCGGCGGGTGAGCACGGGGCGCACCCGGCGGCAGCCGAGTTCGGCCGCCTTCTCCACGATCGTCTCCAGGCGCGCGCGTTTCACAAGGGCGATCAGGAGGTCGAGGTCCGGCCCGGTCTCCTGCACGCGCACCTGGCCGTCGACGGCCAGCACGGTCTCGCGCCGGCCCGCCTCGGCGAGCACGGCCCGCCACTCGCCGTCGCGGCCGTTGAACAAGTCCACGGCGTCCCCCGGCTGAAGGCGCATGACGACGGAGATGTAGCGCGCCTGCTCCGGCGAGAGGCGCAGGCGCGCGCCGGGCGTCAGGTCGTCGGGGACGTGCAGGCGGATCATGGGAGCGCTCATCGCGCGGGCGCAGCGGCGGGGGCAAGCCCGGCGCGGCCGCCGCGGCGCAGACGGCTCAAGGCGCCGGCGGGACGGTACCGGTCCGCGCCCGCAGCTCCGCGAGCAGCTCCGCCCGGCCGGGCGCGAAGTCCCGCGCCACCCAGAGGCGCTCCAGCTCGCGGCGGAGCGCGCCGTGGGCGGGGCCCTGCGGGACGCCCGCCGCGATGAGGTCCGCCCCCGTGAGGGGAAAGGGGGGGGGACGCCGCTCCGCCGCGTCCAGCACGCCGCGCCAGCCAGGCCGGTCCGGCGCCTCCGCCCAGCCGAGGCGCGTCCGGTCGCGGTAGCCGCCCGGGCCGAGGGCGTGGACCGCCG
>CAXTCO010000121.1:0-6918 GCA_964242255.1 uncultured Caulobacteraceae bacterium | reverse complement strand
GCGCCGGCGCGAGCGGATGAAGAAGGCGCGCAGGTCGTCGATGCCGTGCGCCTGGTCGGCGTGGTCGTGCGTGTAGAGCACCGCGTCCATGCGGCGCGCGCCGGCGGCGGCCGTCTGCAGCCGCAGGTCGGGCGAGGTGTCGATGAGGATCGTGGTCTCATCGCCTTGTCCGGACGCGCTTTTCCGGCGCGCCATGAGGCTGCAGCGCCCGCGACGGTTGCGCGGCTCGGCCGGGTCGCAGGCGCCCCAGTCGCCGTCCGCCCGCGGCACCCCGCCGGAGGAGCCGCAGCCCAGGACCGTGATCTCCAGCCGCCCGCTCACCCGGCCTCGGCGGGGGCGCGGCGCGGGTCGGGGATGCGGTCGAACAGGGCGAAGAAGGCGTCCGCCGTGCGCCGCTCCGTCTCTTCGAGGGACCAGCCCCTCAGCTCCGCGAGCTTGTCGCGCACCTGCGCCACGTGGGCGGGCTCGTTGCGCCGGCCGCGGTGCGGGACGGGCGCGAGGTAGGGGCAATCGGTCTCCAGCAGGATGCGGTCGGCCGGCATGGCGGCGATCCGGGCGCGCACGTCGCCGGCCGCCTTGAAGGTGGCGATGCCCGAAACGGAGAACCACGCCCCCCGCGCCGCGGCCCGGTCCAGCAGCTCCGGCCCGCTGGTGTAGCAGTGGAGCAGCACCTTCAGAGGCTCCTCCTCCCAGGCTTCGTCGAGCAGGGCGGCCATGTCGTCGTCCGCCTCACGCGTGTGGACGACGAGCGGCAGGCCGGTCGCACGCGCCGCGCCGACGTGGGCGCGGAACACCCGGCGCTGCACCTCGCGCGGGCTGAGGTCGTAGTGGAAGTCCAGCCCGCACTCGCCGATCCCCACCACCCGAGGACCGACAAGGTGCGTGAGGTCTTCGGGTCTAAGCCTCCCGAAATCCTTGGCTTCGTGCGGATGCACTCCCACGGTGCACCAGATGTCCGAAGCCGCCTCGGCGATGTCCCGCACGGCGTCGAAGCGGTCCAGCCGGTCGCAGATGGTCAGCATCAGGCCGACTCCCGCTTCGCGGGCGCGCGCGATCACGGCGTCGCGGTCGTCGGCGAAGGCCGGTGCGTGCAGGTTGACGTGGCTGTCGATGAGCATCAGGCGGCGAGCGGTCGGACGCGGGCGGCGGCGCGCAGCTCGGCCCACACGCTCCCCAGCGCGTCGACCCGGTCGAGGTTCAGCGTCTCCGCCTCGGCCGGCAGGGCGGCCAGGCGCTCCCAGGCGCGCGCCCAGGCGTCCAGGCCGCGCAGGTCGCCCGCGACAGCGGCGTCGGCCAGGCGCTCGCGCAGGTGGTCGGCCAAGCGGGCGAGCAGCTCGGCGAAGCGCTCGCCGCCCTCCGCGCCGCGGAAACCCTCGCCGAGCTTGAGCAGCTGCGCCTCGTCCACCTGCGGCAGGCGGTCGACCAGGGAGGCGAGCGCGTCGGACGCCCCCTCCCCGCCTTCCGCCAAGGCCAGGGCGCGCCCGGGGGAGCCGCGGGCGGCCTCCGCATGCGACGGGTCGAGACCGCGGGCGCGAAGCAGGGCGGCCAGCGCCCCCGTCGTCCAGGGCGCGAAGCCGAGGCGGCGGCAGCGCGAGCGGAGGGTCGGCAACAGCCGTCCAGGCGCGTGGCTGACCAGAAGCAGCACGCCGCGGGGCGGCGGCTCCTCCAGCGTCTTCAGCACGGCGTTGGCGCTGTTGACGTTCAGGTCGTCCGCCGCGTCGAGGATCGCCACGCGGAAGGGCGCCAGCGCGGGCGCCTTGGAGAAGAACTCCGGCAGGCGGCGCGCCTCGTCGACGGGGATGTTGCGGCGCGGCTTGCCGTCCTCCGTCTCGCGCTCCAGGGCCAGGAGGTCGGGATGGGCTCGGGCGGCGATCAGGCGGTTCACCGGGTCGTCGGGCGCGCTGGCCAGGTCGGGCCCGTCGGGGGTGGCGCCGAGGAGCCTGCGGGCGACGCGCCAGGCGAACGCCGCCTTGCCGATCCCGCGCGGCCCGGCGAGAAGCCAAGCGTGGTGAAGGCGGTTCCCAGCCCAGGCGCGGTCGAAGGCGGCGGCCGGAGCGGCGACGCCCTCCAGCGCCTCGAAGCGGGCGCGCTGAGGCTCGGCGTTCGGCCCGGGGGTCTGCTGCGGGCTCACGCGGCGGCCTCGACCAGGCGCGGCGCGACGACGGCCCACACGGCCTCGGCCAGCGCCGCGACCGGCAGTTCGCCGTCCAGCACGATGCAGCGGCGGGGCTCCAGGGCGGCCATGGCCAGGAAGGCGTCGCGCAGCCGGGTGTGGAAGGCGAGGCCCTTCTTCTCGAAGCGGTCGTGGCCGCCGCGGTGCGCGGCCCGGGCGAGGCCGGCCTCGACGGGCAGGTCGAGGATCAACGTCAGGTCGGGCGCGCTCGCCCCCACCACGGCGGCCTCGACGGCGGCCAGCACCGCGGCGTCCACCCCGCCCCCGGCGCCCTGGTAGGCGCGGCTGGAGTCGGCGAAGCGGTCGCTCACCACCACCGCGCCGCGGGCCAGCGCGGGGCGCACGGTGCGGTGGAGGTGGTCGTCGCGCGCCGCGTTCATGATCAGGAGCTCGGCCAGCGGCGTCCAGCGGTCCGCACCGCCGGTGACCACCAGCTCGCGCAGGGCCTCTGCGCCGGGCGATCCTCCGGGCTCGCGCGTCAACACGACCTCGCGGCCGCCGGCGCGCAGGCGCTCGCTCAGGAGGCGCGCCTGGGTGGACTTGCCGGCCCCCTCCCCGCCTTCGAAGGTGATGAACAGGCCCCGCGCCACGGCGGGTGTTTCAGCCCGGAACGGCCGTCGTGACAAGCGGCCGTTGGCGGGGACGCCGCCGGCTTGCTAAGCGCTCGTTCTCCGGGCGGGTGGCCGAGTGGTTTAAGGCAGCGGTCTTGAAAACCGCCGTGCGTGAGAGCGCACCGTGGGTTCGAATCCCACCCCGCCCGCCAACGCCCCTGGGGAGCCATCCGCGTCGTTCGGCGCTACGGTCAACCCGGGAGAGGCCCTGTCCCGGGACGATCCCCTGCAGCACCTCTGCACGCGGCCGCGGGCGATCTAGGTGCGTGGTTCGGCGTGTCCGGCCGGCGGCGGCTGATCGATGCGGACTCCTCGCTCGCGGAGAAGGGCGAGCACGGCGTCGGCTGCGGCGCCGTCAGGATCGGCCACGCCACGGCCGAGGGCGTCCAGCGCCGCCGCTTGGTCGGCGGTCTGGCGCGCGCGGAGCGCGGGGTCGTCCAGCCGTCGCGCCAGCTCCGCGCCCAGGGCCTCGCCCGTGCACGCGCCCTGCACCAGCTCGGGGACGATGCGGCGGCCGGCGGCGACATTGAGCAGCACGATGTGCGGCGTGACCACCACGCGCTTCATCAGGGCGTGGGAGAGCGGGCCCAGGCGGTAGCCGACCACCATGGGCGCGCCCGCCATGGCCATCTCCGTGGTCACCGTGCCCGAGCAGGCGAGGGCGACGGTGGCGGCGGCCATGGCGTCGCGCTTGCCGGCCTCGTCTTCGACCACGTGGGCGCGAAACGGCCAGCCGGCGACCCAGGCGCGCACGGACTCGGCGATCGTCGGCGCGGCGGGGACCACGACGTGCAGGTCGGGCCGCCCTTGCCGCACGCGCGCGACCGCGTCTTCGAACGGCGCCTTCAGCCGCGCGAGCTCCGCGGGGCGGCTGCCGGGAAGGACGAGGAGGATGCGGTCGCGCTCCCCCGCCCCAAGGCGCGTCCGCAGGCGCGCCGGGTCGGCGTCGGCGAAGGGGCGGGCGAGCGCGGGGTCGCCGACCACCGTGACGGGCAGGCCGGCGGCCTCGAACGGCGGCGCCTCGAAGGCGCGCAGCACGAGCAGGTGATCGACGGCGGCGGCCAGGGTGCGGGCGCGGCCGGGGCGCGAGGCCCACACCTGGGGGCCGATGTATTTCACCAGCGGCAGTCCCGGGTGCGCGCGCCGCAGGCGGTGCGCCACGCGCAGGGTGAAGCCCCAGCTGTCGACCAGCACGGCGACGTCGGGCCGGGCGGCGTCGGCCAGGGCGGCGGTTTCGCGGGCGCGGCGCACCACGCGGGGATAGGCGGCGAGCCCCTCCACGAAGCCGAGCACGGACAGGTCGGCGATGTCGAAGGGGCTGGCGATCCCCTCCCCGGCCAAGCGCGCGCCGCCTACGCCCACGAGCCGCAACCGGCCGCCCAGGCGGTCGCGAAGCGCGCGGGCGAGGCCCGCACCGAGCTGGTCGCCGCTCGCCTCAGCCGCCACCAGCATGACGGTGACGGGGTCGCTCACACAGTCCCCCCGTCCGGCTGCGGCTCGCCCCAGATCCACAGGCCGAGGCGGTCGGCGGCGATGGCGGCGGCTTCACGGTCGAGCACCAGGGCGCCGCCCGCCTCCACGGCGATCCCGGCCAGGCCGGCGGCGGCGGCGGCCTCCACGGTGGCGAGGCCGAGCGTGGGCAGGTCCACGCGGCGCTCCTGGATGGGCTTGGGCGCCTTGGCCAGCACGCCCCGGCGTGCGTCGGCCGAGCCGCGGAGGGCGCCGGGCAGGCCCGCGCAGCGGTGCAGCATGGCGTCCGTGCCCTCCTGCGCTTCCACCGCCAGCACGAGGCCGTCGCAGACGACCGCTCCCTGGCCGATGTCGAGCGCCCCGGCGGCGCGTGCGATGCGCAGGGCGTGGAGCAGGTCGGCGCGGTCGGCCTCGCCGGGAACGCGGGCGCCGAGCGGGCCGGGGCCGAGCGTGAGCGCAGCGTCCACTTCGTGCGCGCCCTCCACGCAGAAGCCCTCGGCCTCGAAGGCGCCCAGGACGACGCGCAGCAGGGCGTCGTCGCCCCGGCGCGCCGCGGCGATGGCGGCGGGCAGCAGCGCGAGGCCGCGCAGGTCGGGCTTGAGCGCGGCGAAGTCGGGGCGCGAGACCGTTCCCGCGAAACAGACGGTCGCACACCCCTCCGCACGCAGCAGCTTGAAGGCGCGGCCCAGCTCCGCGATTCCGCAGGGCGCACCGCGGAAGCGCTGCAGCGCCGGATCGGCGAAACCGTTGAGCCGCAGCACGAACAGGGGCCGGCCGGCCGCCTCGCACTTGGCGGCGAGCGCCAGCGGAAGCGCCCCGCCCCCGGCGATCAGGCCCAGCTTGGAGGGTGTGGTCATCCGGCGTGCATCCGCTTCATTCCATCGGCTGATCCCGCCGAAGGCCGGAACCGGTTGCAGGATCGGGCGGGACTGAGCCCGCCGTCCCGACGCCGAACCCGGGACCACGCCCGGACCTGGATCCCGGCCCGCGCCGGGATGAACCAAGGCGTGAGACGGACGTCGGAGGGTGCGGGCTCAACCTCGGCGGACCCGGTCCCTACGCCGTCGGCAGGCAGATGGGGCGGTTGGCGTCGGCGCGGATGAAGGCGACGATCTCCATCACCTCCGGCGAGGCGGAGTGCGCCGCCTCCAGGTCGTCCAGGCGCTCCTGGAAGGTGCCCTCCGGTGCGAACAGCAGGCGGTAGGCGGCGCGCAGCTCGTTGATCGCCTCGCGCCCGAAGCCGCGGCGCTTCAGGCCCACGAGGTTCAGGCCGCCCAGCACGGCTTGGCTGCCCCAGACGGAGCCGTAGGGGATCACGTCCTTGGTCACGATGGCCCCGCCGCCGGCGAAGGCGTAGCGGCCGATGCGGGTGAACTGGTGCACGGCGGAGAGGCCGCCCATGAACACCCAGTCGCCCACGTGCACATGGCCGCCCAGGGTGGCGTTGTTGGCGAAGGTGACATGATCGCCCACCATGCAGTCGTGCGCCACGTGGCTGGCCACCATGTAGAGGCTGTCCGATCCCACGCGGGTGACCCCGCCGCCCAACACCGTGCCCGTGTGCATGGTGACGTGCTCGCGGATGCGGTTGCGCGCCCCGACCACCAGGCGCGTGCGCTCGCCCCTGTGCGCCAGGTGCTGCGGCGCGCCCCCCAGCACGGCGAAGGGGTGGACCAGGGTGTCGTCTCCCACCTCCGTGACGCCCTCCACCACCACGTGGCTGACCAGGCGCACGCGGTCGCCCAACGTCACGTCGGGGCCGACGGTGCAGAAGGGGCCGACCTCCACGCCGGCGCCCAGGCGCGCGCCGTCCGCGACCAGGGCTGTGGGGTGGACGCTCACGCGCGCGTCGCCGAGCCGACGGCGCTCAACGGGCGATCTCCGAGACCATGGCGGCGAAGTCGCACTCCGCGGCGAGCTGGCCGTCGACGTAGGCGTCACCGTGGAACTTGAACACCGGGTCGCGCGCGCGCAGCACGTTGACGTGCATGCGCAGGACGTCGCCGGGACGCACGGCGCGGCGGAAGCGGGCGTTGTCCAGGCTCATGAAGTAGATCACCTTGCCCGTGACGTCGACTTCCAGCGTCTTGGACATGAGCACCGCGCCCGTCTGCGCCATGGCCTCACAGATCAGCACGCCCGGCATCACCGGGCTCTCCGGGAAGTGGCCTTGGAAGTATGGCTCGTTGATCGACACGCACTTGATCCCCACCACGCTTTCGCGGGCGCGGTAGTCTTCGCAGCGGTCCACCAAGAGGAAGGGGAAGCGGTGCGGGATGCGGCGCTGGATCTCCGCGTAGTCGATGGCCACGCCCGCCGCGTCCACCGTGTCGCCGCCGTCCATCAACGCCCCCCGCCCGTGGTCTTCTTGACCTGGGCGGCCAGCCAGGCGGTCTCGCGCATCCACTTGCGGAGGGAGCGCGCGGGCGAGCCGCCCCACACCTCGCCGGCCGGCACGTCCTTCATCACGCCGGAGGCCGCGGCGATCTTGGCGCCGGCGCCGATGTCCACGTGGTCGGCGATGCCCGCCCGGCCGCCGAACGCCACCCCATCCCCCACCGTCACGCTGCCCGAGATCCCCGTGTGCGCGGCCAGCACGCAGCTGCGCCCGATCACCACGTTGTGGGCGACCTGGACCAGGTTGTCGATCTTGGTGTTCTCGCC
>CAXTCO010000120.1:0-6920 GCA_964242255.1 uncultured Caulobacteraceae bacterium | reverse complement strand
CCGCACCAGGGCCTTGAGGAAGCCGTCCGGCCGGTCGCGCGTGGCGTCCAGCGCCTCGCCGAGCTGATCGAGCGGGTAGGTGTGGGTGTAGAGCCTGGACGGGTCGAGCCGGCCGGACGCCACCGCCTCCACCGCCTCGTGCAGGCCGCGGACGTACATCTTGGGGTCGCGCTCGTGAGCGTTGACCACGTCGAAGCCGCGCCAGTTCCACATCTGCATGTTCACCTGGCGCGGGCCGTCCTGGTGGTAGCCGGCGATCACCAGCCGCCCGCCCTCGCGCGTCAACTCGGCGGCGAGGTCCAGCGGCCACTGCTTGCCGACCGCCTCGACCACCCGGTCGCAGAAGACGCCGCCGGTGAGCGCCTTCACCCGCTCCAGGATGGCCCAGTGGTCCTCCATCGGGATCGTCTCGGCCGCGCCCATCTCGCGCGCCACCTGGAGGCTGAAGGGGCGGCGGCTGACCGCGATCACGCGCGCGCCGGCCTGGCTCGCCAGCCGCGTCAGGATCGCGCCGAGGAAGCCGATCCCCACGACCGCCACCGTCTGCCCGGCGTGGATGTCCGCGCGGCGGAAGATGTTCATGGCGCAGGCGAGGGGCTCGCCAGGGAAGGGCGTGTCGGCCAGCGACGCCGGCAGCTTCACGACAGCGTCGGCCTCCGCGAGGTCGTACTGCGCGTAGCTCTTGAAGCCGAGCGCCGCGACGCGGTCGCCGACGGCGAACCCCCCCACGCCGGCGCCGAGCGCGTCGACCACGCCCCAGCCCTCGTGGCCCAGGTCGCCGGGCGCGGTGGGGAAGCTCATCCACTCCGGCCCCGCCCATGGGCCGAGGTTGGAGGCGCACACGCCGCAGCCCTCCAGCCGCAGGCGCACCTGCCCGGGGCCGGGCTCCGGCTTCGGCGCGGCCTGCGTCTCGGCGTGGCCGGCGCGGGTGACCACGGCCGCGCGCATGGTGTCGATCATCGGGAGCTCTGAGGGGCTGGGGGCTCAGCCGCCCGCGGCGGCGCGGGCGACGAGCTTGGCGGGCTTCACCGCTGCGGCCGCCGCGTGGCGGGGCAGGCCGCGATGCTCGGCCAGCCAGTCGGCGAGGCCGGCGACGCCGTCACGCCACGGCGTGCGCGGCTTCAGGCCCAGGGCGCGCTCGGCCTCGCGCATGTCGGCCACGAAGAAGCGCTGGTCGCCCTGGCGCCAGTCCGCATACTCGACGTCCACCTGGCGGCCGATCAGGTCGCCGATGCAGGCGATCAGCTCGCGCAGGCTCACGGCGTTGTCGGCGCCGCCGCCCAGGTTGAACGCACGCCCGCGCACGTCCTCGATGCGCGCGAGGGCGGCCATGTAGGCGTCCACCACGTCCGACACCTGCAGGATGTCGCGCACCTGCCGGCCGTCGCCGTAGAGTGTGATGGCGCCGCCCTCCAGCGCCTTGATCAAGAAGTGGGCGACCCAGCCCTGGTCCTCCGTGCCCATCTGGCGCGGGCCGTAGACGCAGCTCATGCGCATCACGCACGTCGGCAGGTCGTAGGATCGCGACCAGTCGAGCACGTACTGGTCGGCCGCGCCCTTGGAGCACCCGTAGGGCGTGTGGAAGTCGAGCGGCCGCGCCTCGCCGACGCCGTGGGCGAGCAGCTGCGGGTCGGTCGGCACGTAGCGGTCGCCGCGGCGCTCGAAGGCCATGTCGGCCAGGTCGCCGTAGACCTTGTTGGTGCTGGCGAAGACCACCGGGACGCGGCGGCCCCCTTTGGAGCCTTCCGCGCGCACCGCCTCCAGCAGCGCGAGGGTGGCGCGGACGTTGACGTCGAAGTCCTCGACCGGGTCGACCAGGCTGGTGGTCACCGCCACCTGCGCGGCCATGTGGAACACGGCGGACGCGCCCTCGACCGCCTGCGCCAGGCGCGCGTGGTCGCGCACGTCGGCGACCACCACCTCCAGCCGCTCGCCGCCGCGGCCCTTCAGCCAGTCCACGTTGGCCTGAACGCCGGCGCGGGCGACCGAGTCGTAGATCCGCACGCGGCGGCCGTCGCGCAGCAGCCGGTCGGCGATGTTGGAGCCGATGAAGCCCGCGCCGCCCGTGACGAGGACGGGCGCGGCGTCCGCGGGCGCGCTCAAGCGACCAGCCCCCGGGCCTCGAGCTCCTTGCGGGCGGCCGCGACGTTGTCGACCGCCTCCTGCCGCGCCACCCACTCGGCGAGCTCGGCGAGGCCGGCCATGAAGTCCTCGCGCGGGGCGTAGCCCAGCTCGGCGCGGGCCTTGGAGATGTCCGGGATGCAGTGGCGGATGTCGCCGATGCGCGCCTTGCCGGTGACGTCCGGCGCGACGGCCTTGCCCATGGCCCGCGACACCGAGCGCGCCACGTCGTTGACCGTGAACACGTCGCCGGAGCCGATGTTGTAGACCTGCCCGTCGGCGTCGCTCTGCAGGGCGTTCAGGAACGCCCGCGCCACGTCCTTCACATGCACGAAGTCGCGCTGCTGCCCGCCGTCCTCGAAGATCATCGGCGCCTGGTCGTTGGCCAGGCGCGAGGAGAAGATCGCCAGCACGCCCGTATAGGGATTGGAGAGGGCCTGCCCCGGCCCGTACACGTTCCACAGGCGCAGGGCCGCGCAGCTCATGCCGTAGGCGGGCGACAGCGTCAGGGTCAGACGCTCCTGCACGTACTTGCCGAGGGCGTAGACGCTGGCCAGCGTCGGCCGCTTCCACTCGGGCGTGGGCGCGGGGGTCAGGGGGCGGCCCTGCGCGTCCTGCGGGTCCCACGAGCCGTCGGCGTTGCGGCCGTTGCGGACCACCTCCTCGTGAACGGCCCCGTCCGCGTCGCGGTAGAGGCCCTCGCCGTAGATCGACATGGAGGAGGCGGTCACCACCCGGCGCACCGGCTTCTCGATCAGCTGCTGGAACAGCACGGCCGTGCCGTAGTCGTTGGCGGAGACGTAGCGGTCCACCGCGTACATGCTCTGGCCGACGCCCACCTCGGCGGCGAGGTGGATCACGTGGTCGACTCCCGCGAGCGCCCGCAGCGTCGCGCCCTCGTCGCGCACGTCGCCGACGATCAGCTCGACCTCCTTGCTCAGCGCCTCCGGACGCCCCCTGCCCGCGTGCACCTGCTCGATCAGCGAGTCGAGCACACGGACATGGTGGCCGCGGTCCAGCGCCTCCTGGGCGACGTAGCGGCCGATGAAGCCGGCGCCGCCGGTGATCAGAACGGTCTCGGCCAACCCGGCCCTCCCCACGGCGGCGGCGCAACAGCGCTTCGGAGTTCCGGCCTACGTTGAAGATGGTGGCGGCACAAGCCTCCGCCCTGCGGGAACAAAGCGCGCGCCAAGCGTCGCCGGGTCAGCTACAAAGCTGGCGCGGCCCATGCTCGCGGGCTAGGAACATGACGGTTCGGTGATGGACGGGGGCTATCCGTTGGGGCGGAGCAAGGTGCGGGTGGGCGTGGTGGGCGTGGGCAACTGCGCCTCGTCGTTCGTGCAGGGCCTCAGCTTCTACCGGGATGCGGACGGCAACGAACCCATCCCCGGCCTGATGCACGCCGACCTGGGCGGCTACCGCGTGGGCGACGTCGAGATCGCCTCGGCCTTCGACGTCAGCGCCGCCAAGGTGGGGCGCGACGTGGCCGAGGCGATCTGGGCCAAGCCCAACAACACCCAGCGCTTCGCGAAGCCGGAGCGCACGGGCGTGACGGTCAAGCGCGGGCCGACGCTGGACGGCATCGGCAAGTACATGAGCGGCGAGATCGCGGAGGCGGACGCCGAGCCGGCGGACGTGGCCGAAGAGCTGCGCCGCTCGGGCACCGAGGTGCTGGTCTCCTACCTGCCCGTAGGTTCGCAGAAGGCGACGGAGTTCTACGCCGAGGCTGCGCTCGAAGCCGGCTGCGCCTTCATCAACTGCGTGCCCGTGTTCATCGGCTCCGACGCCGGCTGGCGAAAGCGCTTCGAGGCGGCCGGCCTGCCGGTGGTGGGCGACGACATCAAGAGCCAGGTGGGGGCCACCATCGTGCACCGCGTGCTCGCCAACCTGTTCCGCGAGCGCGGCGTGCGGCTGGACCGCACATACCAGCTCAATGTCGGCGGCAACGCCGACTTCCAGAACATGCTGGAGCGCGAGCGGCTGGAGTCCAAGAAGATCAGCAAGACGCAGGCGGTCACCAGCCAACTCGACGTTCCGCTCCCGCCGCAGGACGTGCACGTCGGCCCGAGCGACTTCGTGCCCTGGCTCACCGACCGCAAGTTCGCCTTCATCCGCCTGGAAGGCACCACCTTCGGCGACGTGCCGCTCAACCTCGAGCTCAAGCTGGAGGTGTGGGACAGCCCCAACAGCGCGGGCGTGGTGATCGACGCCGTGCGTTGCGCCAAGATCGCCCTCGACCGCGGGATCGGCGGCTCGCTGGAGGGGCCCAGCGCCTACTTCATGAAGAGCCCCGCCCGCCAGTTCACCGACGACGAGGCGCGCGAGATGGTGGAGGCGTTCGCCGCGGGTCCGAACGCGGCCAACAGCCGGTGACCACCACCCTCCATCTCGTCCGCCACGGCAGCCACGGGCGGCTCGACCGCCAGCTGTGCGGCCGCATGGAGGGCGTGGAGCTGTCGGAGCAGGGGCGCGACGAGGTCGCACGGATCGCCCAGCGGCTGCGGCGCGAGGCGCCGGCCGCCCTCTACGCCAGCCCTCTGCAGCGCTGCCGGGAGACCGCTCACGACATCGCCGCCGTGCTCGACCTGCCCGTGCAGGACGACCCCGGGCTCTTGGAGCTCGACTTCGGCGAGTGGACCGGCCTCTCGTTCGACCAGCTCCGCGCCGACCCGCGCTGGGAGCCCTGGAACACCCGCCGCACCCAGACGCGCCCTCCCCGCGGCGAGAGCCTGGGCGAGTGCCAGATGCGCGCGGTGCGCGCCGTCGAGGCGATCCGCGCCGAGCATCCGGAGGGCGTGGTGGTGCTGGTGACGCACTCGGACGTGGTCAAGGCGCTGGCCTGTCACTGGCTCGGCCTGAACCTGGACTTCTACAGCCGCTTTGAGGTCGGCCCCGCCTCCCTGACCACCGCCGTCGTCGGCGGCTGGGGGGCCAAGCTGATCCGCCTGAACGAGGAGGCCCCCGCATGAGGGCCGCCCGTCCGCCCACAGGAGACGCCGCATGACGGTCGAGGCCGCCATGATCTGGAACGAGCCCAACAACAAGTCGCACTGGGACCCGCTGGTCGACCCCGACTGGTCGAAGTTCGGGGAGATGGTGCGGCTCTCCGGCCGAGCCATCAAGGCGGTCGACCCGCACCTTCCGCGCGTGCTGGGCGGCATGAGCCCCATCGACCCGTCGTTCATCAACCGGCTGAAGGGCTGCGGCGCCCTGGACGAGATCGACGTGGCGGCGGTGCACGGCTTCCCGCTCGACTGGAACCTGTGGTCGATCCACGACTGGCCGGCCAAGCTGGACGAGATCCGCGCCGTGATCGACGGCCGCCCCCTGTGGGTGTCGGAGGTCGGCGTCTCCTCCTTCGGCGCGGAGGAGGTGGCCGCCTGGGGCGTGGAGGCCACCGCCCGCCACCTGATCGGCCGCGCCCCGCGCATCCACTGGTATTCCCTCTACGACCTGCCGCGCGAGTGGGAGGCCACCACCCGCCACAAGGAGGCGGAGGGCAGCTCCTACTACCGCCACTTCGCCATGGGCCTGCTGGACCAGGACGGCCGCCCCAAGCTGGCCCTGGACGCCTTCCGCCCGCACGCCGGGCCGCAGGGCCTGGGCCTTTGCCAGTGGTTCCACTTCCAGGACCACCGGCTGGACGACGCGGTGCGCTGGATGCGCGACCTGGGCGTCACCTACCTGCGCACGGGCCTCAGCTGGGCCGACAGCCTGCGCCCCGGCGCCCTCGACTGGTTCGACCGGCAGATGGAGGCGCTGGCCCCCTTCGACGTCACCGTCACCTTCTGCTTCACGCCGCAGGAGAAAGGGATCGAGCCGCACCACACCAGCGCTCCCCGCGACCCGCAGGAGTTCGCCGACTTCTGCGCACGGATGACGGAGCGCTACGCCCCCGCGCGGGCGGGGGCCGGCGCGCGCGAGCTGGAGCGGGCGTGACAGACGCCGCCCCCGGCGCGCCGCTCGCGCGGGGCGCCGTCCGCCGGAACTGGAGCTGGATCACGCCGCACCTGCTGGTCGGGGGTGTGGTCGCCCCCGGCGAGTGGGCGGAACTCGCCGCCGAAGGCGTGCGCGCCGCCGTGGACCTGCGCGACGAGGCCGCCGACGACGCCGAAGCCCTCGCCCGCCTCGGGATCGCCTTTCTGCGCCTGCCCACCGTCGACGACCACGCGCCCACGCAGGAGGCGTTGGACCGCGGCGTCGCCTTCGTCCGCGCAGCGGACGGCCCCGTGCTGGTCCACTGCCGCGAGGGCGTCGGCCGGTCGGCGACCCTGGCGCTGTGCGTGCTCGTCGACGCGGGCGACACGCCGACCGAGGCCCTGCGCCGCGCCAAGGACGCCCGCTGGCAGGTCTCCCCCGGTCCGCCGCAGTTCGAAGCCTGGGCCGAGTGGCTGCTGCGGCGCGGGATCGCGCCGCCGACCTTCGACGCCTTCGCCGCCGTCGCCTACCGCCACCTCGCCTGAGGGCGGCGGGCGTGTGGGTGTATGGCGACCACGTCCGCACCTTCGCGCCGCGCACCGCCCTGGCCGGGATCGCCGGCGCCCTGGCCTCGGCGCCGGCGGGGCCGGCTCCGGCGGGCGCCCTCGACGTGTTCGTGGACGCCGCCGCGCTCGCGCAGGCGCTGATCGACGCCGAGTTCGACGGGCGGGGAGGGATCGACGCGCGCTCGCCCCTGTCCGACGCCCTCCTCGCCGCCCTGACGGGGCTCGCCCGCACGCTGCTCGGCGAGGCGCCGCCCGACCCGCAGCCCTGGCGCGCCCTGGCCGTCGCCCTCGCCGTCCTGGCCCCGGTCCTCGCCG